>JADFMD010000258.1 GCA_022564055.1 Gemmatimonadota bacterium
GGACCCGCTCTACACACGGGACTTCCACGAAATCCTCGGCTACGCGGGCGTGGCGCATGTGCGATTGCCTGCGAAGAGTCCGAATCTGAACGCCTACGCGGAGCGCTTCGTCCTCTCGATCAAGTCGGAGTGCCTCGACCGGATGGTCATGCTCGGTGAGCGGCACCTACGGCGAGCGATTGCGAACTACCTGGAGCATTATCAGTTGGAGCGGTGCCACCAGGGCCTCGGCAACCGGCCGATCGAGGGGGTTCCAGAACCCGCCCTAGGGCCTGTCGTTCGACAGGAACGGCTGGGAGGAATCCTCAGCCATTACTATCGAAAAGCCGCTTGAATGGGTCGATCGAATATTGGAACAGGACGGCCACCGCGCCGGGTGTCCCAAACGTCTCCGCGGAGACGTCCCAGGCCGTGTCCGCGCCGCTCACCTCCATCGCCGTACTCCCCTTCGCGAACATGAGCGACTCGTCGGAGAACGAGTACTTCAGCGACGGGATGACTGAGGACATTAACTTGCGCAGATCGTGCACATCGGGGCCCTCGACGTCGTCTCGCACACGTCGGTCAGGCGATACAAGGCAGCGATAAGCCTATCGCAGAGCTCACGGCCTGCAACGTCCTTCATGCCGCCGGACGCGAGGACGAGGTGGCCCGGGTGGCGGCCGATCTGGTGGCCCGCTCTGGGGACGAGCATATCTCAAGTTGCGTGCGGCGGCCCTGTCGCTGACCGGTGACGTGGAGCGCGCCCTCGACTATCTCGAACAAGCGCTGGCTGATCGCGACACTATGCTGCCGGGGATCCGGGGCGTTCCCCGATTCCGTGCCCTGTACGGTGACCCCCGTTTCGGCACCGTCTTCCAGGAGGTCTTTCCGGGCCGCGAGCCGACGGCTGCGGTGGACGGCACGAGGTAGCCCACGGGCGTGAACCCCCTCACGCCTTGCGGTAGTACGCCTACGCAGGCTACCAGTCCCCGCGCCAAGCCACCGGTCGGAGGATCAACCACTGTTCAGACGATATCGGGTAGACAACGTCCCTCTCAAACTCCGAATTCCGTTCTTGGTCTACGGGTACGTTGGGGGGGGGCTCTGGTTCATCTACATACTGCTGCTCCGACTGACCCTGAGGATCCGAGTTACGGGCGCCGAAAACGTGCCGAACGGCTCGAACTTCATTCTTTGCCAGTGGCATGAGTCCGGCCCCCTGTCGGTCGAAACATGGGTGCCGCGTCTTCCAGCCTATTTACGGCAGCGCCCGCACGCCTGGATCGTGCACTCGGACTGGTATACGAAGCCGGTTTGGGTCCTCTTGAGTTTGGTCGGCGTACAGAAACTCGTGCCTTCATCGACGGGGAACGGCCGTCGCGGAGCCGCGGAGGAGATCGTGAGTTACCTCAAGAAAGGGTACTCGACGTTCGTCACTCCGGACGGTCCGAAGGGACCGCCGCGAACACTGAAGAAAGGCGTGCTTCACATGGCCGTTCAGAGTGGCGTGCCGATCCTTCCCATGCGCATTTCAGCGAACCGCTGCTTTCGAACCGATTCGTGGGATCGAAAGATGCAGCCGCTGCCCTTTTCCACTATTCACGTGGCCCTCGGAGCTCCGATCACCGTGACGGCGAGCACCTTCGACGAGAGCATTGAAGCACTTACCCACGCCCTAGGGTAGAGAGAGAGCCCCGCAGATCGCTAGATGGCCAAGATGACGAGCAGACATCTCTTCAAATCACTGACCTGTGCACTTCTGGTCCTTTCCGGATGCTCGTCATCGCCGCCCCCGGACGGGGCGGAGTCCGTCATCGTCCTGCATGGCCTGCGCCGTACCTCTACCTCGATGGCGATTCTCGTGGCGCGCCTCGAGGATGCCGGCTACGGCGTTACCAGCTTTGGGTATGCATCGACGTCGGAGCCCATGGAAGTCCTCATCGATCAGCTCGAGGCCGCGGTGGCGCTGTGCTGTGCGGATCATGCGGAAGAGGTGCATTTCGTCACGCACTCGCTGGGAGGCGTGTTGGTCCGGAGCTA
>JADFMD010000028.1 GCA_022564055.1 Gemmatimonadota bacterium
CAGGGGCCGAAGGAGAACGCCGTTGACCAGGCTGAAGATCGCCGTGTTGATCCCGATTCCCAGGCCCAGGGTCACCATCACGACCACCGTGAAGCCGGGGCTGCTCCGAAGTGTCCTCAGTGCGAAACGGAAGTCCTGTAACATCCGCCACCTCCCCTATCGGTGAACCGAATACGTGACCTTGAAAACGAGCGAGCGGTTGGAGAGGCCCTTGTACACGCCATCCGTGAACCGGGTGTCGTTGTAGACCAGATAGATGTTGTCGATCTGGCGGAAGATGTAGTTGAGGCGCACCTGAATTGCCACCAGATTTCCCGAACTGTTGTACTGGAGGAAGGCCGACGTGAGGAACGACCCGGTCACGGAGAGATTCGTCCGTAGGCCAACCAGATGCGTTGTAAAAGAGCCCTCGGGAAGATCGACATCGTTGAGGCGGTAACTCGGCTGAAGAGACAGATTCGGGTTGGGGCGGGCGGTGGCGCTGAGGGAAAGTGAGCGTTTCGTCCCGCTCCAGAAGCTACCGACCTCCCCACTCACGGTCGCCTGCAGGGTGCGGCCGTTGAACGTCCGAACCTCCAAGTTCACCGAGGTCCATTCGTATCGGTCCTCGGTCAGCGTCACCCCCTGGGAGATGAGGAAGGGTGCTTCCAGAACGTCCACACGGTTTCTCACGTCGAGGCGCACCACATCACCGCTCTCAAGGGTCGCGCCCAGGCGCAGGGTAGCGCGCCGGGTCTGCAGATCGCGTTGATCATCGTGGAAATACACGAGGCTCGGCGAGAACTCGAGCTGCCTGATCCGTTCACTGGCAGGCCGGGGCCTCAGTGAGAAGCTTCCGCCCATCATGCGCTCTCGCCGGCTGACGTAACCGATGCCGGGATCGAAGTCCGCGGAGATATCGAGGACGGTGAATCCCGCCTGAAGGAAATCGTCCCGCCATTGGGCCGCAGCGTGTTTGACCCACCCGTCCCCGCCGGGTGAGGAGTCGAAGGAGCGGGCCAGCATGGCTCCGATCTGCAGATGGTCGGCGACCACCAGGTTCGCGTCCGCCGCCGCCACGCGATTGTAGCTGCCGTCCCCCTCGCGACTCGTAACAATGCCCCCGATGTAAGAACGCCCGAGGATCTCCTTGCGGATCCTTCCGACGGCAAAGGTCTCACCCGGCGTGATTATGTCGGATCCCAGCGGCCCCATGACGTCATCCGTACGAACCGATAGAACCCCTATGTCGAACCCCGCGACTTTTCCCGTGAGCTTGCCGCCACCGAGGATGGACTGCGGCGTCCCACCACTCAAGCCGATACGCCGGCTGTAGAACAGCTCCAAGGGCGGAGGGCCGAAGTGCAACATGTTGATGCC
The DNA here is from genome assembly GCA_022564055.1 of Gemmatimonadota bacterium. GTDB lineage: Bacteria > Gemmatimonadota > Gemmatimonadetes > Longimicrobiales > Gaopeijiaceae > UBA822. Next base: position 1,360 of record JADFMD010000028.1, read on the forward strand.
GGCCCTCATCGCGTCTCCACCCTCTATAAAAAACTGTCTCTTTTCGGGGAAGAAGAGGCTGAACCGGGTGAGATTCACGCGTTGCTGATCGACCTCCGTCTGGGCAAAGTCCGGGTTGACTGTAAAGTCGGCCGTGAGGTTCGAGGTGAGGGCGAGCTTGAGGTCGTCGATTCCGACCTCGAGAACGCCGTCCGTTCCCGTAGGAGCCGCCACCGCCCCTAGGCGCTCCACTCCGCTGACAAGGTACGGGCGTATACGTATGCGCTCGGCTTGGGTGATCCCGGCAAGTCCGCTCAGGTGGCCGGCCTGGGAGACGTTCGTGAACTGGTAGTCGAGGCTCCAACCGGCCCAGTGGGCCGTCTCGTTCCGGCGCTTGATCACACGCTCGAAGTTGAGTCCCCACTCCTGCTCTCCATCCGTTCCTTGAAACCGCAGGATCTTGAATGGGATCGCCATCTCGACAACCCAGCCGGCCTCGGTAATCCGAGCCGACGCCTCCCACTGCTCGTCCCAGTCGGCACGCACGCGGCTACGTTCGTCCCGCACCGTGGCATCGAAGCGGGTTCCGAGCGGGTTCACCCGAAAGACGAACGCATTGCGGTGGTCGTGGAACGTGTCGAGAAGCACTGTGAACCGATCGTCACTATCGAGCGTGTCGTCGCGTCGTAGCTCGGTGGCCCGTATCAACGAGGGTTCGGAGTCGAAGAGCTCAGCGGCCAGGTAGAGCATGGCGTCGTCATAGGCGATGCGAATGACGGTCCGTTCGGTTGCGGCGGAACCCTCCATCGGCTCCCTCTGGCGGAAGCCGGTAGCCTCGGGTATCCGGGCCCAGAACGACTCGTCCAGCACGCCGTCGATGACCGGCGCTGAGCTTACACGCGTGGCCTCGAGTTGCGAGCCGAACTGTGCGGGGGACGCCTGAAGAGGGGGGTAGGACAAGGCCGTGAAAAATAGAGCGGAGGCGAGGTTCATGCCCTAGTTGGTGCTTGCCATGGCTGAGTCAAACCTCCGGAAATCTAGGATCGAGGATGTGGTGGGAGCCCCAAACGTGAACTCTATTTCGAGGAGTACATCCGAGCCCGCCAAACGTTGACAGAGAAACTCGTGGCGCTTCGGAAAGTGCGCGGCAACCTCCGTTTTTCCGCCTCGTCTGACGGAGTGCCGTCGCGAAAGCCTCGTGCGGTCAACGTTTGGGCGTCTCGCTTGTACTGAGCGTATGATAGCTGGGCACGTGACACGCTCTCCTGAGGGGGGATCCTGGTCATGGATATCAGACGACCGTACACATATGCTCGCTCCGGAGATCTTGCGCAGGGTTCGGCTTCGCATGCGTCGGCGAGCAAGCTCTGGGGCCGGTGAGCCGTGACCTCGAGTCACTCCCGGATGAGGAGCTCGTCCAACGCACACGGGGCGGAGACGCACTGGCGTTTGACGCACTGGTGCGCCGGTACCTGCGACCCGCGCTGGCCGTTGCGCTGGAGTTCGCCGATGGAAAAGAGGACGCGGAGGACCTCGTTCAAGACACGTTTCACCGGATACTCAGGCGACTGGACGGCTTCGACGAGGGCCGTCTCTTCCGGCCGTGGTTTTTTTCCATTCTTCGGAATCTGGGTAGAAACCTGGCGGCGCGAAGAAAGCGGTGGCGGACCGTGGCCCTACCCGAATCGCTCGTCACGAAACGCCGGAGCCCGTTGGATGACGCCAATTCGGCGGAGATACGTGAGCGCCTGTCCGCCGCGATCGAGAGCCTACCGGAGATGCAGCAGGGGTGTTTCCGCCTCTGCGACATGGAGGGCTTCACGGGTGTGGAGGTTGCGGATATGCTCGGCATCACTCCCGGCACGGTCCGCACCCATCTGCACCGTGCCAGGCAGGCCCTACGCGAGTCCCTGCGTCCGACCGACCAAGGTTCTCGTGTGAAGGAGGAGAATGATGAGTAGCCAATTGCCCAGTTTACCGTCACAGCTTCCGGCGGAGGATGCTTATTGGGATGCACTCGCCACAAGGATCCTCGATAGCGCAGGCCCCCTGTTGACGCAGCAGAGCGCGTGGTGGGCTCCCCCCGTTTGGGTGAGCAATAGTTTGTTGGCGGCCGCAGTCGTCGGGATTGGGGCTGCGGTAGCGCTCGTGCAGGCGCCTACGAGCGCGTCGGAGACTGGATCTGCTTCAGTGCTGGAACGCGCGATCGCCCCGCAGGACCCACTCGCGGCCCGGGTCCTCTTCGACCGGGCGGAGCCGTCGATCATAGATTTACTCCCAGAGATCGTGTACGGGGAGCGACCATGATGCCCAGCCCGCGATGGCGAGCCATTCTGGCGGCGTTCTCGCTGCTTGTGCTCGGCGGGGTGATTGGGGTCACGCTTGACCGAGTGTGGCTCACACGTGCCGGCGAAACGGCCCACCCTCCAATAGATGCTCAGATGGAGATGATTGAGGCCCTCCAGGCCGAACTCTCTTTGACACCCGCCCAAGCTAACGAAGTCGGTGCCATTCTCGAGCGATACCAGGGACACGTGACACACACCTGGGAGACCGTCAGGCCCAATCTTCGTGCGGCGATGGATTCGGTGGGCTCGGAGATCGAGGCGGTGCTGGCCCCCGAGCAGCGTGAGCGGTTCAGAACCTGGATCAGAGAGCAGCACGCACCCAACGGCAGTATGGGGGGCGGACGGGGTCGGCGGTGACCAAAGCGCTTCTCGTGGAAGGCGGGCTCGCTAGGGCCTCAACCCTGGGGAGAGCCCATGGAATAACCGCCAATCTCCCCACCGATACCGACGTCGATGCCAGCATTGTGGCGGGACGACCATTTGTTGCATAGACTTCCCATCTACGGTCATGTTCGGGATAGGATGATCGCAGGGGGATTCTTGAACGAGGAGCGGGGCAAACCCATGGCTACCATTCGAATGATGAAGATCCGGTTAACGACTTTTCTGCTGCCGGTGCTCGCCGCTTGCGGAACCGGCGAAGCCGGAGACCCCTCGGGCGTTCAGAGCACATCCGTGCTACGCGGTGACCTCATCGTCACCGCTGAGGCTGATGGCACGGTGGAGCCGGTTCTGAAGGTGGAGGTCACGTCCAAGGCCTCGGGCGAGATTCTCCGTCTCTACGTCGATACCGGCGACCGGGTAGAAACGGGGGCCCTTCTGGCCGAGATCGATCCCCGGGACGTTCGGAACTTCGCCGATCAAGCGAACGCCGATATCGAGGTGGCACGGGCACGCATCGACATCGCCGAGGCACAAGCGGAGCGCTCGAAGAAGCTCTTGGATTTAGGCGTGATCTCGGCCCAGGAGCACGAGAGCAGAACTCTGGAGTTCGCCAACGCCCAGGCCGCGCTCATAAAGGCCCAAACTAACGTACAGCTGGCACAGCTCCGCCTGCGGGATGTGACGATTCGCGCTCCGATGGCCGGCACGATTCTCGAGAAGAACGTGGAAGAGGGCCAGGTCATCCAATCCTCCTCTCAAAACGTCTCGAGTGGAACCACGCTGCTGGTCATGGCCGACCTGGACGTGATTCAGGTGCGGACTTTCGTGACCGAGCGGGACCTGGGCGAGATCATGGAGGGAATGACGACCTCCGTGAGGGTGGATGCCTACCCGGACCGAACATTCGTCGGAGTGGTGGATCAAATTGAGCCACAGGCGGTCGTTCAGCAGAACGTGACGCTGTTTCCGCTCATCGTTCGACTGGATAACAGCTCCCGGCTGCTCAGGCCCGGGATGAACACGACCGTTGAGATCCAGACCGGTGAGGCCAGGGGAGTACTATTGATTCCGAACAGCTCCGTGGTCTTGCCTCAGGATGCCGAGCCCGCTGCGTTGGCGCTGGGCCTCGACGCCGATGCCGTCGATATGGAGGGTATGTTCGCTGGTGGTGGGCGCGTGGGGAGCATGTTCGCTAGTGAGGGTGGCGGAGACGTCTCGCAGAATTCGTTTCGGATGCCGTTTGGTCGTCCCGGGCGGAGAGGCGAAATGCGGGGGGGCGGATTTGGAAGCGGTCAGCACGGGCAGGGTGAGCATGCGAGTGGACCGGCACGGGCGACGAAGCGTGCCGTCGTGTTCGTGGTCGGCGAGGGCGGAAGCATCGAGCCTCGCATGGTGATGATCGGATTGACCGACTGGGACCGCACGGAGGTCGTGAGCGGTTTGGAGGAGGGTGATCGGGTTGCTCTCATCGGATTGGCTCAGCTCCAGATCCAGCGGGAGGAGTTCCTCGAGCGGATGCGTGCGAGAGGGTCGAACCCGTTCGGCGGAGGTATGCGAGGGGGCATGCGAGGTTATGGAGGGGGCATGGGGGGGCATTAGAGCTTCATCTTTCCGAGCCCCTCCGGCCTCCGAGATCCGCGGGGAGCTGCCTACCCGCTGATCCCGTGACCCTCTCCGGACCCCCGGGGCACGCGGATGCGCTCCACCAGATCCGTGATGTGGGCCGGCGGTGGAGGCGTGAAGCGGGAGACGATGAGCGCCACTGCGAAGTTGAGCATCATGCCGACGGTGCCGATCCCTTCGGGGGAGATGCCGAACCACCAGTACTCGGCGGTGTTCGCGCTCGGGTTGATGAACTTGAAGTAAACGATGTATGCGGCTGTAAACGTAATCCCTGCGATCATCCCCAGGACGGCACCCTCGCGATTCATGCGCTTGGAGAAAATTCCCATGATGATGGCCGGAAAGAAGGAAGCCGCCGCGAGCCCGAACGCGAACGCGACGACCTCAGCTACGAACCCCGGCGGATTGATCCCGAGGTAACCCGCCACCCCCACGGCGAGCCCGGCACTGACGCGGGCTGCAATGAGCTCTCCGCGTTCGGTGATATCCGGTTTGAAGCTGCGCTTGAGAAGGTCGTGGCTCACGGCGGACGAAACCACGAGGAGCAGGCCGGCCGCTGTCGACAGGGCGGCGGCCAATGCCCCGGCCGCCACCAGACCGATGACCCAGTTGGGAAGGCCCGAGATTTCCGGGTTGGCCAGGACAATGATGTCCCGATCGATGGTGAGCTCGTTCTCGATAGGCGCTCCAGCGGCGTCCCGCGCCCTCGGGCCGACGTATTGGATGATGCCATCGCCGTTCAGGTCATCGAACGAGATGAGCCCCGTTGCCTCCCAGGTCGAGAACCATTCGGGCATCTCCGAGTACGGCTGCTCCGACACCGTGTTCAGCAGGTTGGTCCGCGCGAAGACCGCCACGGCTGGGGCAGCCGTATAGAGGAGGGCGATGAATACCAGGGCATACCCGACGCTGAGGCGGGCGTCCCTTACCTTGGGCACCGTGTAGAATCGGATGATCACGTGCGGGAGACCGGCGGTCCCCGCCATGAGAGCGGCCGTAATAAAGAAGATGTCCCTCGTGGATTTTTCGCCGGACGTATACGCAGCGAAACCCAGGTCCCGGTGCAGGTCGTTGAGCCGGTCGAGCAGGAAGGTCCCGCTCGCTTGGTCCACTCCGCCGAATCCGATCTGAGGGATGACGTTGCCGGTGATCAGGAGCGAGAGGAAGATCGCGGGCACCAGATAAGCGAAAATCAGCACGCAGTACTGAGCCACCTGCGTATAGGTGATGCCTTTCATGCCGCCCAGGACGGCATAGAAGAACACGATCCCCATGCCGATGAGCACGCCCAGCTCGATGGGCACCTCGAGGAAGCGGCTGAAGACGATCCCCACGCCGCGCATCTGGCCGGCGACGTAAGTGAACGACACGAATATGGCGCACACCACGGCCACGATGCGCGCGGTTTGGGAGTAGTATCGGTCCCCCACGAAGTCGGGCACCGTGTAGGCACCGAACTTTCTGAGGTAGGGCGCGAGGAGAAGCGCCAGGAGTACGTACCCACCGGTCCACCCCATGAGGTACACGGACCCGTCATAGCCGCTGAAGGAGATGATCCCCGCCATGGATATGAACGACGCCGCGGACATCCAGTCCGCAGCGGTCGCCATGCCGTTCGCCAGCGGGGAGACGCCAGCGCCTGCTACGTAGAACTCTTTTGTGGAGTGAGCTCGGGACCAGACGGCGATGCCGATGTAGAGGGCGAAGGAAAGCCCTACCAGCGTGAAGGTCCAGGCTTGGACGGTCACAATTCGCTCCTCACTCGGCGTCCTCGTCGACTCCGAACTCGCGGTCCAGGCGGTTCATGAGGTACACGTAGGCGAAGATCAAGGCCACGAACACGTAGATGGCTCCCTGCTGAGCGAACCAGAATCCGAGTGGGAAGCCGGTTCCCGGTATGCGGAAACGGTTAAGGGGCTCGACGAACAGGATTCCCGCGCCATATGAGATCCCGAACCATACGGCCATCAGGATGGCCAGGTACTGGAGATTTTTGCGCCAGTAAGCTTCACTGGAGGCGGGGCGACGGTCAGGAGGGAGTGTCATGGCGGGGGTACTTTGGCGGCTTGACCGCGGTGTGGCAAGCCGGGTGGGTGCGGGGATAAAGCGTTTGCCGCGGCGAGCGAGGGGACCATATTGGACGAAGCTCCATGTGGGATCTCGTCGGGCGCGCCGTTGTTCAGGGCCTACAAGGTCCTGGCGCGCCCCGAAAAAGAGGGCAGGACCATGGTTGTCGGGCTTCCGTGAGGGAATTCATACCGCTTGTTCTCCTCTTCCTTTTTGGGGGATTCGCGGCTCTTTCCGCGTTGTTGAAGAGCCGCGCCAAAGTGACGGCGCCGCTGAGCGTGGTCCTCACGGTGCTGGAGGGAATCTCCGGGATGGTGTTGATGGGCGCCTCCCTCCCCATGTCGGGATCCTTGGAGACGGCCTCCCGGGTCGGCTTCGTTGTGGCGGTGTTGGTGGCTCTTTCGTCCACGGTCCACCTGGTGAAGGTCCGTGAACGAGGTCGAGGCCGTGATGCGTCGGAGGGGAAGCGGCTCTATGCGGCCGTCGGGTCTGAAGCGGGCGAGAGCGAGAGCACGAGCGTGATCGGAGAGGAGCCCTCGGGGCTGGACGGCTCGACTCACCCAGGAGCTGCCAGTGGCCCGGCAGCAGACGCCGGTGGCCGGCCAGGGGACACGCTCAGTTAAATCGCCACACGGCCGGAGACACTGCCGGCCACGGTAGATTTAGCTTGTAGGCTGGCTTCGGGGTGGGAAATATTGGAGGACATGAACAATTTCCCCATATCCCTGCATCCGACCGCATCCCTGCGTCGGGCCGGCCTGGAAATCGCGGCGGTCTCTTTCGTGGTCTTGTTTCAGGAATTGGCGCTGATTCGTTGGCTCCCGGTGCAGGTCCGGGTCATCGCGTACTTCCCGAATCTAATCCTGATCAGCTCATTTCTCGGGTTGGGAATCGGAGCCCTGAGGGGGAGAAAGAAGTCGATGCTCTGGCTCTGGCCCGTCGCGCTGGCCGTGGTCGTCGCCGTGGCTCTGGGTTTGAGCAAGATTGCGTTCACCGCCGATTCGGTGAGCGAGCATCTCTGGCTGCTCTACTACGACCTCGGGCCGGATGCCATGGTCATCGACGGCATTCGCCTGCCCATCATTCTGCTCTTCGTACTTTCGGCGTGTTCCTTCGTCCCGCTGGGACAGTTCGTCGGCGAGCGGTTGGATCGTTTCCGGCGCGAGTCGAGCTCACTTTGGGGCTACAGCCTCGATCTGCTCGGGTCCCTTCTCGGAGTCATCGCTTTCGCCGTGGTCTCGTTCATCGGCGCGTGGCCGGTGACGTGGTTCGCCCTCATCGGCGTTGTCGGGGTTGTGGTGATCGCAGAAAGAAAGCGGCTCTGGGCGTACTACGGTGTCGTCATGATCGCGATCGTGGTGGCGGTACAGGCAACCGAGCGGGCGACGGCTTACAGCCCATATTACGCCTTGGAAGCCATAGCCACGCCTGATGAGCCCGGGTTTGCGGTGATCGCCAACGGGTCCCTTCATCAGCGTGCGCTCAACCTGGTGCAACCCTCTTCCGAGGACGACGGTGCTTACGCGCTCACGCGTGTGGGATATCACTTGCCGGTCCGACAGATGAGGGGCCCCAAGGATCGAGCGCTCGTCCTGGGTGCGGGTACGGGCAATGACGTGGCGATGTTACTCGACGAGGGATTCGCGGAGGTACACGCCGTCGAGATCGACCCGATTATTCTCGAAATGGGGCGCGACCACCCGAACCGTCCGTACGCCTCGGACAGGGTCAAAGTGTTCAATCAGGATGGGCGCGCCTTCTTGCGGGACACCGAGTACAAGTACGACTTGATCGTATTCGGCACCCTGGATTCGATGACCCGCTTGTCCGCCCTCTCGAGCGTGCGTCTCGACAACTTCATATACACGACCGAGGCGATCGAAGCCGCTGCTTCGCGCCTGACGCCGGGTGGGGGGCTCCTCCTGTATTTCATGATCGGCGAGCAGTACATCCACACCCGGCTCATGGGCCTGCTCGCCAGTACTTTTGAGGTCCTCCCAGCCGTGCGGATCGCTAACTACGCCCTCTTCAACACCATCTATGCGGCGGGGCCCGCTTTTGCGCATCTTTCGCAGGCGACGCCCGAGGAGGTCGAGGCGTATTTCACCGTCACGCTCCCGGCCCTCGACCTTCCCACCGACGATTGGCCTTACCTGTATCTTCGGGAAAGGGGGATCGGGGGATTCTACCTGTCGCTCATGGCCACCTTCCTCCTCATCGCCGTCGTCGGGATTCTGGTGAGCTCCCGTGAGATGCGCGAAGGGCTTCTCAAGCGCCGCGAGGTAGACTGGGAGATGTTTCTCTTCGGGGTCGCGTTCCTCCTGATCGAGACCAAGTTCGTGACCACGATGAATCTCGTGTGGGGGTCCACTTGGCTCACGAGCGCGGTCGTCTTCGGGGCCATCCTGGCGATGATCTTGATCGGCACCGTGCTCATGGAGTTACGCCCCGTCCCCTTTGCTTGGGCAGCCACCGGGCTCGTTCTTGCACTGTTCGCCACCTACCTGGTTCCGACGGAGGCCCTGGTGGGACGCTCCACGGCCGTTCGCCTAATGCTGTCTGTTCTCATGGTGGGAGGCCCGATCTTCTTCGCCTCCGTATGCTTCGCGCTGCGCTTCCGAGTCCGTCCCGCCGCTGATATCGCTTTCGGGTGGAACCTGCTGGGTGCGGTGGCTGGGGGCCTCTTGGAGTTCTTCTCGATGTCACTGGGCCTCAAGGCACTCACTCTGATCGCGATCGTAGCCTACCTCAGTGCCTTCCTGATCCGCTCGCGGAGTTCAGGCCCTCAGGTCGAGGCGCCGGTGCACCGTGACGCTGAGCCCCCTCGGCCCCGTCTTCTTGTAGAGGTCCCCTAGAAAGGCTCCTAGGAACCCTGTCTTCAGCGGCCTTCTCCGTCGAGCAACGCCATCACCAGCCCGCTCCGGACCTTCGGCTCGAACCAGGTCGATTTAGGTGGCATTTGCCGGTTCTGGCGGCACACCTCGATGAATTCTTCCATGGTCACCGCGGGCAGCGTGACCGCGTAGCCGGCCCGCCCCTCGTCCACCTCTCCTTGTAACCATGCCGCGTCCTTGTTGCTGCCGACAAAGGTGAGCCGCTCGTCGGTCGCGTCGGCAACCCCGAAGACGTGCGCGAAGAGATTTTTCTGGACGATGCCGTAGTCGATGGCCTCGGCCGCGTCGTCGGGATCGAACGTCCCCGGGAGCGGCCGCAGGCGCAGCCAGCCGCGCTCAGGGGTGTAGAGCCCGATGTCATGGGTCTCCGTCGGCTGGTAGAATTCGGCGTCGGGGGGGGTATCGAGTCCGAATTTCTCCCCGATAGCAGCGGTCAGCTGATCGGTCGGAAGCGCTGGGGTGTGCACCAGCCGGTTGTACGGCCGGATGCCCATGGTGCGAGCGGGGAAGAAGACGCTCAGGAAATGCTCGTATCCGAGCATGGCCGCGGCCGCGCTCCGGTGATTCCCGTCGGCCACGTAGGCGTGCGGCTCCGCGGCGAGGAGCTCCTGGAGGCGTTGGATGGTCTGCCCGTCGCTGACGATCCAGACGCGGTGCCGGTTTCCGTGTTGATCGCGCACGTCGAAGTCCGGTGAGGTGCCGTCCGCATGTGCCTCGAGGTAGCGCTGGAAATCGCCGGACGCGTCATCCACGCCGTTGTTCACCATGCCGATGATCGCATGGGTGGCCTGGATCAGGTCTGCCCGGCCACGCGCCTTCGGCTCACGGACTCCTTCGTTCCGGATGATGGTCCCAGTGGGGGTCGCCTCCGTCCGGATCTCGTCGGTCCGAGCCATGCCGCCGAGCCCGATCTGGCGCACGTCCGGGCGGTTGGGGGCTTCGATCTCGTAGACCCAGAGGACGTCGGCCACCTCCTCCGTCAGGTCACTCGCCTCGAGCTCCTCCATATGAGTGCCGGCCTTGGCCAGAGCCTCGGGTGAATCCCGAACGCCGATCGCTTCAGGCGAGTCCGCGTGGCAATGAGCCATCGTTACACGCAGCACACTCATGGGATGGGCTTGAAGGAGCTCCCAAATTTCCCGGTCGCTCTGGAACTCGTCGTAGTTAGGGGCGCTGATGCGTGCGGCCGCGGCCGAATCGATGGGAACGAGCGCGCGGCGCACTGGCGTGATCGTGATCATGGGATGGGCGACCCGTTACGGCGGGGAAAGGCCAAAGATAACGGTGAACCCGGCCCGTGCGTCAGAACCTCGGCTAACCCCCGTCCGCGACCGGCTTCACGCCCGGTTTCACCCACTGGTCGTACCATGCCAGGTATCGCTCGAATCGGTCCTTTTGATAGGACGGGGGGCGGAGCCCGTGCCCTTGACCGGGATAGACGACGAGCTGCGTCGGCACGCCGAGCCGGCGCAACGCCTGGTACAGCTGCTCGCTGTTCTGGATCGGGACGTTCCAGTCCACCTCCCCGCCCATGATGAGCGTAGGCGTCGTCACACGGTCGACCTTGTTGAATGGGCTGATGTTCTCCCAGGCCTGGCGGTTGTCCCCCTCCCACGGCAGGCCCAACTCCTTCTCCCACTGGAGCTGGTAATGGTCGTGTCCGTAGTTGGCGATGTAGAGCACTTCGCTGGCGCCCGTGATGGCGGCCGCGAAGCGATCCGTCTGAGTGATCACGTGGTCGGTGAGGATACCGCCGTAAGACCACCCGCCGACGCCCAAGCGGTCCGGATCCGCCCAGCCTTGCTCGATGGCGTAATCAACGCCCGCCAAGACGTCCTCGTAGTCCCGCACCCCCCACTCGGCCCACAAATCCGACGAGAACGCTTGCCCGTATCCCGACGAACCCCTCGGGTTGGTTTGCACGACCACGTATCCGTTTGCGGCGAATAGCTGGGCCTCGAGGTTGAACGCATGCCGAAATTGGCTGACCGGCCCCCCATGAATGCGCAGGAGCGTCGGATACCGGACACCCTCCTGATAACCCACCGGGAGCGTGACGAATCCCTCGATTTCCGTTCCGTCCCGGGAGGGAAACTGGACGTTCTTCACCTCGGCGAGCTGGATGCCTGACAGAAAGTGGTCGTTCGTGTGTGTTATCCGGCGGAGGTCTCGTCCCGAAAGGACGTGGATTTCGTTGGGTCGGTCCAACGTCGCGACCAGCACGGCAATGGTCCCGCCCGGGCCGAGGTCGAACGAGCCGGCACTCAAGGGGCCTTGGACAATCCGTTCCAAGTCGTCACCCTCGCGGCTGATCCGTGCCAGATGGTTCTCGCCGGAGTCCTCCAAGCGGAATAGGATCGCCTCACCATCGGCCGAAAAGCGCGGGCTCCTGACGTGGCGATCGAGCGCGCGGGTCAAGACTTTGGGTTCGCCACCGCTCGAGGAGACTACGGCCAAGTGTCGAGTTGCGTACCAGATCAAATCGGGCTCCACGCGGGTGACGTAGGTGATTCGTTCGCCGTCAGGGCTCCACGCGGGAGAGGAATCCGAGCCCGGATTCCTCGTAATCTGGCGCAGGGTCCGGCCCCCGTCCGTGTTGTCGGAGGCGACCACCCAGATGTCGGAGTTCTGATTGCCGTCCGGCTCTTCCGTCCGGTTGCTGACAAAGGCTACATGCCGTCCGTCCGGACTCCAGGTGGCTTGGGAATCGTCGTAATCCCCTGACGTAATTTGGATTAAGGCCTTGGATGCCAAGTCGAAGGTGTAGAGATGCGTATGCCGGTTGCCCGTGAGGTATCCGGTGCCGTCCCGCTTGAACTGGAGCCGGTCGATCACCCAGGGCGCCTGGGGAGCGTTCTCCCTACCCTCGGCCCACGTTTCCTCCGGCTTTGCGTCTCGCACGGACAGGAGGAGGTGGCTCCCATCGGGGGACCAACGGTAGCTGCTCACGCCCTCCTCGACCTCGGTGAGCTGGCGGGCCTCACCGCCGCGCCGATCGAGCACCCAGACCTGATTCTTGCTTCCGCCCCGGTCAGCGGTGAACGACAGGTACTTTCCGTCCGGGCTCCACTGTGGGTTCCCCAATGAGCTGTCGGCGACCGTCATGGGGATCGCCTCACCCCCCGTCGTGGGCACCATCCAGACACGCGTTTTGGAGCTCTCATTCTCAAGGCTGGTCTCGCTCACCGTATAGGCGATCCACTCGCCGTCGGGGCTGATTGCGGGTGCGCCCACGCTCTTGATGGCAAACATGTCCTCCAGGTCGAGCGGGCGGCGCTCTTGCCCCTGCGCCGGGGTGTGGACAAAGAGGGCGGCGAAGAGACCCAAGGTGGCGACCCGTAGAAAGATGCGGCCCTGCGTGGCCGTGGATTGAGAGCGTAATCGGAGTCGGCCTATCATCGTCTATCTCCTGCGGAGTCCGCCGGTTGGTGCGTTTAAGCAAAGACTACCGTATCCTGCAAGGTAGATGTCGACAAGAGCCAGAGCGGCTCCTCTAATAAGCCTCCGGATCTGCCGCGCCTCTGACCCTCACCAAGCGAACCCGGGCCTTACCGAACACCTTCCGTAGTGCCTCGATGGTTTCGTGGCTGGGGTCCGCCTTGAGTGTCCGCGACCGCAGGACCGGGGCCGCGACCCCGTTGTCACTACCCAGAAGCAGCTCAACGGGGGCCGTTCCTGGGTGAGCCACCAGAACCTCCTTGGCTCTGGCGAACACGTCGTCGTCCAGCTCGACGCCAATCGGCAACTCGATCTGAAGGGCCAACTGGCCGCTGTTGGGGACGCCCTCGAGCAAGAGCGCATCGTCGAGAAAAATGGGCGGGTCTTCCTCGTCGCGCTCGCGCCCGCTCACCTTGCCGGAGATGAGCACCACGGCGTCCTGTTGAAGCGTCTCCTTGCACTTCTGCCAGTTGTCTTTGAAGGCCAGGACCGTAGCCGTGCCGTGAAAGTCCTCCACGGTAATCTTGCCCCACTCGGAGCTGTCACGGCGTGAGATCTGCCGTTGCACCTTGGTCACCACGCAGGCCAGGTCGAGCGGCCTTCCGAGATGGTCCTTCAAGTTCGCAGTGTTCACATGATCGAAAGCCCGCACGACGTCCGCATGCCGGTCGAGCGGGTGGCCGGAGATGAAAAAGCCCAGCGCTTCCTTCTCTCTCTTCAACCGTTCCTGTTCCGGCCACTCCGGGACGTTCGGAAGGCCGGGATCCTTTCGCTCCAGCGCTGCGTCCCCGGTGTCGAAGAGGGAGGCCTGACCCGCCTCTTTTTCGGCTTTTCGGGCGCTGATCTCCGAGTAGGCAGTATCGAGCCCCGCGAGGAGCTGTGACCGGTACCCGAACGAGTCCAGGGCTCCCGCGGCGATGAGGGCCTCGACGGCACGCTTGTTCAGGGCCCGGAGATCGACGCGCTCCAAAAACTCGAACATCGCCTCGAAGGGCCCGCCGGCTTCACGCGCGGTGAGGATCGAATTGACCGCGCTCGACCCCACTCCACGGATGGCGCCCAGGCCGAACCGGATGTGCGTCTCACCGACCGCCGTGAATTTCCAGCCGGACTCGTTCACGTCGGGCGCGAGGACCTCGATGCCATCGTCCAGGGTGGGCAGATACCGGGGAAGCTCCCGGCACTCTCCGATGTACTTGACCACGTCGTCGGTGTTGGATACGACCGCCGAGAGCATGGCCGCCATGAACTCGGCCGGGTAGTGCACCTTCAACCAGGCGGTGTGATAGGAGATTACCGAGTACGCGGAGGAGTGGGAGAGGTTGAAGCCGTAGCGTCCAAAGGTCTCGATCTGCTCGGCGAGGCTCTCGGCGACGCGCTTCTCCACCCCTCTGGCAACCGCCCTCGTGATGAACTGGCGGAGCTCCTCCCGGATGAGCGAGGCGATCTTCTTGCCCATCGCCTTCCGGAGTACATCGGCCTCGGCCAGGTTGTAACCGCCCAGGACGTTGGCGATGCGCATCACCTGCTCTTGGTACACGATGATTCCGTACGTGGATTCGAGAATCGGCTGCAGGTCGGGATGGTCGTAACGGACCTCTTCGCCCCCGGTTTTCCTCCGGATGTAGGCGTCTGCCATGCCCGAGTCGAGAGGGCCGGGGCGAATCAGCGCATTGGTGGCTACCAGGTCGTCGAAACGGTCACAGCGCATGGCTCGGAGCTTTTCGATCGCCAACTTCGACTCGAACTGGAAAATGCCGGCGGTCCCGCCGCAGGCGAGCATCTTGTAAACGGCAGGATCGTCCAGGGGCACGTCCTCCATCGACTCGAAGACCATACCGGTTTCGGGGTGCCGGAGCTCCCCGATTCTGGCCTTGACCGCCTCAACGGCGTCGTGGATGACCGTGAGCGTCTTAAGGCCCAGAAAATCCATCTTGAGCATACCCACCTCTTCGAGGCAGTTCATGTCGTACTGGGTGACGAACATGGCCTCGGAGGCGTCTCCGTTCGCGCCGCTCTTTCCCGTCTGGATACAGATCGGCACGTAATCGTCGAGCGGTCCCGGCGCGATCACGATGCCGGCGGCGTGGACCGATGAGTGCCGGGAAAGACCCTCCAATGTCATGGAGTAGTCGAAGAGCTGCTTGTATCGGCCCCCTTCTTCATAGAGGGCCTTCACCTCTTTGAGCTTGGTGATGGCCTCTTCGACGGTGAAGGCCTGCCCCGGCGTGTTGGGGATCATCTTCGCGATCCGGTCGGTCTCGGACGGCTCCATGCCGAGGGTCCGGCCCACGTCGCGGATCACCGCGCGAGACTTCATGGTCCCGAACGTGATGATCTGGCCTACCGCGTGTTTCCCGTACTTCTCCTTCACGTACTCGATGACCTCGCCCCGCCGCTCATAGCAGAAGTCGATGTCGATGTCGGGCATCGAGATCCGCTCTGGATTCAGAAAACGCTCGAAGAGGAGGCCGAAAGCCAGAGGATCGAGATTGGTGATCCAGAGCGAATAAGCGACGATCGAACCGGCGGCCGACCCCCGGCCCGGTCCCACTGGAATACCCTGGCGACGGGCCCAGTCGATGAAATCCCACGTGATCAGGAAATAGCCGGCATACCCCGTCTCGGTGATGACTCCCAGCTCGTAGTCGAGTCGTTCCTGGACGGATTCGGGAAGAGGATCTCCATAGCGCTGCTTGGCGCCCTCGGTGGCCAGAAAGACGAGGTAATCGTTCTCGTCGGTGTGGTCGTCGGGAAGCGGGAACGCAGGCAAATGGTACGTTTTCTCGAAGCCGAGGTTTACTTCGTCCGCGATCTTCAGTGTGTTCTCGAGAACGTCCGGCCGATCCGGAAATCGCTCCGCGATTTCCGGTGCGCTCTTGAAATAGAGGCCTTTGTCGTAGCGCATTCGGCTGGTGTCGCTTCGGTCTTTTCCGAGTCCGATGCAGAGCAGCACGTCGTGCGCGTCGTGATCCTCCGCCCGAAGAAAGTGGGCGTCGTTGGTCGCGATCACCGGAAGGCCCATCTCCTCGGCGAGCTTGAAGATTTTCCCGTTGAGCTCGGCCTGCCCCTCGGAGTCGTGCGCCTGGACCTCCAAGTAGTACCGGTCCTCGAAGACGTTCGCGTACCAGTCGGCGGCCTCGCGGGCGCCCTCCCAGTTGTTTGCCGTGAGGTGACGCGCGACTTCTCCGGCCAGACACGCCGAGCTGACCACGATGCCCCCGGCGTGGGCCGCCAAGACCTCCCGGTCCACCCTCGGCTTGTGATAGAAGCCCTCCGTGTACCCGATGGAGGAAAGCTTCACCAGGTTCTTATAACCCTCCATATCCCGAGCTAGGAGCACCAGATGGTAGTAGGCGCGCTCTCCCTGACCGGCCTTGGAGCGGTCCCGTCGATCACCCGCCGCCACATAGGCCTCCATGCCGATGATCGGCTTGATCCCCTCCTTCTTGGCCAACTTGTGGAAGGCCCAGGCGCCGAAAAGACAACCATGGTCGGTGAGGGCGAGCCCGGGCATCTCGAATTCTTTGGCCCGCCGGACAAGGTCGGTGAGGCGGTTGGCTCCGTCGAGGAGCGAATATTCAGAGTGGGTGTGGAGGTGAACGAAGCTCACGAGTGCCAGGTCTGAGACGCCAATTTAGATAGTGGTGTGGCCCCCGGTCAGGTCCGAGACGGCCATCGGTGTCCCCATTCTACACACCCGCGCTTCGACCGACAAAACGGAGGGGGTGCGGATGGCGTACCCAAGCGGTTTGCGGTGTACGGACTCCGCCATCGAGGCGGATTCGTCTATTCGATCACCCAGGTGTACTTGTCCGCGGAGTTCCACTTGGGCGAGCCCAGCATGTCCAACAAGGTGACTCCGAGAACCGTGTCCGACGTGATCAGGGTCACCCCGATCATGAAGGGCGACCCACCCCAATTGTCGAAGTCCAGGGTGTAGTCTTCCTTTTCGAAGTCGAAGCCGGCGGGGAGGTACGCATCGAGCCCCGGCGGGACGATGCCCCGATTCACGTCGGGCGGCCAAGCCTGCTGATCCGACTGGTAGTTGTAAAGGGCCACCCGCACGACCTGCATGTCGCTGATGGCGTCTGCGGCCCTCGCTTTGACGATGACGCTGGTGAGTTGGGGCTGCGCGATGGCCGCGAGGATGCTGACGATCAGCACGACCACCAGGAGCTCGATCAGGGTCACCCCTCTACGGTCCTTCCGGGTCCGCCCGATCATGAGGCCGGTGCCCCCTGAGAAGGTGACGACACCCTCCCCGAAACGATCGCGATGGCGTTGCCAAGGAGATCCTCCACCGGCTCGTTGGAGGTGAAGTCCACTCTGATGTCTCCGACCTGGCCGGTCAGCCTAAAGGTGTTTCCGCCCTGCGGGGTGTAAAGCACCTCCTCGCTACCATCGCCCACTTCCCGGAGGTCGCTGGGAAGGCGTCCATTCTCCGCCAAATACCGTTGGATGTTGTTGAACTGCATGAACATCTCGATGCGGAGGCCGGCCTCTTGATTGGCGGGCGGGACAGTCGGCACGACCGGACTGAGCGCCGCGGGTGGAAAGGCCCAGAGCCAAATCGAAACGAGCGCCAAGACAGGCGGGACGAATGCGTGCAGACGAGAGCGTCCGGACGTCGGAGCCGCCGCACTCCGAAGCTCCTGCCGGCGAACCTGGTCCTCGAGGACGCCGGATAAGGCCTCCTCATATTCACTGGATTCCGGCCAGCTAGGTGGCTTGGCCTTGTCTTTGTGCTCTTCGCCCATGAAAACGATAACGGCCTAAAAAAAGTTCAGGGTACTACAACTTTTTCCTGCTCTCCCTAATATGCATCGAGCCCCCGCGGTATCCCAACACCCTTTTCCAGGGGGGCCTTGTACGTGCTCCTTCGGGAGGGTATGAAAGAGATGTTCATCGCGCCGACCTCCACAGGAAATTGGCCATGTGGCTCTGGGTACTAGGACTCGGGTTGTTGGCCGTAGTTATCTACGACCTCCTCCAGAAGCACCACGCCATTCTCCGGAGTTTCCCCCTCATTGGGCATTTCCGGTACATACTGGAATCCATCGGACCCGAGTTGAGGCAGTACATCGTCACGGACAACGACGAGGAGCGGCCCTTCAGTCGGGACCACCGAAGGTGGATCTACGCATCGAGTAAAAAGGAGAACAACTACTTCGGGTTCGGGACCGACAACGAACTCGAGACGGCGGCGAACTACGTCATCATCAAACACAAGGTCATGGGTGCCGGGCCCAGTGCTGCAGGGGAGGCGTACGGAACACCGGGAACAGATACCTATCCCCTTCCGTGTGCCAAGATTCTGGGCGGCGCTCGCGGACGGGCACGGGCCTTTCGCCCCGAGTCGGTCGTGAACATCTCTGCGATGAGCTTCGGTTCGCTGTCGAGCGCAGCCGTGAGCGCCATAAGCCAGGG
The DNA here is from genome assembly GCA_022564055.1 of Gemmatimonadota bacterium. Classification (GTDB taxonomy): domain Bacteria; phylum Gemmatimonadota; class Gemmatimonadetes; order Longimicrobiales; family Gaopeijiaceae; genus UBA822. Next base: position 19,523 of record JADFMD010000028.1, read on the forward strand.
ATGCAGGATCGCGGGGTGCCTCCAAAACACGGGCGAAGGAGGTATTTCGCCACATCATCTCCATGGAAGCGACCTGATCTGGCAAATAGGAACCGGGTACTTCGGTTGTCGCACGGAGGCCGGTGGATTCGACCTGGAGCGCTTTCGGGAGCAGGTCGAAGCGCACCCGGTGCGCGCCGTGGAAATCAAGCTGAGCCAAGGGGCGAAACCCGGCCTGGGAGGTTTGCTTCCCGGGGCCAAGGTCACCAAGGAGATCGCCGCGATTCGGGGCGTGCCCGTGGGACAGACCGTGTACAGCCCGGCAACGCATTCCGCCTTCGGGGCCGTCGATGAGATGTTGGATTTCGTGGAGAAGTTGGCCGACGCGACGGGCCTCCCGATCGGCATCAAATCCGCGGTTGGGGACCACCACTTCTGGGAGGAGTTGGCGAACCTCATGTCGAAGCGGGATCGGGGGGTCGACTTCATTTCCATCGACGGCGGAGAGGGCGGGACGGGTGCTGCACCCCTCGCGTTTTCGGACCATGTGGCGTTGCCCTTCAAGATCGGTTTCAGCCGCGTCTATAGGATTCTCGCGGAAGCCGGGGTACACGAGGACGTGGTTTTCATGGGGTCGGGGAAGCTGGGAATTCCGGCCGACGCCATGGTCGCCTTCGCCCTCGGATGCGACACGATCAACGTGGCGCGTGAGGCGATGATGGCCATCGGCTGCATCCAGGCCCAGAGGTGTCATACGGGACACTGCCCCACCGGAGTGGCGACGCAGAACCGCTGGTTGGTGCGTGGCTTGGATCCGACCTCGAAGGCCGCTCGGTTGGCCAACTACGTGATCACGCTTCGAAAGGAAGTCTTGCAGCTGAGCCGCGCGAGCGGTGTGGCCCATCCGGGGCTCCTGTCCGGTGACATGATCGAGATCCTTGATGGGCGTTTTGGATCCGCGACGCTCACTGAGCTTTTCGGGTACCAGGCGGAATGGGGTTTTCCGTCCGAGGCGGACCGGAGAGAAATCGTTCAGTTGATGCAAGGCGGCGCGCCGGCATGAGACTGCGCCGGCAGATGAGCACGCGGTAGTAGCGACGCGTCAGTAGCGACGCGTTTAGTAGCGGTAGGTCTCCGGCTTGTATGGCCCAGCCTTGTCCAAGCCGAGATATTCCGCCTGATCGTCCGAAAGCTCGGTGAGCCGAGCTCCCAGCTTATCCAAATGGAGGCGGGCCACCTTCTCGTCCAGGATTTTCGGGAGTACGTAGACCTTCTTCTCGTACCGGTCCCGGTTCCTGGCGAGCTCGATCTGAGCGATCACCTGGTTGGTGAAGCTGGCCGACATGACGAAGCTCGGATGCCCCGTGGCGCAGCCCAGGTTGAGCAATCGGCCCTCGGCGAGGATCAAAACGCTGTGTCCGTCCGGGAAGATCCACTCGTCGTACTGCGGCTTGATGTTTTCCCTCCGGACGCCGGGCATCCGTTCCAGGCCGGCCATATCGATCTCGTTGTCGAAGTGGCCGATGTTGCCGACGATGGCTTTGTCTTTCATGGCCGCCATGTGCTCGGCGGTAATGATGTCCTTGTTCCCGGTCGTCGTCACGAAGATGTCGGCTTCGCCGAGCACGTCCTCGAGGCGCCTCACCGTGAAACCCTCCATGCACGCTTGGAGTGCGCAGATGGGGTCGATCTCGGTAATGACCACCCGCGCGCCCTGGTTCTTGAGCGCTTGGGCACAGCCCTTCCCGACGTCACCGTAACCGCAGACCACGGCCATCTTGCCGGAGATCATCACGTCGGTGGCCCGATTCAGTCCATCGATGACCGAGTGACGGCATCCGTAGAGGTTGTCGAATTTCGACTTGGTCACGGAGTCGTTCACGTTGATGGCGGGGAAGAGAAGCGTGCCGTCCTTCTCCATCTCGTACAGGCGATGCACGCCCGTCGTGGTCTCTTCGGAGACGCCAATGACGTTTGCCGTGATCCGATGCCATTTCTGTGGATCCTTGGCCAGGGAGCTACGCAGAAGCTCGACAATGACCCCCCACTCCTCCGGCTCGGTCTCGGGATCGAAATCGGGGACGCTGCCCGCGTCCTCATATTCGACGCCTCGATGGAGAAGGAGCGTCGCGTCACCGCCGTCGTCCACGATGAGGTCGGGGCCGCTCCCGTCGGGCCACGCGACCGCTTGGTCGGTGCACCACCAGTACTCCTCCAGCGTCTCGCCCTTCCAGGCGAAGACAGGAATGCCCTTGAGGTCCTCCGGTGTGCCGCCGCGACCCACCGCGACCGCCGCTGCCGCGTGATCCTGCGTCGAAAAAATGTTGCAGGAGACCCAACGCACGTCGGCGCCCAGGTCTACGAGCGTCTCGATCAGCACCGCGGTCTGCACCGTCATGTGGAGCGAACCCATGATCTTGAGACCGCCGAGCGCTTGTTCGGGACCGTATTCGGCGCGGGCCGCCATGAGGCCTGGCATCTCCTGCTCGGCCAGGCGGATCTCCTTACGTCCCCACTCGGCGAGCGAAAGGTCCGTGACCTTGTGGCTGGGCCGAGCCTCATCGGTGACCGCACCACCCTGGTGGTCCATTACCACAGTATCCATGCGTTCAAACCTCATCTGAGAAAGGACCGGCGGCGGCTAGGCGGGACGTAAGCGCGGGGTCATGCTTCCGCCCTGCACCGGAAGGTGTTGAGAATGGTCTCGAGCTGCAGGAGGTACTGGTACTTGTCTCTTCCCGGGGCATATAGCCAGGCGTCCAGCAAGTAGTGCCGATCCTGGGCCGGGCAGGGGACGGACCATACGATCAACGGCCCGCCCGCCGGGAACAGGTCCTCCGGTGGGTTGGACCACACCGCCCGAAGCTCCTCGAGGATCAGGTCGCCCATCTGGAGCCGGCGGGTCTGGGCCAGGTCCAGGTCGACGACTTGCGGATACACGTAGTAGCGATCCGTGATCTCCGTGCGCCAGGCCAGCAGCTCTTCTTGGCTCAACTCCTCAGGAATCGGACTCCTCCAGGTCACGGCGATCTGGCGGATAAGCTCCGAAGGCTCGGGGTTGTCGTTCCGGAAGATATACACCGAATCCACCGTCCTCCGCTGGTATACCTTCGGGAGGAGCATGGTGAACCCTGCCTCGTTCCAGAGCGTGTCGGCGAGCAAGGTATCACGGCCACTCATGTACATCCGGTTGCGCGACCAACGACGGTACTGCCCGTCCAAGAGCTCATGGAGAGGAGCCATCAGCTCGTCTGCTCCCTCGGCTCCCGTCGAGGGCAACAGAAGGATGGTCACGTTTTGACCTCGGGCCCATACGTCCCCGACCTGGAAGAGCTCCGGCGGATTGAAGGTCTCACGGTCGGCGCGCGCCAGGGCCTCGGCCATCCAAGGTGAATCGGGCGGGCCCACCAGGAGGAGCTGGCGGAAGCGCTGAAGCATGCCCCACTGCATGCCCGCCGGGTCCTGATACGTGACGCGAAACGTCTTTTCGGGCCGGACTGTGAGGACCCTGGTCTCGACCGCCGTTTCCACCATTTCGCCGATGGCCTCCCACTGCTCCGGGGATGTCGCCACGATCAGGCTGTTGACCTCGCCCCAGGCTCCCGGCGTACCACCACACCCCGCGAGCAGGGCGGTGACCAGAATCGTGGTGACGGGAGTGCTACCCTGGCGCATGAGTCCTCCTGGTGGGGGGTGCGGAGCATCCACTTTAAGAACGGGACCTCGAACGGGACCCTTCACTCTACCGTGAGCGCGGCCGCTCCGTTCCCGTACATGGGCCACGCCCCGAGGGCCAGGCCCCCCGACCACACGGTCGACGGCAGAATGCGACGACAAGGACTGCACGCGGGGGTCAACGGCGGGCTTCTACCGGTGCTTCCATCTCCTCGGTGGTGGCCGGCAGCACCGGCTTCTTCCGGAACACGCTCCGGGTGACGAATTCCTCGTACTCGCTCGAGTCCCTCTCGATGCGATTCTCGCCACTGGCGAGGTATCGAAGAAGAGCGGAGCTGTGCGCCAGCCCGGCCGTGGCTACGAGTTGTAGCCACTCCCCCCGAGCCGTTTCGTCCGGTGCCTCGGTGGTCGTTGAGAAATACATGATGCGCGGATTCGTGGGCCCCTCGCCGCTCACCTTCTGACCCGTGAGCGCCTGCGAGACGAGCATGCCGTTGTGGAAGTATTCGCGGAAGTTCTCGACATCCTGGGCGCCATATTTCCGGTAACGTGCGTAGAGACGTTCGTTCATTTCCTGCACGGCGGGCTCTCCCGTGATGGATGCGGCCACGGCATCGAGGATCGCAAACTGGGCAGTCGTGATTTCCTCGTAGTCGTCGTCATCGACCCAGTTGAAGCCCGGGATGAACCAGCCGCGGGGGGACCACCAGTCGCGTTGGCCGCCGTCGCGGCTCCGCACCCACGCGCTGTACCCGGCAAAGTATTGGACCCACTCGTGTGTGGGATACCCGTGCATGTTGATGTAGATGTCCGGAAGCCAGGTCTCCCAAAGCCGCGGGCGCACCTTGGACTCCGGATAGATCGGATCGTCCGAGTTCTGGCCTGCCGCGATATCGACCCCCAACGCACCCAGGTACCCGGCGTGCAACATGAAGTCGGGGTTGATCTCCTGCATCTCCACCGCGAGGCGGGCACCGTCGGCGTTCGTGATCGGGTGGAGCACCACGTTGACCTTCTTGAGGAGCCCGCCGTAGGCCGAATCCGTCGCGAGGAGCTCCCCGAGGCGAAGGATGTGGCTCGTGCTCGACACCTCGTTCGCGTGTTGCCGGCCCGAGAGGAGCAGCGTGGGTTTCAGCGCGTTCAGCTTCGCCTGGGAGACGAACTCGGCATCCACCGGAAGAAGAAAGTCCGCCGCGTACAGGTCCTGACCCAGGAAGGACCGCGCCATGTAGTAGACGTCGACACCGGGAAACGTGTTCAATCTCGCCAGAATCTGATCATTCTCCGAGGGAGGAATCGGCGTGTCCCACTGTACTATCCGCTCGCCTTCGTACCGGAACCCGTTGTCGAGGAGCACGGGATTGTCCGTCGAGGCGGGACTCCGGCTACGGGGCAGTGAGGCCATTCGGGTGAACGCCGTGCTGTCCTCCAGCGTAAAACGAAAGACCAGCTCCTCGACTCGATCGAGGCTCAACGCCTCCTCGATCATCCGATTTCGGTGGAGATCCCGCAGCGCGTCGACCATCCCCGAGAGCATCTCGATCGACAGGAAGCTCCGGTCGATGTCCTCCTCGGATCCTCTACTCCGAAACTCTTCGTAGCGGTCGATCGAGTCACTCACCACTACCTCGAAGAGCATCCGGGAGAGCCCCTCTTCCCGTGCGCGTACCGCGATCCCTCTGAGCTTGGGGGGGTCCACGGGTAGGCTGCTCAGCCGGTAACGTTGCGTCACGGGTTCCGAATCGGCGCGCCGCACCGTCATCTCCAACTCGGGGATCGCCCGTTCCTTGCCCGTGAAGGAGATCCTGACGTGGCCCGGCCGGCCGGTGCCGTTGGGATCGATGTAGGGGAGAATCCGGCCACCGTAGCTCATGGGTCCGGCCCCGTAACGCCCGCCGATCAGGTTGAAGAGCGTCAGCGTCTCGAAATAGAGGTCCTCGTGCAACGCCTCGAGCGAGGAGATCACCTCCTCGTCGATGTCGAGGCGGTAGTTCGGCTCGCTCATGCTGAGATCGATCCGGAACTCGTCATAATACGGCGCGTTCGCCGACGAGGGTCGACCCTGCTGAATGTCCATGACATAGTCGACGATCCGCCGGTACGTGTCCGTCTGGAGGATATCCCAGAAGGCCTCGGGGTCGGTCTCGATGCGGCGGTCGAGGAGCGTTTGGCCGTCGACTTCGGCCCTCACCCAACCCGTGGTGACCCTCACCTGCTCATACTCGGGAAAGAGGTCGAAAAACGGCCGCACCACATACTTGGGCGTGAACGAATCCTCGAATAGGACCTCTCCGGCCGCACCCCGAACCGTGATCGTGTAGATCGGATCATCGGCGAGGCGGGGGGTGAACGTCACGGCCGAGTCGGGAATTCCGAGGTCACGGGCGAGCACGGCGTCGATCGGATACAGCTCCTGGAGCCACCTGGTGGGGGACGCGACCCTCTGCCACCGGACCTCTTCGGATTCCTTCAGCGTGTGGTAAGCGATCTCGATGCCTTCGATCGCCATACCCCGGAGGCGCGGAAGAACGGAGTCGTTGAGCCAGCTGAATCCCTGCTTGTAGGCGCTCAGAACCACGACGTCGAAGGCGTTCTGGGATCCCCCCTGCGACAGGATATCGGAGATGATCTCCGCTTCCAGAGCCTGCCGGACCTCTGGGGGCTCGCTGACCCTGACCTCGATCCGTCCCTGGCCTCCGGGGCCGATACGGGGGAGCACGTGTGTCGCGAAAGCTTCGCGGAACGTGTCGACCTCCCAGGGCAGGTCGAAGTCCTGTTGGAAGATGGTATCCCCGACGCCGAAGCCGGTCGCGTAGGTCGCCACCGAAACCGCCGCTTCGGGGAAGCCCTCTTCGATCAAGCCCTGCACGAACCGGTCGAATCCGTCGGGCATCTGTTCGGCGGAGATCTCCAAGGCAATGGACTCAACGGGGGAGCTCGATGGAGCGTTGGTGGCCGCTACCGTTGGGCCGCCCGCGGTGGGGCCGTCGGTGGTGGGGCCGCCCACTTCGGGGCCGTCAGCCGTGGCCGTGGCCGTATACAGGCGGTCGAGCCACGTCCGGATCTTATGGGTCGCAAGGCTGAGCTGGCCTGCGGCACCGCGTCCCTGGAAGAAACGCCGGACCTCGTCTTCGACATCCTCGAGCCGGTACTCTCCTTTACCGTGCTCCCAGAGGTAGGGAAGTCGCCGCGCAACGTAGTCGGAGGCTGCCCCGAGTCCGGCTGCGTCCGAACCGGAGATGACGAGAGCGTGCCCGTCCCCAAACGCCTCCGGCACTATCTCGACGAACCCCTCGGTCGGCTCGCCACCCGGTGTATGGAGGCGGCTTTCATCCCGAAGCCTCTCGGTTTGGTAATGGCCGATTCCGTACAGAATCGGGAAGCCCAGCATCTCCGGGTAGTCGTCCTGGCCCGCCGTCCGGACCAGCGGAAGCCGGATCCCCGCCGACTCCAACCCGATACGCGCGGCAAGATCGACGGGTGCGGAAGGCGCGTCGGCGCCGTGCAGCGAGATGTAGGCATCGACCCGGTCGGGAACGAGATCCTCGTTCGTGTCACTGAAGAGACCCCGGATCGTATAGAGCTCGGAGAGGGTGAAGTCTGAAACGTCCGGCGGAGAAAACGAATCGCCGGCCGCGGTTTCTTTGGGTTCGTCGGGTAGCAGGCGAATCGTCCGAGTCGCGTCGGGTCCTGTCAGGCGAACATCGATCCGATGGAGGTCGGCGAAATCGAGGTCGCTCCGGTCGACGCGGTCCTGGTCGTCCTCGGCGCCCCCGGGTTCGGAATCGGGATCGGAAACGGAATCGAGATCGGACGGCGCATCCGACGAGGCGTCCTCTGCGCTCGAGGCCGAGTCCGCCGGCTCGAGGGCGGCCTCCGCTCTGGCGAAGGACGCGCTGTCCGGAACGCGGACGGTGGCGACAAGACGGCTCACGCCCCGACGGGTCGCGTCTACGACGATCCGGTCGAGGGTGAGCCGATCGACTTGCACATTCCGCTGCTCCAGAAAAGAGGAGATGCGGTCGGCCACATCACTGAAGCTGTCGCCCTCGAGTCCCCACACGCTTGGGTACCGCCCAGACGCGAAATCGGCAGCCGCGATCAAGCCCGTGGCGTCGTAACCGGTGATGCGGATGCCGCCCCGGGTGAAGCGCTCGCCCTCCGGCACGAAGGAGATCGCTCCCTGCCCGGGTGCCAGGTCGGCTGTACGGTCGCCCGGCGCGTCCTCGACTCCGCCGGTTCCCGCGCCGATCAGGATGACCGGAACGTCGAACCGGCTCCTGTTCGAGACGTCCGTCTCGCTCAACCCCAGGTCGGTTGCCGAGGTCTCATAGCCCAGACGGGCCGCCAGGTTGGCCGCCGCCGTCACGTGGGCTTCCCCCGGTGTGACCGGAAGGACGATGCGGACGTTCACGAAGTCCACGACCTCGTCCCCGTTTCGATCCTCGAGTATGTAGCCCGTCGCGAAGACGTCTCGGAGGTCGTTCGGTGGGACGACGGAATCCGGCGCGTTCTGCACGGACACGTTTCGCACAGCGGTGCCGGAGGGCTGCCGGCGCAGGTCCTCCACCTCGATAGCCGACTGCGGCGCCATGTCTGCGGTCTGGCCAGAGACGGCTTGCGGTCGTGCAGACGGGACCATCAGGGCGGCGGCAAGCCCGAGTCGTGCCAGCTTCGTTCTCATTCCCCCTAGAACAGCTCCGAAGGATCCGGCTCATGCCCACCCGCCTTGTCGTAGCGGTTGGGGATGAAATCCCCGGTGAGCATGTCCCGGTAGGAGAGGCCGGGGCCCACCATGGGATACACGTGGGCCTGGGTGTCGATGATGACCTCGAGGAAGGCCGGGCCGTCGAAGCTGAGGAATTCCTCCAGCACGGTGGGCACGTCCTCCTTCTTGTCCAGCCGCTTTGCGTACTGGAATCCGTCGGCCTCAGCGGTCTTCACGAAATTCTTTTTCCTGAGCGACTTGTCGCTGGCCGAAAGCCGGCCCTTGAAGAAGAGCCGCTGCCACTGCATGACCATCCCGTCACCGAAGTTGTTCAGCACCATGATCTTGATCGGCAGGTCGTACGTGGTGACGGTTTCGAACTCACCGAGGTTCATGCGGATACTGGCGTCGCCGTCCACGTCGATGACCAGCTTATCCGGGCGAGCGAACTGCGCGCCGATGGCGGCCGGCAGACCGAATCCCATCGTACCCATGCTCCCGGAGGTGAGCCAGAGGCGCGGCTCCCGGAAGTCGGAGTACTGCGCGGCCCACATCTGGTGCTGGCCGACTCCAGTCGTGATGATCGCCTCGCCCCGAGTGATGCGGTTCATCGTCTCGATGACGTAGTGGGGCTGGATGAGGTCGCTCTCCCGGTCGTAATTCAGAGCGTACGTGCTCTTGAGGTCGGCGACTTCAGCGTGCCAAGCTGAATAGTCCGCATTGAAATCGGTTCTGCGCCCGTACTCCGTCAGGGTCTCCAGGGCATCGTTGAGAATGCCGACGTGGTGCCAGTCGGCGTGCTTGACCTTGTGGATCTCCGCGGGGTCGATGTCGAAGTGGAGGATGCGGCGCGCGTTGGGTGCGAAGTTGGGCGGATCTCCCGCGACGCGATCGTCGAAGCGCGCGGCGACGGCGATGAGCAAGTCACAGTCCTCGATCGCGTAATTTGCGAATGCCGTCCCGTGCATTCCCAACATGTGAAGGCACAACGGATCCGTGGTATCCAGGCCCCCCAGCCCCATGAGCGTCGTGCCACCGGGAACGCCGAACGCTTTCGAAAACGCCCGTAGCGCGTCCGCGGCGTTGCCGTTGATCACCCCGCCGCCGGCGTAGATGAGAGGTCGT
>JADFMD010000123.1 GCA_022564055.1 Gemmatimonadota bacterium
TGCCGTCGGGCACGTATAGGAACCGTTGCTCGGTGTCGAGCGGGTCGAACTCGGCGCCCCAGGTGGATCCCGGCCCGTACGTCTGCGGAGCGAGAACGTTCTCCATGATGAACGTCCCGTCCTTCTCAAAGACCTGGAAGCGGTTGCTGGGACGGTCGCTCACGTAGACTCTCCCGTCGTTGGAGATGGCCAGTCCGTGTACCGGTGTACGCCACGTACGGCTTGGCGGAGCGTCGGGGTCCCATGGGCCCGGATTCTCATCGACCGGAGGCTCACCATAGGCTCCCCAGTGCCGTAGGTATTCGCCGGTCTCGGCATCGAAGACGATCAACCTCCGATTGCCGTACCCGTCCGCCACGTAGAGCTCGTTAGTCGTGGGGTCCACCTCCATGGTAGCGGCTCGGTTGACCGAGTTCGTGTCGTTGCTTCCCTGGCTCACACCGACGTCCCCAATCTTGAGCACGAGCTCGCCTTCCTGCGTGAACTTCATCAGGTGATGGTCGTCGCCGCCGTTCCCGGCGACCCACACGAATCCCTGGTAGTCCACGTGGATTCCGTGCTCGCTGTTGAACCACTGGTATTCCCCGGTGGGACTATCGCCGCCCCAAGCGTGGATCACGTTCCCTTCCGGATCGAACGCCAATACGGGTGGAGCAGTGGTGCAGCAGAGCGATTGGACCGGATCGCTGCCCCACGACTGGTCCCGCGTGCTCTGCGGTGGGGTCGACCCGGCGTTCGTACCCTGGACGCTCCACGGACGATGGATGATCCAGAGGTTGTCGTCGCTGTCGATCGCCGTGCCGGCGATCTGCCCCAGGATCCAGTTGTTGGGAAGGGGCTTGGGCCAGAAGGGGTCGACCGCAAACTGCGCCACGCCCTCCGGTACCCCAGGCCCCGAGGCGTCCGCCGGCACGTTCTGCATCGTAGAGGACGCCATCCCGGCGTCCTCCATCGCGCACGCCGATGCGGCGAGGACCACCATCGATGTTGCTAAAACCACGCGAATCCAACTCTGGGATCGGCTCATTTTTTCGTCACCAGGTCTGAGGGAGGTTTCCAACCAAGCGGCAAGGGAATTTCCAACCAGGCGCAAAGAGTACAGCGGATATCACTCGGTGCCAACCGACTGAGGAGGGGCTCAGTCGAGCAACCGCAGTGGCATCACCAGGCAAAGGTAGTCCTCAGGCTCTTCGCCCTCGGCGGGGACCGGCTCGATGGTCGCGGCCCGCTCCGGAGCCTTCAACGTGATCTTCACCTCGTCGCTGGACATGTACTTCAGCACCTCGAGTAAATACGCCGCGTTGAATCCAATCTCGATTCCCTCGCCTTCATACTTCAACTCCAACTCGTCCTCTCCCTCGCCGAGATCGGGTGTGAGGACGGTGAGATGGACGCGGTCCGACTCGAAAGCCATCCGGATCCGGTGCGTTTGGTCACTCGCAACCACCGCCATACGGCGGACCGCTGAGGCCAGCGCATCTTTGTCGACGATGGCAAATTTATCGTTGTCCTTCGGAATCACCTGTTCGTAGTTGGGATAAGTCCCTTCGATGAGCCTCGTATAGACCTCGGTGCCATTCGCTCTAAACCCGAGATGATTGCCACTCTTGGCCACCTGGAGAATATCCTCACTCCCGAAGAGACGCTGAACCTGCTGAAGGGCATTCGGGGGGACGATAAAGTCTTCACTAGGAGCACTCGTGGAGCCTGCGGCGACCCCCTTTCTCGCGAGACGGTGCCCGTTGGTCGCGACCATCCGCATATGTCCGTCCCTCAACTCCCAAAGCACACCGTTGAGGATCGGCCGGCTCTCTTCAGAGGAAACGGCAAACGCCGTGTGTTTGATCAAGCCCTGGAGGTCTCCACCTTTTACGCTCCATCCATTTTCGAAGTCCACCTCCGGCAAAGTGGGAAAGGAATCACTCGGAAGGCCGTTGAGTTTGAAATGGCTCTTTCCGCACCTCAACTCGATTTGATCACCTCGAGTACTCAACTCCACCGGTTGCTCCGCTAATTCCCTCACGATCTCCTGAAGTTTCTTTCCAGGAGCCGTGATACTTCCCTGCTCCTTCACCTCGGCCGGAACCCACACACGCACCGAGACATCCAGGTCGGTACCGCTCATCAATATTCCGTCTTCTCCAGCTTCGAAAAGAATATTTGAGAGAACAGGAAGCGTTGTTTTGGTCGGGATGCTCGCGGATACGGCAGCGAGTCCCTTATGCAGGTTCTGCCGAGTGATCAAACAATTCATCGAGCCTCCACGGCGTCCGTGGGCGCCTGGTTATGAACAGTGCCTAAATAAAAATATTAGTCTATTAAAAAAAACTTAGTAGTAGTAGAGAGTGTATAAATGTGGAAAAATAGATCTTCACCAATGGCCATAAAGATCTTCGATTTTATCGAGTCTGTGGAAAATGGGGAATACCGACTTTTCCCAATCCGGCTGTGGAAAAAATGCAAGAAATCCGCAGGTTTTCCACATCTTTTCCACACGCCCTGTTCAGGGTCCTCTTCCTATTTCGGCGCGCACCCCCTCGACGGTTTGTCGGAACTCCGCGTCCGCGCTCATCGCATCCTCGACCTTACGAATCGAGTGGATCACCGTCGAGTGGTCACGGTCGCCAAAGAGATGACCAATATGCACGAGAGAGTAGTCCAATATATCTCTGATCAGGTACATCGCTACCTGGCGAGGGACCGTCAAGTCCCTGGTCCTCCTCTTCGAGCTGAGCGCCTCTTCGCGGACCTGCCAGCGGGTCGCGACGGCTCTCCGGATGTGCTCGGCACCCACCACGGAACCGGTGGGTCCCAGGGAGCTCCCGAAGCTTCCATGAAGGGCTTTGCGGGCGAGTTCTACGGAAATTTCCTGATTCGTGATGGACGAATACGCCAACAACTTGATGATCGCGCCCTCGAGTTCCCGCACGGAGGACGTGCAGAACTGTGCGATGAAGTCCATCACGTCGTGAGAGACCATGAGTCCGTCGTCGTCGGCCTTCTTCCGTAGGATCGCGACTCGGGTTTCGAAATCGGGTGCCTTGATGTCCGCAACCAATCCCCACTCGAATCTCGAGATGAGCCTCTCCTCGAGGCCAGGAATCTCTTTGGGTGGACGATCACTCGTGAGGACGATCTGCTTCCGGGCATCGTAGAGGGCGTTGAAGGTATGGAAGAACTCCTCCTGGGTCCGCTCCTTGCCCTTGAGGAACTGAATATCGTCGACCAGCAGAAGGTCCATCTGCCGGTACCGTCTGCGGAACTCAGCGGTGGTCCCCTGCTGGATGGCCGTGACGAGGTCGTTGGTGAACTGCTCGGTGGGGACGTAAGCGACCCTCATCGTGGGGTCGGCCTCGAGGACCGCGTTTCCGATCGCATGCATGAGGTGGGTCTTGCCGAGACCCACACCGCCGTAGAGGAAGAGCGGGTTATAGGTGAGCGCCGGTTTGGCGGCGACCGCGTGACATGCCGCCGAAGCGAGTTGATTGTTGTTCCCTACAACGAAACGCTCGAACGCATAACGCTGATTGAGAGCGGGGCCAGGTCCGCCGGGCGCCGCCGCCATCGCCGGCTGGCTGGCTCCCGGTGTCTGCGGCGTGACCTCGATGGCGGGGATCGGTGCCGCCGCCGCGGGGTCGGCGCAGCGGAGGGTAAGGGTCAGAGGGCGACCCAGGATCTGTTGAATCACCTCCGTCAGGAGTGGGCCGTACCTATCGCCTATCCATTCGACATGGAATTGGCTTGGCACCTCGATCAGAATCTCTGAGTCGGTGACGCCCACCGCGGTCGTGCTGGCGAGCCACGTGCGGTATGCCTGTCCCTGGAGCCTGTCGCGGGTCGCCTCGAGCACCCGGGACCAGAGCTCGTCGGCCGTAAACTCCATGCGCTCCTGAGGTGAACGTGGACGCGCGCTCGCCTGAGGGGAATTAGCGGCGGCCAAGGACGCTAGATTCGGATTGTGGAAAAGTCAATTTTCGCTCCCGATGCCAGTGTCCTCGGCATCGTCACCGACCTTGACCCACGCTCGCACACTCAGATATGTTACCGTGCTGTACATCCGCTGCGCGGCCTACAGATGTAGCCGTGGGACGACCATTACAGGCACCCAAAAAGTTATGAAGCCCACCTACCATCCACGGAATCGGAAGCGCGTAAACAAACACGGCTTCCGGGAACGCATGAAGACTCGCGGCGGCAGAAAAACGCTTGCGAGGCGGCGGGCCCGCGGACGCGCCCGCCTCGTGGTGAAGATCGGCTCGAAGTAATCCAGTGATGGCAGCCCACTCGGCTGCGGGGCCGGGCGTGGGAGGAGGACTTCGGTTGCCTCGCTCGCTGCGGATCCACAAGGCGCGGGACATTCGATCCCTTCTGAGGGACGGATCGAGGAAGAAGACGCCCAGCTTGGACGTCTTCTTTTCAACTTCATCCGTTTCCCGCAACCGTTGGGGCATGATCGTCCCCAAACACCGGCATTCCATAGTGGAACGGAACCGTGTCAAACGACGTCTACGAGAGATCGGCCGAACTCGTGTGTTACCCAGACTCAGGGAGCAGGGGCTGACCTTGGACGTGTTGGTGAGGGCTCGACGGGAAGCTTATGGGGTCGGGTTTCGTAAGCTGAGCGATGAACTTCAAGCGATGACGGAGGATCTGTGTTCGGACGTGGGATGATCCAAGCCATCCGATTTTATCAGCGGGCCGTGTCTCCGCTCATGCGGCCCTGCTGCCGCTTTACGCCCACGTGCTCAGAGTTCGCGGCCGGCGCGATCGACCGATACGGAGCGCTTTCCGGCGGGTGGCTAGCGCTCAAACGAATCCTGCGGTGTCATCCGTTTGGCGGGCAGGGTCATGACCCTGTTCCCGAGGAAATAAAGTAGATGCGGCAAGAAGCACGTTTCCTGCTGGCGATCACGCTGATGATTCTCGTCCTCGTCGGGACGAACATTTTGTTTCCGCCGATCCGGCCGGAGGAGGAGGGCCGGCCGGGGGGTGATGCGCCCGGGCAACTCGATGGTTCGGGGGAGGTGGGCGAGCCGAGCCTACCCTTTTCCGGGGCGAACGCCGGAGGGGCGACCCCCGGTGAGGTGCCCCCTCCTTTTCCCGGCACGACAGCTCCTGAACCGAGTGCCGTTTTTCGGCCTGAGGAGACCCCGGTCGCGGCGCCTGAAGAGACGGTGGTGGTCGAAGGCCCGCTCTATCGTTTTGAGTGGAGCACGACCGGTGCTCGCCTGATTTCGGCACGACTTCTTCAATTCGAAAACTTCGACGAAGGGGCAGAGGGGCCGGTGGAGCTGCTTGTCGCGGAAAGCGGCGGTGCGTTGGCCATACAACTTCGGGTTGGCGAGGGCGAGCTCGACCTTTCAGCCGAGCCGTTCGAGGTCGAACCGGCCGACGGCCTACGACTCAACGAGGGCGGTGGGGCTCGGACCTTGACCTTCCGCTATCGGCACCCTTCCGGCGCGCTCGCACTCCAGACGGCCTATACCTTCGAGCCGTCCTCCTACGTCATACGCGTCCGGACCGAGGTGGTGGGTGCGGATGGTGCACTGGTGGTCATGTCGATGGGCTCGGGCCTCCAGTATAACGAGCGTAACCGCAAGGAAGAGTCACGGATCATGGGGTACGTGACGAACCACCTGCGTGAGGGAATCGACGACGAGATGCTCAGTCGCGTCGATTCGGAGCGCACGCAGGAGGGGCCCCTCCTGTGGGCCGCGCTCAAGAGCAAGTATTTCCTATTCGCCGTGATGCCTGGCCTCGAGGGAAGCGAACAGTATTTGGGAGGACTGATCGCAAGCCCGGCTCCGGGGGAAGACCAGGCGGCCATCGCCGTCACCCAAGCTTTAGGAAACGACGGGGTGTTGGAGCAGCGGATCTTCATGGGGCCGCAGGATCGCGACCTCCTGTTGGCATTCGAAAACGATCTGGAAGAGGCCAATCCGTACGGGTATCGCTGGATGCGGCCGGTTGTGCGACCCGTCGTGTCCGTCGTCCTATCGATTCTGAACTTCCTGCACCGCAACCTGAACGTCGGGTATGGATGGGTGCTCATCATCTTCGGCGTCATGATGCGGGTCCTGCTCTTCCCGCTGAACCAGAAAGCGATGCGGGCACAGATGCGGAACATGGCTGTGCAGCCGCTGCTTCAGGAGATCCAGAAGAAGTACAAGGACCAGCCGGAGAAGCTCCAGAAGGAGATGATGAAGCTGTATAAGGACCACGGCTTCAATCCCTTGGCGGGGTGCTTGCCGATGCTTCTTCCGTGGCCCGTGCTGATCACGCTGTTCTTCGTGTTCCGGAACACGATTCATTTGCGCGGGGAGAGTTTTCTGTGGCTGCCGAACCTGGCTGCCGCCGACCCATACTACATCCTCCCCGTTCTGCTGGGCGTGTCGATGTTCCTGATGCAGTGGATCTCCATGCGGTCCCTGCCTGACCCCAACCCGCAGATGAAGATGATGATGTGGATCATGCCCCCCATGATGACCGTCATCTTCATCAATTTTGCGTCCGGCCTGAACCTCTACTATGTCACCGCGAATCTGGCGACCATCCCGCAGCAGTACTTGATCGCCAAAGAGCGTCAAAAGCTCAAGGGAAAGGGGCCGGTTGCCCAGCCCGCCACGAGCGGTGACTGACGAGGCCTCCAGCCGGCTTCCGGAGCTGGCGGTGGACACCATTGCGGCCTTGGCCACAGCAGCCGGGCCGGGCGCGATCGCTTTGGTGCGCATGTCCGGGCCCGAAGCCCTCCAGATCCTTCGGGCCGTCACGGCAGATCAAGCAGATCCGTCCCCGCGGACAGCGAGTGTGCGGTCCATCACGAAGGGCAAGGGTGGAGATCTTTTGGACCGGGCGCTCGTGACTTTCTTCCCCCGGCCGGACAGCTACACGGGCGAGGACATGGTGGAGATTTCTTGCCATGGCGGGTGGCTGGTGCCGCGAATGATCCTCGATGCGTGTGTTGCCGAAGGGGCTCGCATGGCCGAGCCGGGCGAGTTCACCCGCCGCGCGGTCCTCCACGGGAAGATGGATCTGGTGCAGGCGGAGGCCGTTCTCGATTTGATCGAGGGTCGGAGTAAAGCGCAGCACGATGCGGCTCTATTCCAGGTGGAGCGTGGTCTGAGCCGGAGGATCTCCGAACTCCGTGAGCAACTCGTCACCCTCGAAGCCTATCTGGCCCACTACATCGACTTCCCGGAGGAGGACGAAGCGCCCGTTCCGGTGGACCGGGTCGTGGGTGCGGCCGAGGCGCTACGGGAGGCCCTCGAGGAGCTCCTGGAAACAGCGCCGGAGGGGGAGCTCCTGAGGGAGGGTGCCCTGACGGTGCTCGCCGGCCCGCCGAACAGCGGAAAATCCAGCCTCTATAACGCCCTCCTGGGGGAGGAGCGAGCCATCGTCACCGAAGTGCCCGGAACGACTCGGGATGCCCTCGAGGCCGTAATCTCGGTTGGCGGCTTCCCGTTCCGCCTCGTGGACACGGCCGGACTCCACGAATCGGATGATCGGGTGGAGGAAATGGGCATCGAGGTGGCGCGGCGGTACCTCGACCGTGCGGATGTAGTGCTTTTTTGTATAGAATCCCACTCTGAGATCGGATCGGCTGAGCGTGAGTTCCTCGAGGGGCTGGGTGATGTGCCGACGGTTCTGCTCAGGACCAAAGCCGACCTCGTGTCCGGGAAGGCGGGGTCGGCGGCTCCGAAATCGGGAGGGGGGGCAGCGTTCCAGGACCTCAACGGCGCCCAGGTGCGCGAAAGTGTGGAGATCTCGGTGGTCGACGGGACCGGCCTGGGACGTCTTCAGGCGCTTCTTCCCGAGATGATCTATGGGGGCCTCGTCCGGACCGGCGCGTCGGTGCCCGCGCTGACCCGAGCTCGACAGTCGGAGGCGGTCCGGAAAGCTCGGGATCACGTGGTGGAGTTCATGGAGGCGCTGGAGGCGGGTACGCCGGTTGCGGTGGCGTCGGCGCTGCTTCGGCCGGCGGAGACGGCCTTGGAGGAGTTGCTGGGATTGATTTCGACCGACGAGATTCTGGATCGGGTCTTTCGCGAGTTTTGCATTGGAAAGTAAATGGAAACAACGGGGCTTTCGAGTCCGTGGACGGGTGA
>JADFMD010000259.1 GCA_022564055.1 Gemmatimonadota bacterium
TGGCTCTTCGTGAAGTTTGCCCTCGCCCGCATGTGTGCGACGATCGCGATCCACTCCAAGTCGGTCCGCTCGGACCCCGGTCGGGCCTGGTGGCAGCGGGCGCAGTTGTTAGCGTAAACCTGGGCGCCCTCCGCGATGGCCAGGGGGTCCTGCTGGGCGCCGACCGCGGCCGGCACCAGCACGAGCAGGGTGGCGATCAAGCCGAGTGCTCTATTCTTCATCATTTCGTTTCTCCACTCTAGAAGCCGTAGGCCCACTGGACGTAGACGCGGTCGTCCCGGTCCTGATGAAATTCCCAGGCGACCTTCACGGGAATCGTTGGCTCGAGCCAAAAGTTCAGCCCAACCGCGAGTTCGTAGTGCCCGTCGATGGTCGCCTCACCGGCGACGGTGCCGTCCGAGAGCTGGCCCCATCGGATGACCGGCTCCCACGAGCCCATGCGTCGCGAAACCTGCGCGTAGTAACCGGCTCGCTTGAGGGATTCGACCTCGCTGTCCACGACGAACTCCTGGCGGGTCGTGACCGCCTCCCCTCGGAACTCCAGGGGACCGCGTCGCCACTCGACGGAGAACGCGCCGCCCCTGTAGTCCAGCGTGCCGTCTTCGTCGTAGTTAGCCCGGAAGCCGGACAGGTAGACCTCGAACGCAGGTCCCTTCACCAGTCCGAGTCGGGCGCCTACCATCTTGTCCCGATTGTTGTCGTCGAAGGAGACTCCGAAAGCGACGGGGGGTGCGTGGTCGTCGTCGGGTTCGGTCGGGTCGTGCTCGTCGCCCTCGTGCTCCCCCTCTTCCGCCGCGGCGAGCCGCGGGCCCTGCGTTACGTAACCAGAGAAGTCGAGCTGGATGCCCGAGCCCAGCGGCTGCGCCCACCGCATCATGACCCCCGCATCCGACATGATGGGCAGGAGTCCGCTCTCCGCCACGCCTTGGTGGGCATGCCCGAAGAGCACGGGGGCGGTGGGGAGCTTGTTGATCCACGTCGGGTGCAACCGCTCCCCGAATACTCCGAACGGTACCAAGAATTTGCCGGCGATGACCTGCACGTTCTCGAAGCCCAGATAGTCGATCTGTGCGTACTCGAGAGCTGTGGTCGTCTGTGTCCCGGAGAGGCCGAACTCCAACTCGGTCTCGAACACGATGTCCCGGCCCATCGTGTACAAGATTACCGGGCTCACCGAAACGGTGAAGTCGTTGGGAAACTCGCTCGAGATCGCGGCCTCGTAGCCGGCCGAACCGTAGCCGGCCAGCACGAAAATGCTGCGGTTCTGGGCAGCGACCGGTTGGGCCGTGATCAGAGCGAGGGAAACAGCTAAAGCGAGTGTGCTTGAACGCAGCATCTCTGCCTCCGAATCGTATAGTGGGCGACGGGAGGGATCGCCTCGATGTTCTTCGCTTTCGTACCAAAAGGTGCGTGAAGCAGTAGCGGGAATCTGTCCGGCGCAGACTGAAGCGCCTGTCGGGATAATGCCGGACGCTAGTAGGGGATTTCCCGACTAGGTCGGACCGTCCGCCGGCTCAGGTCTTACGATCGGCTAGACGTAGAGCCGCTCGAGCGGTTCTAAACGTCCTTGAGGAGGCCGACCCTGAGCGCGAACCGCACGAGCTCGCTGCGGTGGCTGAGTCCGAGCTTCTCCATGATCGGGGATCGGACCAGGCGGTCAGTTGCAGGGAATCTCCCCACAGGCCTCTCGGGGGATTTCCCGACGGCCCCGAAGCTGAGACACCGGTAGTATTCAGCTGCGAATGGAGGGGCCGAACACCAACGGGGTCGGGATCCAGCACTCCACCCGTCTCCGCTGGAGGGGCTCCCAGGTTCCGTCGGAAGTGTTGCGCAGGGGCTTCCGGCGGACCCAAAAATGCGAGGCGTCCTGATGGCGGGAGGGTCACAGGCACCTCTGCATCGGCCCGGTGAAGCGAGAGCTTCGCCGGGCTTTAGTCATCTCGCGACAACGAGACGCGGTGTTCCGACAGCCAAGCAACGACCCAACAGCCCCCCCCGCCACTTGGTGCC
>JADFMD010000029.1 GCA_022564055.1 Gemmatimonadota bacterium
GTGGTGGAATACCGTCTTGAGCACCACCGCGAGACGCTCGGTGACAGGCTCACGGCATTGGAGAAGCTCACCGTCTGACCTTTTTTGGCACTGTTTTGTCACTGTCCTTGGCACTGTTCGGATTTCAGAGCCGCGAGACGAAAAGCCAGGCAGCCGTAAGTGACTGTCGGGCTTCCTCTTACCGAGTGGAGCCAGCCGGGATCGAACCGGCGACCTCTGGCTTGCAAAGCCAGCGCTCTCCCAACTGAGCTATGGCCCCTCGAGAACGACACCAAAGTTAGTCTCGCCGTGGGCCTGCTGGTAGGCGGGCCCGGGCCGTGGAGGCGCCCCGGGCCCTCCTTAGCTCACCGCGGCAGATCGATGGCCGGATTTCGGTCGAAGAACGCTACCGGGACCAGATTGAACCCGTGAAGCTCCAGCGGTAGGATCGGCCAATCTTCGGGACGAGCCACGTGGTGGAAGCCGGTGGTGTACCAGAGCACGATATCGGTGTTCTCGATGTTCCGATTGGCCGCGGTCCACTTCGGAAGTCCCTGACCAGCGGCACTATTGGTGGGGTAGTCACCGGCCGCGAAGAGCTCCCGCGGGTTCATCGGGGTGGCCCAGAGCGTGTGTTCGGTGAACCCGGAGCGCTGCTGCAAATAGTCGTCCGGGCTCAACAGGCTCATGATGCCGTGTCCCTCGATCATGTAGCCGCTCGGGTAGCCGGTGGGACCGATCCGAGACGGGTTCACCACCCTCCATTGCTCAGGAGCGGTCAGCGAGGACGTGCGCATGGCGTCTTTTTCGCGTTTGGCTATCTCGGTCTCGACCCGCCAGACGCTACGCCGGGGGTTGTCGTGGCCTTGGCGCTCGGTGACGAGGCGGTCCACGATCAGGGTGTTGTCCTGCCCATCGATGTCGAAGTCGAACCTGAAGTTGAATATGTGGCTGTGGTTCACGGCTATCAGATGAGGAGCCACGAACCGTCCGTAGCGATCGTCGGGTTCGCCCGAGTCCTCGGCGGCGCTGCGGGCTTTCACGGACTTCATCTGGTCGATTCCCGTCGCGGCCAGGTTTACGCGGATCGCGCCGGACTGCATGAACACCCAGTCGAACAGGTAGTCGTAGTTCCCGGCTCCCATGATCATGCGCAGGACCAGCTCGCGGCTGGCGCGGCTCTCCACCACGCCACCGTCGCGGGTGTGGCGCCAAGCCGGCTCGGCTCCGATCCGTTCGTACAGGCAGGCCACCCGCCGCCGCTCCCTCGGCGCGCCATTGGTCCGCACGACCCACGTGTCGAAGAAGGTGGCGTGAGCGGGACAGTCCAGGCCGGGCTCCATGGCGCTCGCGACGCCTCCGAAGGACGAGGGATACGTGCCGAGGTCGAAGTAGGCCTGGTGGTTCCAGGGCTCGGAGGGGTCCTGGTATGGGACGAACAGCTCGGACAGGGACGCCTGGTAGAGCACCGACCTGAACTCGTCGCCGTCCTGATGGCCGATCAGCGAGAGCACGAGGCCGCGGCGCTGGTCCACCCGGAAGTGGAAGCGCCAGCCCTCCCAACTGACCTGGTGGCCGTCGAGCTTGTAGCCGGGTCCGTCGGGCTGCGAGAGTATGATGGGAGGTAAGGCCTTGCGGGCCGGTCCGATCGCTTCGTCGTGGTGCTCTCCGATGGAGGGCGCGTCGGCGCCGGTCGGGCCGTCGTCGATGATCCGGAGCACCTCGCCAGTGTTCTGGTCCACGATGGCGACGAGGTTCTCGATGGGAACACCCAGGCCGGAAACCCGTCCCAGCTGGTTCGTGCACCGGACCCGGCCCACCCTCCGGCCGCGTTCTTCTTCGGTATCGAAATAGGCGTCGGAACCCACACCGCACTCCACCTTGGTCAGGTCCGTGATTCCCCGGGCCTCGAAGGCGGCCATCATGTCCGGGTGCTCCTTGAGCTCGGACAGGGCGTCCCGGTCCATCGGCGCCCGCATGAACTGACGGTCGGTGACTTCGCGGAACTCGAGGACGGTGCGGTTGGCCACGTCCACCACGGCCTCGTAGCCGATGTGCGACTGGACCAGATGGACCCGGGCCTGCCTGCCGAAGGGCTGGCCGGGCCGCCAAGCCAGGACCTGCGCCTTGGGCGGCTCGTTCAGCCCGACATAGAGGAACTCGGCGTCCTCCTCGACGCCGTCGTGGGCGCGGAGGGTCTCGTAGAGCGCCCAGTGCTCCGCGGCGCTGAGCTCGTCGAGTGGGTGGGTGGCTTCCTGTCCGACGGCAGGAATGGGCAGGACAAGAAGCAGCAGAAGCGCAGAGCGACGCATGGAACCTCCAATATGGCTAGGTACTTTTAAAGGCACTCTTGGGCCGAGAACCCCCTCACCGGGCGAGCGGGTCCGGCCGTAGCTGGAAGTGCACGACCTTGCTCGGCGTGCCCTTGCCGGTCTCGAGGTGGAACGGCGTCCGCGTGCTGTAGGTCGCCCACAAACCCCTGCCCTTCCAGCCGGCGTCGGGATCGTCGATGCGGCCGTCCATCCACTTGGTGTAGAACCCGAGGGGATAGGGCACGCGCAAGACGACCCACTCCCCGTCCTTGAGCGCGAGCAGGCCTTCGGATCCATTGCCCGTGCTGATCGGCACGTTCTCACCCAACCCGAGCGTGTTGAACTGGTCGACCCAGGTGTAGTAACTCGACTCGGCGCTTCCGGACTCGGTCAGGTTCTTGATCTGCGGGGCCGGCTCCGGGTAAAGGGTCCAGCCCTCGGGGCAGTGTTTCCCGGTGGCGGTGGGTCCGTTGAGTGGCCCCGTGCACTTGCTGCGGTCGAAGCTGGCGAGGTGTCCGCTCGCCAGAGGCGTCCAGACGACGCCGTTGCGGTCGATGTCCATGCCGCGGGGCGAGTACCCCTGCACGGGCGCAGCGGGGTTGTCGAGAGGCAGCTCGTAGACCTCCGTCAGAGCGGTCTCGGGCGGGTTCGGCCCCGGGTCCAACCGGAGAAGCAGACCGGGGAAACCCAACGAGGAGCCCCAGATGGTGCCGTCGACGGGGTTGAAGGCCACGCCGTAGAAGCCGGTCCGGACCCGTTTGTCCTTGGTGGGATCCACGGCCTCGTCGGGTTCGACGTACTCGTCCTGGCGGCCGTTGCCGTTGGTGTCGAGAATGAGCGCGGTCCACCCCTGCGAGGCCGCTTCGTCACCCGTCTCGAGGTACATCTTCGTGTTCAGCCATCCGATGACCTGCCCGCCGCCGCTCGTCCAGATGGTGTTGTCTTCATCCTCGGCGAAGATCAGGTGGTGGGTACCGAAGCACGTGTCGATGAGGCTCATCTCTTCGGTCGCGGGATCGTACATGGCCAGATGACGGCCGGCCCGCTGTGTCGGGAAGAGTCTCGCCGAGGGATGGTCCGATCCCTCTCTACAGAAAGCCGGATTGTCACCCGGGGGACGCACCCTCGAGGTGAGCCAAACGCGCCCCTCACCATCGAGCATGGGATTGTGCGCGTTGGCCTTGCTGTCCCAGATCGCCTCGTCTCCCCAGTACGGGGACGGCTGGAGGGGCGGCCCTGAAGCGGCTCCCATGTTCGGGTCGCGGACCGGCAGCGGTATCCGACTCGCCGTATGGCTGATGGGGTCCAGGACGGGCACGTAGTCGGCGCTGGCTTCGAGGGCTCCGTAGATCGGGCCGTAGGCGTTGACCGTGGGATCGCGTTTGTCGGTGGAGATCTCGTCGTGGAGATACGCCTTCGGATCGGCCCAATCCCACTGCGTGATGACGACGTTGCGCTCCTCACCCTGGGGGCGGGGCGGGGCGGGCGGAATCTCACCCGCAACGATGCGATCGGTCCAGTCCGCAAACATCTCTAACGCTCGCGTTCGGCCCATACGGGCCAGGCCGCTCACCATGCTGCCGCCCGCTTGCCCGGACTGGATGCGCCGATCCCAGGCGTCCGCGGTGGTCGCGAACTCACCGAGCGCGGCGGGGATCTCCCGGGTCGCCTTGCCCCCCAACTGATGGCACGCCATGCAGCCACCGGATTTCAGGCTTCTGACCCACTCGGATTGGCTACCCATGCTCGGGGAGATGCCGTTACCCTGCGGTCCCGTTCCAGGGAACTCGCTCTTTTCCGGCACTTCGATCAAGGAGAACCAGTATGCGCCCGGGTAATACTGCGCAGCCGCATGTGGATCGGGCGCCACCACCGCCGTCAGATCCTGGGAAGACCCGGGGGTGGACCGGATCTTCCGGGAATCGACCAGCCCGTAGCCACGCACCCAGACGTCGTAGGTCGCGTCGGGGAGGTCGGGGATCAGGTACCGCCCCTCATCGTCCGTCACCACGATCTTGATGAAGTTGGTCGGCAAATCCGTCGTTTCAGCGATGACCCAGACGCCAGCTTCGGGCCCATCAGGACCGCTCACGACGCCGCCGATGTCGTCGTCGTCGATCACCACCGCATCGCTGGTCTGCACACAGGCCGTCAAACCGGCCAGTAACACCGCCGTAAGGAGGGCGGCGGCGGCGTGTACGATTCTCCGGGACTCGACGAATTTGGTCATGATGTCCACCCCCCACCGATAACAGACAGTGAGACGCAACCGAGCGATTGGGTCGCACGCATCCGGAATTCACGTAGGCCCGAACCTCAAAAGGGTCCGAACTTCAAACAGGATAGTCTCGGCGTCGGCCGCACGATAGACGGCCCTACAACGCGAAACGCCCCCGACCTTTCGGCCGGGGGCGCTCCACTGACGTCGGGTCGCGCGAATCGCGCGCCGGCGCTCGTTCTATGCGGCTTCGAACATCCAAGCCACCGGGCGAACGAAGTCCTCGAACCTGTCGTCGAACATCTCCTGGAGTCCGTCGAAGATTCTACGGACGGCCTCGGCCTCCGCAGCGGTCAACGCACCGCCGGTGCTGTTCTGAACCGTGACGGCGTCACCATCGACGGTGATCGTCGCGAAGAGCTGCCCGTCGACATCGCGGTCGTACGTGCGACCCCGCAAGTCCAGATGCAGGAGCGCCCCGGCAGCAGGACCTGCCGCCGCGAACGCTTGCGCCGCGGCTGCGGCTTCCCACCGGCTGCCTGAGCTGGCTGCCGCCAAGCTGGCCTGAAGCAGGGAGACGGGAACCGCCCCGGTGTCCGCCACCAAGCCGAAGCTCTGGCTCGAGAGCGCGAGGCTCTCGAATACCGTGGCGGCGAAGGCGCCCTGAACCGCCTGCAGATCTCCGGCGGATACGCTCGCGTCGAACGGCGTATCGTTCAGCCCGATCCCGTCGGTGCATGCGCCTAGGGCAACTGTGAGGGCCAGGATGACGGCCGATGACTTACTAAAACGTGACACGTTGAACCTCCGGATTCATAAAAAAATCAAAAACCGACGGCAGTCGAAACCCCCGCCTCAACGATCTCGAAGTCCGTTAAGTCAAGAGACGTGCCGCTTCCCGGGGAGAGGGGCGGAACGGACGGGAAAAGGCCGGTTCACTGCGCGGGCTCACACATTTTCAGGCGCCGGGCGCCGGAAACCGAGGCAGGGCATCGCGCCGGAAGAGCCAGGCCAGATAGAACTTTCTACCCGAAAGAAAAAAAGTAGCTAGCGGAGTGCTCGAGCGATCCAAACCGTCCTGAAGATGGCCGTGCCGACGGTGCCCACCGCCACGAGCCCCAGAAGGGGCACGAGGAGGGTTCCCACGCCACCGGCTCCCCACTGACCGGAAACCATCGGGTCCAGAAGCCCGCCGAACCCCACGAGAAGCAAACGTTCGGCCCGTTGCATGACCCCGAGCTTGCACACCACACCCTGACTCTCCCCCCTCGCCCGCGTGTAGCTGACCAGGAGCGCCCCACCCATCGCGGTTGCGGCCAGAGTCAGCGAGAGCGCGGAGGTTCGAAACAGAACGGCGAGCCCGACGAACGTCCCGACTTCGGCGAAACGGTCGAGCGTAGAATCGAGAAAGGCGCCCCTGCGGTCGGCAACGGCCATCGAGCGGGCGACCCGGCCGTCCAGAACGTCTGCCACACCGCCCAACAGAACGCTCCACCCTCCGAGCTCCACATGACCCAGGGCGAATGCCACGCCAGCACCGATACCTAAGGCCACCCCCAAGAGGTTGTAAAACGTGGGCCCCAACCCGGCGGTAACCGAAAAGCGTACCACCGGGCCGACAACCCAGTAGAACCAACTCCTCACGAAATGGCCCAAGACGAAGGTACCCTGGGCATCGGACGCGAGGGGGTCCGAACCCCTGTTTGCCCCCCATAAAGCGTAGACTGGCATCGAAAGGACCGCCATCCCCAACACGGCCAGAAGGACCTGTAGGCCGGTGGTCACGTGTCGCTCTCCGACTCGGGAGGAAGCTTAGGCCCGGAACCGGCCTCATCGGCCGGCCGGTTACGAAGCACTCGGAGCAAGTGGGGCCATAGAAAAAGGAGTGGCAGACGCATCTGCAGCGGGGTCAACTCGACCCTCATTCCCGTCCGACGCTCCACTTTGCGAACCAAGTACGGGAGCCAGTTCTCAAAGGTCAGCATATGTTTGACCCATCGCAGGGTCACCCTGAGCTTGCTGTAGGTGAAGTACGCCGATCTCCTGAGCCGAGCCATCGGACCCGGCTGGCTCGCGCAGCGGTACCCGTTCTCTTCACGCACGACGGTCCCCTCGCTACACGCCTCCGCGAGCAGCTTCTCGTAGGTCTCGACTAGATAGGAACGTTGAGCCTCGAAGACCGAACTGGCCCGGGAACCCGACTCGGGTCGAATCTCCGCGCCATAACAGATGGCGATCATCTCGCGGGTCAGACTCTCGGCGCCGAACGGAGCGGGCACGTACGGCGCCGCCCAATCGAGAACCGTCCGTCGGGCTGCCTCCAAGACCCCATCCAGCCACCGTGCGGTGGCCCCATCTCTCACGTACAAGACACCGACCTCCTGGATCATGCGGGAGATCATGAAGTGGTCCCGCGACCGGGTCGATAGCTCCCGCTCGAAATCGCGCGCGCTGATGATCAGGCACTTGGCGATCGGGCCGTCCGCACCCTCCGGCGAGAAGGCGATCACGCTCGGCGGCAAAACCCAGGCGAGCGCAGCCATGAGCCTGGGCGGACGGTGGGAGAAGCCATGGCTGCGCAGCTCTCGGTAGGTCCCGAGGTAAGCTTCGACCACAACCACCAGATCGTGCGCGCTGTACTGGTCGGGCGCCGCCCCGAAAAGTTGGGACCCGTACAGTAGCACGGCTCGGATCTGGGTCCCGGTGCCGGCCACGAGGGATTGAGCCAGCATCCGTGATGCCGGCCTAGCGGCATGCGTCATCGCGCGCGCAGCTCGGCGAGGGTGTTTCGCATCCGACCTTCCATCTCCTCGAGCCACGAAGAAATTTCCTGGGGATTCAATGGTGTGTCGAAAGGTCCGTTGACGCTCACACGGCAGTGGACGGAATCGACCCCATTGAGCATGTCTCTGAGCCGGCCGCACGGTAACGTCCCATCCGAGGTCAGCAGGTACACTTTCCACTGCCTGTGCCTCAGAAGCGTGTCCACCGCTGCCCGCCTGAACGGGAGTAGCGCGCCATCGCGCGAGCGCGTCCCCTCCGGGTACACGACGATCGGGACCCGGGGATCCCGGGCCACCGACCGGAGCATCTCGAGCTGCTCTCTCAACGGGCCCGTGGGATCCACGACCGGATATTCGTACAGTTTGATCATTCTCGAGATCAGGGGCACACCACGAGCGTACCGTTTCCGTGTCACGATTCGCGAATATCCGTGCTCCAGGGTTCGGGCAACGATCGGGACGTCCAGGAGCGACTGGTGATTCATCAATACGAGAACGCCCGCAACGGAGGGGATCGTCGGGAAAGGCTCGAACTTGCCGCCGCCCACGACGCGGGTGAGACCGATCATTGTCCGCGCAAGCCCCCGCTGCCACGCCGCTAACACCCGTTCCTTCAGGGCGGGAGCGACCCACACCAACGGTGCGATAGCCCACCTCTGAACCGGGTCGGCAAGCACCAAAACCCCGGCGGTGGTGGCGACGGTCAAAAAGCCTCTTAGTTTCATGACGGCACACGCTAACGGGTTGTGGAGGGATACTTCAAGCGTTCAAGGACACCGGGAGGATTTTCGGGCTATGGAGTTGACGGAATACGGCTTCAAGAATGCGGTGGGGGCGTTCTTCGAAATGCCCACGAGCGACGCAAGAAAAATCCTACCGGCGCATCTCCAGCCGTTGGAGGTCCAACACGAGCGTAGCATCCTCGCGATCACTGCGTTCCAGTTCACCAAGAGCATGGTCGGCGAGTACGATGAAGTCGTGATGTCGGTCATCGTTCCGCCCATGATGGAGGCGGGTCGGCCGCTTCCCAAGGCGGCCTTCTATCCCTTCGTGGTGGGTGTGACCACCGATGCCTCACGGCAGCATGCGATCGAACGCTGGCACCTACCACACTATATGAAAAATCTGCAGATGGCGTTCACCGAAACCGACGACGAACTGGCCGTGAGCATCTCCGACGAGGGTCGTCCCGTCCTGGACCTGAGGGTGACGAACTTCCCTGGAGCCCCCGAGACCGTCCTCTTCAACGCCTTCACGGTCAACGAAGAAAACCGCTACAAGGTCAACATCTTCATGGATGGCCAGCACACCGAGCACGAAGAGGAAGCCGGCTCACTCACTCTTCATCCTCACGAGATGACCGAGGCGCTGACGCTCGACGACATCTCTTCCGTTCCGTTCCGGGAACAGTGGTTCCACGGCGGGCTACAGACGTTCGAGGAACTGGAGCGGATCTAAGAACTCCGGGTCCCACCTCCCTCGGTGCGTCACCGTACTCCTGGGACAGGACACTAGAAGCGCGAGGCGCGAATCCAAACATCGGCCCGCGCCCAAGAAGTCTCGAGTATCTTCGCGGTTTCCTCAGCCTCTCCGACCTTTCCCTGGGCGCGGAGCGCCCGCTCGAGCCCAAATAGGGACCACCCGTTGAAGGGATGGTCGTCGACGCCCGCGCGGTAAACGGCTTCCGCGTCGGCCGGACGATCGACCTCGAGGAGAATGGCCCCCAGCCAGTCGCGGACCGAGAACGGCAGCGGCTCGGGCTCGTCGTAGCGGAGCCCGTCTTCGATTACGAGGGCACGCTCGAACGACTCGATGGCCGCAGCGGTACGCCCCTCCTCGCGGAGAATCTCTCCGCCGAGGATATCTCCTACGATTCCGAGCAGATCCGACGCGGTGTGTCCGCGGAACTGCGCGGCCTCCGGAGCCGAGGCCCGCCCCTCTTCGATCGCCTTGAGAAATCCGCGCGCCAAACTCGGGTGCCCGGCTCGAAGATGAGCGTAACCCTGCCCAAAGTCCCAAAACCCCTTGAAGATCGGATTCTCGGTGTCGTCGCCTTTCATGGCGAGAATGTCCGCGAAACGCCCAAAGCGGACTCGTGTGAGCACCTCGTAGTATTGGGCTCCGCCCGTGGCCGTGGTGTAGTCGGCTCCGGCCTGAATGGCGACCGCGCCCTGTCCGTCGTTCGAGGCGGCGAAGAGGAGCATGTGCAGGTTGTGCGAGGTGTAAATGGCGAACCCCTCGCCGTACTCTGCGGCCTGGTCGGAATGCCACGCACGCTGATTCGCGCGCACTCCGTCGCCCCAGCGGCCGACCTGATTGTACGTATGGGAGGGCATGTGGTTGATGTGGCTCGCACCGGGGATGGATTCACCGAGGAAGTCCGCACAGGCCTCGGCCTTGTTCGGCTGAGTCGTCGATTCGGTCGCGTGTATATAGAGGTGGCACGAGCCCGGATGACGAATGTCCTGGGCCAGGACCTCCTCCAGGGTTTGGTGAATTCGCTGGATCTCCTTCCGCTCGACGTCCCAGTTGCCCCTTCTCGGCTCCAACAGCATCAGGCTTTCGGCAAAGAGGAACCCGACGTCCAGGTCGGCCTTGTTGGCCTCGTAGACTCGGCCCATCGCCTCCGCGTACACCGTGTCCACGGCCAACCGCGGAGCCCGATCGGTCCGCCCCAAATACCGGACAGCCATCGCGTCGATCATTTCCCGCTCGATCCGGCTCGCGTGATCCGGCGCGAGCTCGAGCGCCTTTTCGATCGCTGCCTGGGCGCGCGGAAGAGCGCCGGCTCCCATGGGACCGTTCATGTAGGGCCCCCACGCCCACGCCTCTCCGAAGTAGCACATCGCACAGTTGGGATCGAGAAGCTGCGCCTCACGGAAGGAGCGCGCGGCATCCATCAGAGTGAAAGCGTACATGAGCTGGATGCCCTGGTCGAAAAACGCCTGCGCCTCGTTCGAGTCCGTCGTGATCGTGCGTGAAAAGGGGCCGAGCCCAATCGTGAAATAGGGCATGGGCTCATTGAAGCTTTCCGGAAATTCCGGAGAGGAGTCCTCCTGACCCTCGGCGCCCAGGGTCAGCGACGCAAGAAGGACGGCCGCAAGGATGGGCACGCCCACGATTCTCCGGTCCATTATGATTTCTCCTCGAGGACAGCGTTCAAAGGGAAGCACCAACATGGCGTCCCGGCCCTAGGTCCGTCCAGAAGGGTCCAGTTTCGGATCCGGGACCGAATCGTGGCGTACGTCCAAATCCGAGTTTGGCTCCACGTGTACCAGCGCATCGAGGATTCGCAGGTCCGAGTTCATGAGCCCGTCCTTTACCAGGTGAGCGATCTCGTGTCCCGCCCGGACCGACATTTCACCCTCCACCTCGACATGGATGTCGACCCACAGCGCCAAACCGCTCTGCCTCACCCGAAGCAAGTCAACGCCATCGACGCCGGGCACGGCTTGGACCATTTCTCGGATGCGGTCGCGAACCTCCTCGGGCGCCGTCACGTCCAGCACCTCACGGAGTGAGGCCCGGAACAGTCGCACGCCGTTGAAGGTGATCACGGCGCATGCGACCAAGGCCGCCCAATCGTCGGCGCTCTCGAATCCCTCGCCCGCCGTCAGCGCCACGGTGATGCCGATGAAAGCGGCGAGCGAGGTCAGCGCGTCGGAGCGATGATGCCAGGCATCCGTCTTCAGGGCCCGACTGCCGATCTCCCGCCCCTGGGCCGAGAGCACGCGAAACATCGTTTCCTTGGCGATCAGCACGCCTACCAGGACCAACAGAGTGAAGCTCTCCGGCACCTCTTGCGGGCTCCGGATCGCCTGGGCCGCACCGACGGCGATCCCCACGGCGGCCAGAAGAAGAACCGTCGAGACCACGAGCGAGGCCAGGGGCTCGGCCTTTCCCAGTCCGTAGGGAAATCGCTCCGACTCGGGTACCGCGCTGACCCGCAGGCCACCCCAAACGAGCAGACCGCTGAAGATGTCGAGCACCGACTCCACGCCGTCCGCGACGAGCGCGAAGGAGTTTCCGATGACGCCGGCCGCAATCTTCGTGGCGGCTAGAAGAGCGCTCACGATGACGCCGATCGCCGCCACACGCGTCCCCTGCCGAACCGCACGGTTGAGCTGTTCACGGGTGCTCGAGCCCCGATTTGCCGGTTTCATACGTGGAAGGTGCACCGCCGGCGAATCGGTGCCAACCGGAGCGGTTCGTGTTCAGAACCCGATCGCGAGGTCGGGTGGTATGGACAATCCGGATGGCCCTTTTTAGAATCCTGCCGCTCCACCAAGGAAGGTCGGGTCGCATCCGCGGCCGAAGATTGTCGGTAATTCCCACTCAGGAGGAAGAGAAAGAATGATCTCGGTCGAGGGCGTGACCAAACGTTTCGGTGACCTGGTCGCCGTACGGAACCTCGACTTCGAGGTCAACCGGGGTGAGGTGGTCGGATTCCTCGGACCCAACGGCGCTGGCAAAACCACCACGATGAGGATGCTGACGGGTACGCTCGAGCCCGATGAGGGCCGTGTCCTCTACGACAACGTGCCGATCAACGAAGATCTCACTGGCGCCAAGGAACGCCTGGGTTACCTGCCCGAGACCAATCCTCTCTATGAGGAGATGCTGGTCGCGGAGTTCCTGGAGTACGCCGCCCAACTTCGAGGGCTCACGACGGCCCAGGCCCGGTCCGACATTACCGATGCGGTGGACGAGACGGGCATCGGCGACATTTTTTTTCGCCCGATCTCGGAGCTGTCGAAGGGATACCGGCAGCGGTTGGGGCTTGCGGCGGCCATCCTTCACCATCCCGAAATCTTGGTGCTCGACGAGCCCACGGAAGGGCTCGATCCCAACCAGCGGGTCGATATCCGGATCCTGGTCAGCGAACTGGGCAAGGAGCGTACGGTGTTGCTCAGTACCCACATCATGCAGGAGGTCGAGGCCACGTGTACCCGGCTGCTCATCATCAACCGGGGCTCACTCGTGGCCAGTGGTACGGTTGCCCAACTGCTCGCTGCCGGTAAGGGCATGACGCAATACACGGTCGAAGCCGAGGGCGAGGGTGTGGAAGAGGCGCTGAGCCGGCTTCCCGGCGTGGACTGTAAAACCGCGGAGCAAATCGAGGGCCGCACCCGGGTCTGTCTTACGGTGGCAGGGAACGAGGAGCTTCGCCCGGAGATCTTCCGCATGGCCAATGAGCTCCACTGGGTGCTCTGGGAGTTACATCGGGGCCAGGGCTCGCTCGAGGAGCTGTTTCGGGAGCTGACCGCGGATGCCGACGAAGCCGGAGGGCAGGCCGCGCCCACCGGAGGCGAAACCGAGGCGGAGCCGACGACGCCCGTTTCCGAAGAAGGCACGGAGCCGGACGCATGAGGCGAATTTGGACCGTAGCGAAGCGTGAGATAGCCAGCTTCTACGACCACCCCACGGCATACATCATGGTGGTGGCCTTTTTGGGCCTTGGGCTCTTCCTCACGTTCCGGACCATCTACGCGGCGGGGATCGCCACGCTCCGGCCTTTCTTCGATCTGCTGCCGTGGCTCTTCGCGATCTTCATTCCGGCGATGACGATGCGTGCGCTAGCCGAGGAGCGGCGAAGCGGCACGCTGGAGTGGCTCCTCGCCCATCCGCTTCGCGAGGTCGAGGTGGTCCTGGGCAAGTTCATCGGCAACTGGATCTTCGTGCTCGCCGCCCTCGTCGGTACCATCCCCACGGCCTTCGGCCTGCTCAAAGTCTCCGAGGCGGATGGTGGGATCATGATCGCGCAGTACATCGGTGCCGCGCTGCTCGCCGCCCAGGGCGTCGCCATCGGGCTCTGGGCCTCGAGTCTCACTCGGAACCAGATCACCGCCTTCATCCTGGCTACCTCGGTTTCCTTCATGCTCGTGATGATCGGCACACCGGTGGTGCTCATTGGACTCCCACCCCTCCTAGCCGCCGACATCTCGAATCTCTCCGTATTGGGGCACTTCCAGAACGTGGCCCGCGGCGTGGTGGACCTCCGAGACGTGCTCTATTTCGTGTCGACCGCCGGGCTGTTCCTGTTTCTGGCGGTCGGCGTCATGAGCCGGGAGCGACTCAGCGCGGGACGGAGCGCCTACCGGCGGCTCAGGACGGGAACCGTGGCAGTGATCGCGGTGGTGGTGGTGCTGAACCTTCTCGGTGGGAATATCCGGGGCCGCCTCGACCTCACCCGGGAGGGTCTCTACACGCTCTCCGACGGGACCCGAGAGATTCTGGGCGACCTCGACGACATCGTGACGCTGAAGCTGGTGATCTCCGATCAGCTCCCCGCCGAACTTCAGCCTAACCTTCGCGACGTAGCGGACCTCGTCGCCGACCTCCGACGGGCGGCGAATGGCCGACTGGTGGTCGAGAATATCAATCCGAACGACAGTGAGGATGCGGCGAGGGACGCACGGAACCTAGGAATCACACAAAACGAGTTCAACGTAATCCGGGACGACGAGTTCGAGATTCGGCGTGGCTGGTTCGGATTGGCTCTTCTTTATGCCGATGAACGCGAGGTCATCCCGTTCATCAGCCGTACCGATGATCTCGAGTTCCGGCTCATCGCGGCGATCTCCAAGATGACGGCGGAGGAACGGCAGGGTGTGGCCTTCCTCACGGGCTCCGGCGCTCAAGGCCCCGAGACGTTTCCTTCCTTTTCGCGAGCGCTTTCCGAGCGGTACGACGTCCAGACCATCGACATTACGGCAGACACGATGCCCTCGTTGAGCCGGGACACCCTGGACATCGTGGTGGTCGCGGGGCCGCAGCGCCCGCTTGGCGCACCCGCGGTGGAGGCCATACGATCCTTCATCGACGCCGGAGGATCTGCGCTCTTCCTGATCGATAAGCACCAGGTTTCACCGGATTCGCCCATGATGTACCCCGTATTCACGGGCTTGGAGGCGTACCTCCAGGAAAAAGGGGTGGGTACCGACGCGGGGGTGGTGTTGGACCACAGCTCCAACTCCAAAATCAACATGGGGCAGCAGGGCATCTTCAACGTGGTTCGCCCCTACCCCCTTTGGCCCGTCGCCCAGAGGGGAGACCCACACCCTACCACGCGTGACTTGGGCAGCTTGAGCCTCGGGTGGGCCACGGTTCTCACCGTCACGGACAGCACCGTTCGGAAGCTCTGGGTTACCACCGAAATGGGAGCCATCCAGGGCGCGGGCGGAATCATCATGCCCGACGCGCTTCTGGCCCCCGACCCCGACGACTTCCAGACGGTGACGCTGGCCGTTGCCCTGGACCCGACGGCGGTCGACGGTGGTGAGGCTTCGACCGGGGGAGATGGGTCCGCTGGGCCGGGGCGGTTGATCATCGTGGGTGACGTGGATTACCTCCAGGAGCAGTTCGTGCGGTCCAATCCGCAGAATCTGGTCTTCACCCTGAACGCCATCGATTGGCTCGCACAGGACGAGGCCCTCATTTCGATCCGCTCCAAGCTCCGCACCCCACCGGTGATGGCGTTCACCTCCGATTTCCAACGGGTGGCGCTCAAGTGGGGCAACCTGGTGGGCGTACCCCTGCTGTTCGTCCTGTTGGGCGTGGTTCGCGTGACCGGACAGCGCAGGCGGACGGTCGCGCGCTGGCCTGAGGTAGCCTCGTGAGCGGGCGGACGTTGAAGATGATCTTGGGAGTGCTCGCTATTCTGGTGATTTTGTGGTCCAGCTCCGTCCTGTTCTCCGGAAGATCTGGCGGCGGATCGGGGCCCGATGGCGGTGTCGCGTCGCTGCTCGCGGGCCTCGATGAGACCACGGTGAACGCGGTCCGCATTCGGCGACCGGACCAGACGGTGTCACTCCAGCGGAGCGGCGACGCCTGGACGGTCAACGGAAAAGCTGCGGATTCATCGGCCGTGAGACGTTTCTGGAGTGCGCTCGCGGAAGCTCAGGTGGGCAGGGTCGTGGCCAACAACCCCAAGAACCACGAGCGCATGGGGTTGTCGACCGACAGCGCCTGGGCCGTGGAATTCACCCTGGCCGAGGGTGGCGTGGCATCCCTGCTCGTAGGAAAAGCTGGGCCGATTTTTCCGAGCGGTTATGCGCGGCTTCCCGATCAGGACGCGGTGGTGGTGGTATCGGGAGACCTTCGAGCCACGCTGAACACCAGCCTCACCGACTGGCGCGACAAGACCATTCTGCGGGTCGACACCGCAGCCGTCGCCCGTCTCGTGTTGGAGACGGACGAGGGTACCCACCTGATCGTGCGGAGCGACACCACCTGGTCGGTCGACGGAGGGCCGGCGAACGCCAACACGATACGTTCCCTTCTCGACGAGCTCGCGAATTTCGTGGCCATCGGGTTCGTGGAGGAGGGTGAAGTGTTCCAGGAAAATGCGAGGAGGATGATCGCCCTCGGAGCGGCACAGGACACGCTGGGCGCAGTGGTCATCACCGGTGAAGCGGGAATCCGGCACGTGCGCACACCCGGAAACGATGTCGTGTTCGAGGTTGCGAGCTTCAGAGCGAACCGCATCACCCCCGATATCGAAGACCTTCGGCCTGCGGACGGCAGCGGCGCCTGATCCTACGGACGCCGGCGGTGGTGGGTCGGGACCCGCTCCCCGCCGCTCGTGTATTTCGAGGGTGACCCGGCGGCCTGGTTGCTCACTGCGGCATGACCGCTACCCAGACGTGTGGAGGAGAATGCTCGTGCCAACCTTTATCACGACCCGAGCGAAGCTGATTCTGCCGGCGGCGGCGTCCGCGGTGCTCATCCTGTGGCCAGCGGTTCTCTCCGCTGCACCGGCGGTGCTCCCCGTTTCGACCGAGATCGCGACCGCTTCGGCCCTCCCGGCCCACGACCAGGGTGCGTCCAATCCGGACTCGGTCTCGCTCCACGAGGAGGCCAAGGAGGCCCAGGCGCGCTTCGAGCGTTTCCGAGAGGCCCGCATCCCCCCCGAGCTGGGGGGATTCGGGGGCGGGTGCGACGAGCTCGTGGGCCGGTTTTGCCTGCGCTTTGAGGACGGCGAGGACGAGAGCGAATGGAGCGTGCCAGAGGAACCCGTGGAGTTCGGCATGGCACGGGTGCGGGTCCTTCGCGAGCTCCGTGAAGTCCATAACCAGATCCCGGGCGACTCCTGGATTTTGGGCCAACGAGTCTTTTACATGGGCGAGGTGGGTGATTGGCGCGGCGCGGAAAACCTGATCCGCAGGTGCGGCGGCGGAAACTGGTGGTGCACGTCGCTGCTGGGATTCGTGAGGCACGGCCAGGGTGACTGGAACACCGCCGCCGACCTCTTCACCTTGGCCAAGAGCCAGATGCCGGAGGGCGAGAATTTCCTCCACCTCGCACTTCTCCTCGACCCCGACGCCCTCGAGGTCTATGAGGGCTCATCCGACCAGGAGGCGGCCGAGGAGCGGCTGTGGCTCCTTTCCGACCCGCTCTATTTGGTGGACGGAAACGACCGGATGACCGAGCAGTACGCTCGGGCGGTGCTCGTCCGCATGCGGCGCGATTCCGTCAATCCATATGGAGTCGATTGGGGAGACGACATCGAGGAGCTCACGCTCCGCTACGGAGCCGAAAAGGCGTGGGAGCGCCGACGGGCCATACCGAACGGCACGCTCCAGGACACCCGCAGCATCGTGGGCCGACACCATCCGAAGAGCCAGGAGTTCCTCCCGCCCGACGAAGCCCTCGTAGATCCAGCGGAGGTGGCGGCCGGTGACTGGACCCTGGAGCAAGAACGCCCGTGGACCGGGTACGCACCACCCTACGCGCCGGACCTCAACGCGCTGGAGACCCAGGTAGCTCGTTTCCGGCGCGGGGATTCGCTGCTCGTGGCGGGCGCCTTCGCACCTGAGGAAGAGGACGTGGCCACGGACGCTCGCCGTCAGCAGACCAGGAACCCACGGATCGTCGATTTTCGGGCCCGGCGGAACCAGGACCGAGGTGCCCAACAGGCTCGCACCAATCCGTTCGGCAGGCCCATCGAGGAGCCGGAGCCGTTCTTTCCCGAGGAGCCGGAGCCGGAAGGCCCCGTCCAATCGGGCCTCTTCCTGATCGACACCGAGAGTGGTGTGACACACAAGGTCCTAGGAGAAGGCCCCAGCGGTGCCTTCCAGCTCAAGGTGCCTAATGGACGGTACGTGGTCGGCATCGAGGCCTTCAGCCCCGATGCGAAGCAAGCGTGGCGGGACCGCCACGGACTGTGGCAGGACCCGCTTTTCCCCGGTTTGGCGGCGATGTCGGATCTACTGATCCTCGAGGGTGGCGGAGAGATCCCAACCTCACTCGACGAGGCGTTGCCGACCGCTCTTCCCGCGGTTCGCGTCCGGGTTGGCGAGTCGATCAAGGTGGCGTGGGAGCTCTATGGACTCGCCATCGGAGAGTCGGCGAGCGTGCGGATCGGCGTGGACCAGGGTGGTCCGGGCTTCATCCGGCGCCTGGGCGCGTTCTTGCGCGTACTCGAGCCGGACTCCCCCGTGGTGATAACGTTCGAGGACGCCGGGCCCGACGTCCTGGGCACGGTCTTCCGCGCGGTCCGACTCGGCCTTGCCGACCTGGAACCGGGAGAATACACCCTGACCGTCGAGATCGAGCTCCCCGGGCGTGAGACCATGGCCCAGTCGCGACCGCTCCTGATCGTGCCCTGAGATCCTCCTCGTGCGGTCACGGCAAGATGGCTCGCCAGGGCCGAGCACCATGGGCTCCGCCACCCGCGAAATGTAGTGCTTGCCTCTTAGGTGCGTGCCTGCACAACGTGTAGTAACGGCTTTGTGCACGTCTTCCGCCCCGCGAGGCTTCATGGCCAAGAAAACAGAGACCGGAACCATCCTCTTCGAGGTGGCCCTCCTGACCGTCGTCGTCCTCCTGGTCGACGAAACGTTTTTCCGTGGGGCTCTGGCGTTCATACCGGCCATGATGTTGGCCCAGCGCGCCCTCGAGGGAGGCGCCAGAAAGGCCGCCGATGGCGTTACGTCCATGCAGGACCGACGAAGTGATGGGTCGACGCGAGAGCACGTCACGAAGCTACTCGAACATTTCCGGCAGTTTTACGCCACGTGCCATCTGATGGGGGCGGGCGGGATCACTCCCGAGGAAGCCCTGCATCGGACGCATGACCTCGAGAAGGATCTGAGTCGCCTTTTGGAAGAAGTCACCAAGGAGCCGCCAGAGTTGAAGTCTCCAGAGAAATTGGAGCCGCTTCCTACCCTATAGTCCGCATCCGGCCGGCAGCCCCGTAAAACGGCGGCCACTTCTAACGGCTCAGCCCTCAGTCCTCCCAAACTTGATCTGGGTAATATCGGAATCTTCCTCGCGAAGCTCCTTCAACGCATCGTGGATCCCCTGCGTCATTTCACGCTCCTCGCGGAGCGCATGGATGAGCCCCTCCGCCTCCCTCGTCTCAAAGCTCAACTTCCCCGACGTGGCAATGACCTGATCGACCACCGCCCTCTGACTGGTCAGAGACTCGAGGCTGGAGCGGATCTCTCTGAGTAACGCATCCGCACGTCCGAGACGTACCTCTGCCTTCTCGATCTGTTTGTGCCGGACGTCGATATTCTCGAGCGCCTCGGTCATCGCATCCGCCTTGGCCCGTACGGACTCCAGCATTTGGGCGGTGCTCTGCACTTCGTCACGCGCCGCGGCGATGGCCCTCACATCCTCCAGCGTTTTCGCCGACGTGACAAACAGCTTCTCCACATCGCTCCGGACCTGACCGACGCCATCCTGCCGAGCGAGCAGGGTCTCCATCGACTGTTCGAGCTCCTGCTCCACGGCGTCGAGGCGCGCGAGCTTCTCCTCGAATTGAGTGATCCGCTTTTCGGCGAAACGTAGGCTGCCGGCTCTGGCTTCCAGCACGTCCGCCCGCTGTCCGATTTTTTCGGACTGCTCCTCGGCGATCAGGAGACTCTCCTTCAATATCCGGATCTGATCCTCCAGGGTTTGGACCACCTCCGCCGCCTCCTTCCGAAGGGTCCCCACACCCTCGAGCTGCTCTGCCGCCTTGGACAGAGCGAGCTCCCGCTGCCGGATATCCGCCATCACCCGGTCGGCGCGTTTGGAAAGTAGAGTGAGACCCTCGGAGCGCTCGAGCGCCGAGTCGACCCCCTCACCCAATTCCGCCATTCGCCGCTCGGCTTGCTGAACCGCGACCATGACCGCGTCGATGGCCCCCCTTGCCGCATCCGCCTTGTCGGCGTTGCGGGCCACGGCCTTGAATCGGTTGTCCGCGTCCGCGAGGCCGGTGAGAAGGACGTTGGTCCGTTCGTCCAACAGCGCACCGGTCTGCCGGAGCTCGGACATCCGCACCTCGAGTTCTTCGAAAGATTCGCGACGCTCGTCCAGATCGGATGCGGCAGCGAGGACGCGATCCGAAACCTCGTGCATGTGCTCGACGTTCGCCGTGACATCGTCCAGGTGCGCTACCTTTCCACGCAGCTCTCGAACCGCCTCATGGGTCTCGGCCAACCAGGCACCCGTCTCCGCGTGCCCCGTTTGTATCCGCTCGATCTCCGAGTGCGAAGCCCGCAGGGATTCCATCGCACCAGCGATCTCCTCCTGGACGCCCCGGAGCGCTCGTAGATCGTTCACAGCATCCTGCACACCGGACTGCCGTGCCTCGATGCGAGAGAGCGAAGCTGAAACCTCGACGGCCGTTCGGCGTGCCTCCGTCATCCCCTCCCGCATTCCCTCGACCAACTCCACCTGCTCGCTGAGCCGGTCCAACTCGCTGGAGAGGGAGGTCGTGCGGGCCGACATTTCTTCAACTTTGCGGCTGGCCTCGTTCACCAACTGGCCCGCTTGCTCGAGCTCACGGAAGCGGTTCTCGAGTTCGGTCACATCAGACCGGAGAGCAATGACCCTCTGTCCGTCGGCTTCCAGAGTGCTCTGCTCCAACTCGAAGCGCTTCGTGCTGCGCCGCATCTGCTCCTGCAGCCCGGCGAGCGCAGCTTTGAGCGTCTTGGTGTCCCGCTCCACCACACCCTGCTCCGCACGCAGCTCGTCCGTCCTCTCTATCACCTTGATGTTCAATTCGCGGAGGTTTTCGACGTTCGAGTGTGCCTTTCTCACCTCTTTGATCTGCGACCGGGCTTCCTTCAGCTTCACTTCGAGTTCCCAGTGGAGTTCGGTCAGCGCCCGGGCCTGGGCTTCCGTCCGGTCCATCGCCTCGCGTTGCCGCTCCACGGACGCCATCTTTCCGCTGATGTGGTCCGACAAGGTCTTCAGAGCGTTCAGCTGCCGCTCCGTTCGAGCTCCGAGCTCGTCCGCCTTGGTCAGGTCCACCATGGCCTTGTCGACCCGAGCCACGCTGGCGTTCGCCTTGTCGACGCCAGCGTCGACGGCCTCCATCTTCGAACGCAAATCCTCGTAGCTCGCCGCCACACCCTCCTGCACCGCCCGCACGACCGCCTGGTCCTCGCGAAGCTTGGCGACATCCTTCCCGTAGCCCAACGATTCTTCACGGGCCTGCTTGACCTGATCTCGGATTTTTGCGAGCGGCCCCTTCCGACCCAGGAGGTCCGTGATCAGCTTCTCGGCGCCCGAAACATCCTCCAACTGAGATCGGATCTTGCCCATACGGTCCTCGAGACGGTCGGCGGCGCTCGAGCTCCGCTCGACCGTCTCCATGAGCCGTTCCTGGGATTTGCCGAGTTCTCCTTCTCGCCTCTCGAGGAGCTCGAACCGGGACACGGTGTCTCCGAGGGAGTTCGTACGCTCCTGCAAGCCCGATATCTGCGACTTGAGAGACTCGGCGGTGGCTCCGAGAGCCTCGAGCGGACCTGAAAGACTCCCAATTTCCTGCGAAGCGGTCTCAGACCGCTTCAGAAGCTCGCGAAGGGCCTTCCTGTCACGCTTTGCTTGGGCGAGTAGCTTGGCGAGCTCCTCGGGGAGTTCGGTGAGTTCCCCGCTGCCCATCAGCGACTTGAGCCAGGATTGCATGATACCTCTCCATCCGTTCCGTCAAATTATCGCCTAAACTTGAGGCACCTACCGCAAAGGCGCCAGGTCGCAAGGTCCGCCCCGGTGTACCGAATGATAACGGGAGCGCGATGGGCGTGACCCTCTTCGGGTCCAGCCTGGTGGAGCCATCGAGGAGCGCCTCTCTGAAACGATTACCCTCGAAGTCGATGGCCAGGTCGATCTGACCGGTACGCAGATCGTGGGAAATTGGGGCTGCCTCCTGCAGCTCACCGGCCCGGACGGTTCAGCTCACCTCGATGGAGATCGTCGTAAAAATTGAACATCTCCCGATCGTATTCCGCCTTCCGAGCCCGTTCGAACGGCTCGATGATCTCGAAGAGCATCTCGAGGCGTTGCGCCATCGCAAGGTGTTCTCGAACATCCTCGGGTTCCAGAAAGCCACGGCTGCAGAACTGCTGGGTCTTCCGAAAATAGGACTTGATCAAGCGACGGGCGGCGTTCGTGCGCTCCACGAGTCGGCGGCGCTCATCGGGCAGAACGCCGAGACGATCCAGCTCGTTGAAGAGCTCACGGGCCCAGTCGGCTCCCTCTCCGTCACTCCAACGCCGCACGAGTCCGGCCGCCCGGTAATATTCCTCCGACCAGAACTGGTCATGAAGATGGGAGATCAGCGAAGCGCGGTCGGTCGATTCGGATTCCGTCACTTTTCCTCTAGAAGGTCGTTGAAGAAACGCGGTGGAGGCGTTGTGGAACCCATGGACCTTGCGAAAGCCGTGGGGCCTGAGAAAGCGGCAGGGACCCGGGTCATCACGACCGAAACTGCCCCGCAGCGTAACGATGCAGCAAGAGGCGTGACGGAGGAGGGCGTGCCCAGGGAGCCCGGAGGCAGTACCGTGTTCGCTACTGAACCCTACGTTCGCCGCGGGAGACACACCCTGAACCAGCGAATCCTGACAGGTCTGGCGTTCCTCGTGACGGCGGCCTGCGCATCCGACCCGCCAGCGCTGACGGTCGGCGGGGTGACTTTTTCCGAGACCGAGCTCCTCGGACTGAGCGATGCGCGCCGCGCCCGACTTGCGGAGATCACGGCCTTTGGGTTGGCCACGGCGAGAGAGGAGCTGCCCCTCAAGCTGGCTCCGATGCTCGACCAGGCGAGAGACGCGGCGCTCCTGAAGCA
Organism: Gemmatimonadota bacterium; assembly: GCA_022564055.1. Taxonomy (GTDB): domain Bacteria; phylum Gemmatimonadota; class Gemmatimonadetes; order Longimicrobiales; family Gaopeijiaceae; genus UBA822. The sequence continues at coordinate 22,354 of JADFMD010000029.1, forward strand.
GTTCGTGGCTGAAAGGGTTCTGGCTGAGAGCGGAGTGGACGACGACCAACTCCGCGCCCACTACCTCACCAACCCCAGGGTTGAACTGACCGTGCGCCACGTCCTTTTCTTCTCGGAGCGCTGGCGCCCCGCCTCACATCGGGAGGTGGCCCGGAAAAAGGCCGAAGCCGCGATCGCGCGCCTCGAAGCGGGGGAGCGGTTTCCCGAGGTGGCGGCGGAGCTTTCGGAAGAACCGGGCGCCGAGGGCCGCCAGGGACTGCTTCAACCCGGACGCGAGGGCTCCTGGGTCTCCGAATTTTGGGGTGCTGCTCTCGCGCTGGAGCCGGGGGAGATCAGCCCAGTCACCGAAACGCAGTACGGGTTTCACGTCCTGCGCCTCGAGGACCGCCAAATCGTTCCCTTCGAGGAGGCCCGTCCGGCGGTGGTGGCGAGGGTGTCCGCTTTGATCGGCTCGACGGAGGACACGGCCGCGGGTGCCTCCCTCGAGGACGCACGAGCTTCCGCAATCGTGGTGCCCGAAGCGGTCCTGGCGGCCATCAGCCGCGATTTCGAGGATCGTACGTTTCGGTGGAGCACGGCCCTGGGTTTCGCCCCGGGACTGACTGATGCACAGGTGAAAGAAGCCGCTCGCGCTGCGCTGGGCGCTACGGCGCAACTCGCTACGATCGCCCGCAACGAGCTGCGAGACGTGGGGCCGCTGCTGCAAGCGGCATACCCCATCACGTACAGAGACGACGGTGAGACCGAAACACGCGAGCCACTCGGGCCGTAGAAGAGGGAATGAAGGCACATACCAAGCGTAAGATCACGTTCCTGGTCGGGTTCGCGGCCTACTTCAGCGCCATTTGGTATCTCTGGGACACCCCCGCGGTATATCCCCTCAAGGTTTTTGTGGTGCTTCTCCACGAGATCAGCCATGCGATGATGGCGGTCGCCACGGGTGGAACGATCGAGCGGATCGTGCTGGATCCCAATCAAGGTGGCGCCTGTTACTGTCCGGGAGGGAACGCGTTTCTGACTCTGTCCGCGGGGTACCTCGGAAGCCTCGCCTGGGGAGCACTCCTGATTTCCGCCGGCCAGATGAAGCGCATCAATAGCCGGTGGGTCACGGGCGCCGTGGGTGTGCTCGTGGTCGGCCTCACCCTCGCCTACGTCCGCAGTATCTTCGGCTTCTGGTTCGGACTTGCCTTCGGGTCCATCCTCTTCCTCGGCGCCTTGCGTCTCTCGGCGGCCGTCAATCAAGGAATCCTGCTGACGCTGGGGCTCACGAGTTGCCTTTACGCCATCCTGGACATAAAGAGCGACGTGCTCGATCGACCGGAGCTTCAGTCGGATGCCGCGATGCTCGGCGATCTCACGGGGATCAACACCGTCGTGTGGGGTGGCCTATGGATTACGGTTGCCATCCTGGCTAGCGCGTGGCTGTTCCAGTGGTCGTACCGGAGGGCCTGAGTCCTACTATATCTAGTAGGGATACCGTACTCGAGGGAGCCCGCGGGCGGCGGCGGGCGCTCCCTTGATCTGACCCCGACCGACCGATACCTTGGCCTTGGCCGAGACACTGGCCTGGGCCGCCCCCCGCCTCCAGAGAGGGGGTAGGGACGCGGACCGCGGGTCTTGGAGCCCGCCGGCGATAAGCCCAAAGTCGACCCTAGAAAGAGGAGGTGATCAATTGTCTAGTCCAAGTAGTCTGCCCAACCTGGCGAGGGCAAGCGATCGCTGCTTCGGTAAGTAGGAGCCGAAACGGCTTCAGCTGTCCGCACCGGTAGCGGCCTTCGCGCCGGGTTGCGGCAGACAATAAAACGCGCCGTCGGGGGTGGTTACCCCGGCGGCGCGTTTCGCTCTCAGCCTTCCTCAGCCGAAGTAATCGGGCTCGTTCCCTGCTTTCCACTTGATGTTGCACCCGATACTGGGCCGCTGGACCGTGGAGATGGGTTTGCCCTCCAGAAGAGCCTCGACCGCCGCTCCGAGATCGGCCCCGGTGACCGGAAGGTCGTTGCCCGGCCGACTGCCGTCGAACTGCCCTCGGTACACCAGACGGCGCTCCTTGTCGAACAGGAAGAAGTCCGGCGTGCAGGCCGCGGTGAAAGCCTTGGCAACGGCCTGGGTCTCATCGAAAAGATACGGAAAGCTGTAACCGTGCTCCTCGACTTCACGGGCCATCAACTCGGGGCCGTCCTGCGGGAAAGCCTCGACGTCGTTGGAGCTGATGCACACCACCGCCAAGCCCTTTCCCTGGTATCGCTTCACGGATCGGACCCACTCTTCTCGTAGGTGAACGACGAACGGGCAGTGGTTGCATATGAATGCCACCAGTAGGCCGGGGGCCTCGGCGAAGTCCTCGAGCACCACCGTCCGCCCACCGGTATCGGGCAGCGCGAAGTCCGGGGCCAGCGTACCCAAAGCCGCCATCGTCGATTCGGTCTGCGCCACACACCCCCCCTTGGTGATCTCCGCTGCTACTTCTTCCCCATCTCCATCTGCTCGGGCAGCGTAACCAGATCGAGAACCTTGAAGCGTCGCTCGCCCATCGGAAGCTCGATGGTCACTTCCTCGCCCTTGCGCGCACCCATGAGGCCTCGGCCGATCGGAGAGGCCATGGAAACCTGTTCACCGTCCAGATCCATGAAGTCGCCCGCAACGATCGTGAACTTGGACACTTCGTCCATCGCCATATCGTGGATCTCGACACGGGACCCGAAGCCGACCCGATCGACGGGCATGGAATCGACATCGATCTTCCCCAACTCCGACAACCGGTGGGTCAGCTGCCCGAGTCGAAGCTGTACGAATTGCTGCCGCTCCAGGGCTGATTTGTACTCGGCGTTTTCCTTGAGGTCGCCCAGTTCGACGGCCTTCTCGATTCTCTGCGGGAGGAGAACGTTGAGCTCGTTGACAAGCTGCTCGACTTCCTCCCCTATCCTCTCGCGAATCTCGTCAATCATAACCCGCAGTCCTGGAGAACCTTCGTGAGTGGAGAAGCCCGGAAGGGGCGCAGCGATGGGCGCTTTCTCCTTCCGCATCCACAAGGAAGGCGCAGCCTCACGGGGTATATTAGCCTTTTCGGGTTCTCCAACAAGTGGCGCACGGGTAGGTTGGGCTTGGGTCGGCGTCGGGCCGATCGGCCGAAAGGCGTATGGACGGGTACTCAGATTTTGGGGAAGCTCTGAGTACCCGTCCCGGCAGGGACGCTCTACCCGACGGCGGGGCTTCCCGACTCTCCGGTGCGAATCCGATAACACTCGCCCAGATCTACCACGAAGATGACCCCATCTCCGAAGTTTCCGGTCCGTGCGCCGGTGATGATCGCCTCCCGAGTACGCTCCAGATAGTCGTCGTTCACGGCGATCTCCAGGCGGAGCTTCTTCCGGAGTTGGATTTCGAGATCCGCACCCCGGTAGCTCTCTGTGTAGCCACCCTGCTGCCCAACGCCTTGGGCGTTGCTGACCGACATCCTCCCAACACCCACCTCAGTCAACGCCTGCTTCACGTTATGAAAAGCAGCAGGCTGTATGTATGCGATTACGAGTTTCATCGAATTGCTCCGTTCGTATTAAGCCAGAGGCCGTCAGCGAGTGATCATGATCTGGTAGTCGGGATACGCTTCCATATTGTGCTCCGAGAGGTCCAGCCCCCGGCGTTCGTCTTCTTCGGACACGCGGAGTCCCATCGTCGCCTTGATCACCGAGAAAATGAGGAACGCCGCGGTGAAGGCGAACGCGCCGTAAGCCAAAACCCCGATCAGTTGTGTGAGAAAGGAGTGGTCTGCGCTGAAGATGCCCACCGCGAGGGTTCCCCAAATCCCGCACGTCAGGTGCACCGAGATCGCTCCCACAGGATCGTCCATCTTGATCCGGTCGATGAAAATCACCGAGAAGACCACCAGCACACCGGCAACCGCTCCGATGATCACCGCGCTCATTACGCTGACCACGTCCGCACCCGCCGTGATCCCCACGAGGCCCGCCAGCGCACCGTTGAGAACCATCGATAGGTCGGGATGTTTTTGGACGGTCCAGGTCGTTATCATCGCTCCAATGATCCCCGCGCTGGCCGCAAGGCACGTCGTCACGAAAACCAAGGACACGAGCCCCGGATCAGCGCTGAGGACGGAACCGCCGTTGAAGCCGAACCACCCGAACCAGAGCAGGAACATACCCGCGGCGGCCAGGGGAAGACTGTGTCCCGGGATCGGGTGAATTCGACCGTTGATGTACTTCCCGAGGCGGGGCCCCAGCAGGAACACGCCGGCCACTGCGGCCCATCCCCCCACCGAGTGCACGAGCGTGGATCCGGCGAAATCGTAGAAGCCCATCTCGTCGAGCCACCCGCCCCCCCACTTCCAAGAACCGACCAACGGGTATACCAGCCCTACATACAGGGTGGCGAACACCAAAAACGAGGCCAGCTTGATGCGCTCGGCGACGGCCCCAGACACGATCGTGGCCGCTGTCGCAGCGAACATCGCTTGAAAAATGAAGTCCGTCCAATAGGTGTACCCCTCACTGTATTCCGAAGTGAGACCGGCCGCGTCCGTCCCGATGCCAAAGCCGGCGAACCCGAAGAAGCCCCCCATCGAAAACTCTCCGGGGTACATCAGGTTGAAGCCCACGATGGCGTAGGTGAGCAATCCGATGGCGATAATGCTCACGTTTTTGAACAGGATGTTCACGGTGTTCTTGGATTGGGTCAGCCCCGCCTCGAGGAAAGCAAACCCCAGGTGCATCATGAATACCAACAGCGTTGCGACGAGCATCCATGTGTTGTTGACCGCGAACATCGCGTCAGCCGCGGTCTGGGCCGCTGCCGGCGCGGGCGCTACCGCGACGTAGAGTAGCGGAAGTATGAGAAACGATTTACGTGGAAGCTGCATGGGTGGTTTTTCCTCCATCCGATCCCGTAGTCGACTGAATGCGCAAGACGCGCTCATAGGTAACGGCATTGGCAAAGCGTGTGCCAGAAAACTAAAACGTGAAAAAACCCTTTACCTAAAAGGGGGATCCCCGTTTTTAGGGTCTTTTTAGGCGGCGCCTCGACGTACAGAAAATCCTACGCTACGGTAGGACCAGATGCCGAACCCACCAGAATGTAGGTTCGGGCTCCGAGGGGTGAGGTCAGGCCAGGCCGTGTTTATCGACGCGGAGGCCCATGATCCGTTCGGTAAGGCCCAGCTGCCGCGCGGCAGCCGCACGGTTTCCCTTGCTCAACTTGAGCGCGTCGATGATCAGCTCTTTTTCCAGGACATCCAGCTGTACGTTGAGAGGCCCGGAGCGCCCATCGGCGACCTTGGCCATCTGCAGGCTAGGCGGAAGCAGCCGAGCGTGGATGACCCGCCCATCGGCGAGCAATACCGCCCGCTCGATCGCATTCTCCAATTCTCTGACATTCCCTGGCCAATGATAGGCCATCAACAGATCGATCGCCGGGGTGGAGAGCCGTACGATGGGCCGTTCATGCCTCCGCCCGTACTTCTCGATGAAGTGATCCGCCAGGAGAATGATGTCGGTACGGCGCTCCCGCAGCGGCGGCACATGAATCGGAAACACGTTGAGGCGATAATAGAGATCGGCCCGGAACCGACCCACTTCCATGTCCCGTTCGAGGTGACGGTTGGTCGCGGCGACAACTCGGACGTCGGTCTTCAGAACCTTGCTGCTGCCTACCCGCTCGAACTCCCGCTCCTGTAGCACCCGGAGAAGCCGGAGTTGGATCGCACCCGTGAGGTCACCGATCTCATCGAGAAAGATGGTTCCTCCCGACGCGAGCTCGAACCGCCCCTCTCGCCGCTGCACGGCACCGCTGAACGCGCCCTTCTCGTGGCCGAAGAGCTCACTCTCGATGAGGCCCTCCGGCAGGGCCGCGCAGTTGACCCGTATGAAGGGGCCCTCCGACCGTCGACTCCCGTAGTGAACCGCCTGCGCGATGAGCTCCTTGCCCGTGCCGCTTTCACCCCGGATCAGCACTGTAGCGTCGCTCTGGGCCACCTGCCCGATCATCTCGTAAACCGGCGCCATTTCGCGGGAATTACCCACGATATTGGAGGGTTGATAACGGTCGGCTAGTTCTCTCCGCAGGCGCTGATTTTCCTCCATCAACGCCTTTTCTTCCTCCTCGAACTGGCCGAGCCTTACGACGTGGGCGATGAGAGAGGCGAGGATCGAGAGGATGCGGATATCCTCGTCGAAGGAGTTAGCGTCCCCGTACGGCCGCTCGGCGCTCAAGGCTCCTATCGTCTCATTCCCAAACCGAACCGGCACGCAGACAAAGGCCGATTCACTCCCCGCTCGATCCTTCAGAGGACGTGCACGGCCGAGGAAAAGCGGCTCGG
>JADFMD010000124.1 GCA_022564055.1 Gemmatimonadota bacterium
GGAGCGAAGCCCCGCCTGGTATGTCGTGGAGATGAGCTCGTTCCAGTTGGGTGCGATAGATCGCTTCAAACCCGATATCGGCGTGATGACCAATCTGGCTCCCGATCATCTCGACTGGTATCCGTCCGGGGAATCCTACTACGCCGACAAGGCCAACCTCTTCCGCAATGCGGACGACGACAGCCGGTGGGTGTTGAACGGGGACGACCCGGCCGTTGCTGCTCTGGCGGAGGGCGTTCCCGGGCGGCCTTTCTTTTTCAGCCGGGCCGGCGTTGGGCGTCCGGGCGGTCGCCGAACGGGTGGTCGCCGTCCGGGCGCCTACCTCGAAGGTGACGTGCTGACGCTGAACGTGTCCGACGAGCCGGAGACCTTGGGCCACGTCGAGAAGATCCCTCTTCTCGGGGGGCACAACGTGGAAAACGCTCTTGCCGCGGCGACCACGGCTCGGCTGGCTGGCGCGTCCCCGGAGTCCATTTGGCGGGGTTTGTGCACCGCCAAGCCCCTTCCTCATCGCACCGAGGTGGTGGCCGAAGCGAAGGGCGTCCGGTGGGTGAACGATTCGAAGGCGACGAACGTGGCCGCGGCTCGGTCCGCCATTTCCAGCCTCGACGGGCCGCTGCTGGTCTTGCTGGGTGGCAAGGACAAGGGCGAGGAGCTGTCGACGCTGGTTTTCGCGCTCTCGAAGGTCGACGCCCGCGTGCTGACCTTCGGCCAGGCCGGGCAACGCATTTTTCGAGCTTTGGACGGTCATGTGCCGGTGGAGTTGCTGCACGGGGGCTTCGACGAGCTCATGGAGGTCGCCGCCCAACGTGCTGTACCGGGGACCACGGTTCTCCTGTCGCCGGCCTGTTCCAGCTATGACATGTTCACGAGCTACGAGGAGCGCGGTGCCCGCTTTGCGGCGTTGGCCCAGGCCATTTCAAAGGACCCCGAGCGCTGATGGGCCGCGTCGTGGATCTCGCTCCGTCCGGGCCGCTGGCGCTTCCCATCACGGGCTTGGGAAAGGGGTGGGAGCCCGCCGCGATCATGACCCTCACGCTCCTCCTCCTCTCTCTCGGGTTGGTGACGCTCTATTCGGCCAGCAACTTCCTGGCTCAGCGCCAGGATCTGCCGGATTACTACTACGTTCTTCGGCAGGCGAGCGGAGCCGCGGCGGGTCTGGCGATTCTCGGCGTCTGTGCATGGATTCCGCATGGCGTTTGGCGAAAACTCGCCTGGCCCATGGTCGGCGTGGCTTGGCTCCTTCTCGTGATCGTGGTCGCCCCGGGCACCGAGTCCATTGCGCCCTCCATCAACGGGGCGCGCAGGTGGCTGCTCATCGGCCCGACCCTGCAGCCCTCGGAGCTGGCCAAGATCGCCATCGTCGTCTGGACGGCAGCGATCGCGATTCGAAAGCAGGAGGAGTTCGGGAGCCTGAGGCGGGGTTTGGCGCCATTCCTCCTCGTTTGGGCTGCGCTCATCGTGCCGATCGCGCTCGAGCCTGATCTGTCCACGGCTTTGCTCGTAGGCGTGATGGGGTGCGTGGTCGTATACGCAGCAGGTGCTCGGGTGACCCACTTCATTTTCCTGGGTTTGCTTGCCGTTCCTGTTCTGTACACACAGTTGGGCGTCGCCTTCCGGGCCCGCCGTATGGTGGCGTTCCTCGACCCCTCGGCCGATCCCGCGGGCGCTGGTTTTCAGGTGCACCAGTCACTTCTCGCGTTCGGCTCTGGGGGTGTCGCCGGCGTAGGTTTTGGACAGGGTCGGCAGAAGCTCGGGTTTCTTCCGGAGGCCCACAACGATTTTATCTTCGCGATGATCGGGGAGGAGTGGGGGCTGGTAGGCGTTACGACGGTGGTTTTGCTCTATCTCCTGCTGATCCTTATCGGCTTCCGAGTCGCGGCGCGTGCTCCCGACCTGTTTGGACAGCTGCTTGCGGTTGGGCTGACCAGCATGATCGCCCTGCACGCGATGCTTCACATGGCCGTGGGACTGGGTTTGGTGCCGGCGACGGGCTTGGCGCTGCCGCTGATCTCCTACGGACGCTCGAACCTTTTGGTCACGCTGGCATCCCTGGGGATGCTGATGAGCATCTCCCGGGCAAGCAATAGGCCCCTTTCCTTGGGAAGGAGGGCCCGTGCATGAGGGTCCGGTCGTGGTCTTCGCCGGAGGCGGTACCGGGGGCCACCTCTACCCAGCGCTGGCACTCGCGGACGAGCTCGTGCGACAACGTCCGGACGTCCGGCCGTTTTTTCTCGGTGCGCGTGGAGGAATCGAGGCTCGCGTGCTCCCCGAGCGGGGGCTCGAGCATCGGCTTCTTCCGGTGCGTGGGATCCGCCGTGGAGAGTGGTTGTCGAACCTCGGGGTTCCCTTCGCGCTCGCGTCCTCACTCGCGGCCACGCTCGGCGTGCACCGCCGCATCCGCCCGGAGGTGGTTGTGGTGACCGGTGGTTACGCTGGTGCGCCCTCGGGAGTGGTGGCGGCCATCATGGGAACGCCTTTGGTGCTCCAGGAGCAGAACGCGTGGCCGGGAGTCACGACTCGCCTCTTGTCGCGGTGGGCGACGCAGATACACCTCGCGTTTCCTGAAGCCCTGTCGAAGCTACCCTCCCAGGCTCGGGGGGTGGCGCGGGTGTCGGGATGTCCGATCCGAGCCCTTCCGGCCAACGTCCCTGATCGCCGCGAGGTGCTTGTCGGATTGGGCCTCGACCCACAGCGGCGGCTCCTGCTGCTGATCGGTGGAAGCCAAGGGTCCGTTGCGCTGAATGAGCTGATGCTCCAGGCGGTCCGGGCCAAGACCCTCCGGTCCGAGGCTGCGGGGGAAGATGCGCCTCTGGATGGGTGGCAGCTGCTCTGGATGACGGGGCCGGCGCACCACGGGTCAATCGTCGAGGAGCTTTCCATTATCGGGGATCCGGCATGGGTCCGAGCGGTCCCCTACATCGAGGACGTACCGCTGGTCCTTGGGGTCACGGATCTGGCTGTGTCTCGTGCGGGTGCCATGACGACGGCGGAGCTCTCGGCGTGGGGAGTGCCGGCCATACTGATACCGCTCCCCACCGCTGCCGCGAACCACCAGGAACTGAACGCCCGCGCCCTGCAGGAGGCGGGGGCCGCCGTACACCTGGACCAGGAGGGCCTGACAGCGGAGGACCTTTGGAGAACCATCATCCGCTTGGCGGAGGATCCTCCGACCCTCGGCACGATGAGTAAGAACGCGCGGGCGCGCAGTCGGCCTGATGCCACGTTGCTCATCGTCCGTGAGATGGTGGGCCTGCTCTCGGATCCACCGCCGGGAGGTACCCGATGATCGCACTGGATCCGGGTTCGAGCTCCGTGGGGGAGCGGGATCTGCGCCGGCTCGCGGTCGAGGGGCCGGTGCATTTCATGGGGGTAGCCGGTGCCGGAATGTGCGCGTTGGCCGAGCTCTTCGTGAAGAGCGGAGGAACCGTCTCGGGGTGTGACCTACACCCGGGATCCAGCACCGATAGGCTCCGGACCATGGACGTACCGATTCACGAAGGGCACGAGCCACACCACGTGGAGGGGGTGGCCGCCCTCGTGGTCAGCGCGGCGGTCCCGACGGACCATCCAGAGGTCCTGGAGGCGCTCGAACGAGGCATTCCGGTCTTCAAGCGAGCGGAGGCCCTGGGCCAGTGGGTCAATCCGGGGCGGGTGCTAGCGGTCGCGGGCACGCACGGTAAGACATCAACCACGGCGATGGCCACGGAGATTCTTGCGGCTGCGGGAATGGATCCGACCGGCTTCGTGGGCGGCCGTGTGCCGGCATGGGGTGGAAACCTTCGTTCCGGCGGTGGCGATCTCTATGTCGTTGAGGCGGACGAATACGACCGATCGTTTCTGGAGCTCAAGCCCTTGGTGGCCGTCGTGACCAACGTCGAAGCGGATCACCTCGATACCTACGGTGCCCTCGAAGGCGTGGTCAGTGCTTTTCAAGAGTTCCTCGACGGGCTGCTTCCGGATGGCTGCGCCGTCATATGCGCCGATGATGCGGGGGCGAGCGGACTCATGAAGGGCCTCGCGTCTGCGGCGCGTACGTATGGCCTGAACGCCGGCGCGCAGGTACGCGCAGTCGATGTCGATGCGAGCGCCACCGGAATGGACTTCCGGGTGATCGAAGAGGGTGCGGACCGAGGGAGCTTCCAAATCCCCGTGCCCGGCGTTCACAACCTGCAGAACGCATTGGGCGCTGCGGTTGCGGCTCGCGCTTTCGAGGTGGATTGGGACACCATCCGCGAGGGGCTCGCGGCATATCGGGGTGTCGAGAGAAGATTCGACACGGTGGGTCTGGAACGGGGGATCCTGGTCGTGGACGATTATGCGCACCATCCCTCGGAGATCCGGGCTACCCTGGCCGCGGCGCGTGGAGCCCACCCGGACCGACGGATAGTGGCTGTTTTTCAACCACACCTGTTCACACGCACACGCGATTTCGCCGAGGAATTCGGGCGGGCGCTTTCCGGAGCCGACTCGATCTGGGTCACCGACGTGTTCGCGGCTCGGGAGGACCCCATCGACGGCGTAACGGGCGAAATGGTTGCGCACGCAGTCGGGCGCGCGGGTGGCGATGTACGCTATCACCCCGACGTGGACACGGTGGCGGAGGCCGTCATGTCGGAGCTCATCTCGGGTGACCTCCTCCTCACCATGGGCGCAGGGTCCATCGACCGCGTGGCCCACGACGTCCTGGCACGCTTAAAGGAGACCTCTCATGCATAGGCTGTTCCGTGTAACCCTGTGGGGATTGGTCGCTGGAGGGGTGGCGCTGGCCGCCGATTGGCTTCCGGACGCCCTCGCTGAGCTGGAGTTCTTTCGGGCCCGTGACTACAAGGTCGATGGGGCTCACCTCCTGAAGGAAGAACAGGTTCTGGCCGCGGCGGCCATTTCCCCGTTCGTGAGCGTTTTCGACGATTTGACCTCGATAGAGCTACGTCTAGAGCAGCACCCTCTGATCCGGCGCGCCCGTGTAACCGCCGAGCTCCCGAGGACCTTGGTGCTCACGATCGAAGAGCGGACCCCGGTCGGGTTCGTGGCGGGCCCGGTACTCGAACCGGTGGACCGGGACGGTCAGATCCTCCCACTGGATCCGGTCGAACACCAACTGGATCTTCCCGTCCTCATCAGGGCGGGAGGGGGCACCGCGCTCACGCCTTCCGAGTTGCGCATCCTGGCGCGGGAGGTGGACCGGCTCGCGGCGGATGACCCCACGTTTCTGGCTGCGGTTTCGGAGATGGCGATAGACGAACACGGCGACGCGACCGCTCTGCTGAGCGGGGACCTTCTTCTTCGATTCCGCCCGCCGCTCTCCCACCGGCGGCTGCGTGACGGGCTCACCGTTTTGGAAGATGCCGATCTGCGCCACCCTGATCAGACGGCATCCGTCCTCGATCTGCGGTTCGAGGATCAGGTCGTCGTCGGGTACGCCGAGCCACGCGCCCGCGCCGTGGGTCAGGTGAGGGATCGGTAGATGCACTCGACCCTGATCGCTGGTGTCGACCTCGGCACGACCAAGACCTGCGCGGTAATCGCCGAGGTCCACGAAGATTCTTTCCTCCGAAGAGACCTCAGGATTCTCGGGGTGGGGCAGGCCCGAAGCATGGGGATGCGGGAGGTCGTCACGCATATCGAAGAGGCCACCGAATCCGTGAAAACGGCCATGGAAGAGGCCGAGCTCATGGCTGGTGCGAAGGTGGACCGGGTCTATGTGGGAATCAGCGGCGAGCATGTCAGGGCGGCCACGTCGCTGGGCGTCGTCGCCGTGATGGACGAGGAGATCTCGTCTTTCGATCTGCAACGCGTCCACGAGGTGGCCCGCGCCGTCGCTCATCCGCCCGATCGTGAACTCCTGCACGCCATCCCCCAGGACTACATCGTAGATCACCGTGCCGGGATCAAGGACCCGTTGGGGATGGTGGGCACAAGGCTCGAAGCGGAGGTCTATCTCATCACGGGCTCGTCCTCGGCTGCCGACAGCATCAGAAAATCGGTCCAGAGGGCCGGGTACCGGGTTCAGGAGTTGGTCCTCGAATCGCTCGCAGCGTCCCGGTCGGTCCTCACAGAGGACGAGAAGGAAGTGGGCGTCGCGATGGTCGAGATCGGCGCCTGTACGACCAACCTGGCGGCCTATTGCAACGGAGAACTCCGATATGTCGCGGTCCTCCCGTTTGGAGGGGCCACGGTCACCAACGATCTCGTGAGGGGCTTATCGGTTCCCTTTGCCGAGGCCAAGCGGGCGAAGGAGCACTTCGGTGTGGCGTTCGCCCAACTCGTGGATCCCCAGGAGACGGTTGAACTGCCGGGACCCGGTCCGGGCCAGAAACGGCACGTGGCTCGGGAGCTGATTGCCCACGTGGTCGAGCAACGTCTCGACGAGATGTTCAGCCTCGTCTCCGCCGAGCTGGACCGCGAGGGACTCCTGAGCAAACTCGGGGCCGGTATCGTGCTCACCGGAGGGGCGTCGACGTTGTACGGAACGGTAGAACTGGCCCAGCAGGTGTTCGCCGCCCCAGTCCGCAGCGGCGTGCCGGGGGAGGGCCTGGCCGGTCTGGCCGAGTCCGTAGGAAGGCCGAAGTTCGCGACGGTTGCAGGACTCGTCCTATACGGGGCCGACCGGTACGAAGAGACCGGCGACGGTGGCTCAACGCTCACTTCTGGCCTCGTGTCCAAGGTCGGTTCGTGGTTGAAGGAATTTTTCTAATGCTCCGATGAACAGACGACTCGGGACATCCACTCTGAAAGAGATCGAAACACCCATCCATGGGAGCCAGCTAATGATGATATTCGAATTCGAAGACACTCCGATCCTAACGGCCCGGATGAAGGTCGTCGGGGTTGGAGGAGCCGGTGGAAACGCGGTCAACCGAATGGTGGACGAGGATCTGGAGGGCGTCGAGTTCATCACCATGAATACGGACGCCCAGGCGCTGAAGGGGTCGCGCGCGCAGGTCACGCTCCAGATCGGCAAGAAACTGACGCGGGGGCTGGGTGCGGGTGCGCGGCCGGAGGTCGGTCGACAAGCCGTTGCCGAGAGCGAGGAGGACGTCCGAAGAGTGCTGGAGGGGGCCGACCTGGTCTTCATCACCGCCGGAATGGGTGGTGGAACCGGTACCGGGGCGGCACCCCTCATCGGGGAGATCGCTCGCGAAATGGGTGCCCTCACCATCGGCATCGTAACCAAGCCCTTCTCATTCGAGGGGAAGAAGAGGGCGCGGCAATCCGAACAGGGCCTCGCCGAACTTCGTAGGACCGTCGATACCATGATCGTGGTTCCGAACGACCGCCTCCTGTCCGTGGTGCCACGGGGGACCTCCTTCCGGGATGCTCTGAAAAAGGCCGATGAGGTGCTCCTGAACGCGACGCAGGGTATCAGCGATCTGATTCGCGTTTCCGGTGAGGTGAACGTCGACTTCGCCGACGTTCGAACGATCATGGCTTGCCGCGGGCCAGCCCTCATGGGTTCTGGTTTCGGAGAGGGAGAGAATCGGGCTCAGGAGGCCGCCCAAGAGGCCGTTTCTTCGCCGTTGCTGGACGACGTTTCGATCCATGGTGCTCAGGGCGTGCTGATCAACATCACGGGGGGGATGGATCTCGCCATTGACGAAGTGCACCAGATATCAACTATTATTCAAGAAGAGGCCGGAGATGAGGCGGAGATCATTTTTGGTGCGGTCCACGATCCGGAGCTGGAAGGACAGATTCGGGTTACGGTGATCGCAACCGGCTTCGACGACGTGATCCGGCCGGATTTCGGAAGGCAAACCCCGTCCGTGTCGCCTCGTCGTCAAATTCAGACGCAGCCTCTGGTGGCGGCCGTGGGTGGTGGAGCGTTCGGCGGGGCATCGGCCAGCGTAGTTCCCCTTCCTCGACCGCCGGAGCGGGTTGTGACGCGGGAGCAGATCTCTGAGCTGGACGTTCCCACGTTCATTCGCCGGCAGATGGACTGATATGGTCGTG
>JADFMD010000030.1 GCA_022564055.1 Gemmatimonadota bacterium
AGCCGGTGCTTCATCTGGTACCGCCGCGCTCCCGCTCGGGTCCTTGGTGTATTTGCTGCGGTCATCGTAGGTTGATCCCAACGAGGGCCCGACCGCTTCCCGGACACTACACACTTCGTACGTTTATTTGATAATGAATCATACGGGTTGGTGGCGGTCCTCCGCGTCGGGCGCGCCTGGACCGTTAGGCGACATCGAGTGATGACGAAACGGTGACGGTGGCTCTTCAACTTCGGGTGGGTGTATCATTCGTCTCAGAATCTGAGAGGGTGGGGCAATGCGAAAATTCACAGCCGTAGTTAAGCGGGACTCCGAGACGGGATTTCTCGTCGGCTACGTCCCCGGGTTTCCGGGTGCTCATTCCCAGGGAAAGACTCGAGCGGAGTTGACCCAGAACCTCCGTGAAGTCATCGAAATGCTCCTGGAGGATGGCGAACCCGAGTTGGAGGGCGAATTCGTAGGTATCGAAACGGTCACCGCCTAGGTGCCGCGGCTGCCGGTTCTCAAGCCTCGCGAAGTCATCTCGATCCTTGTGGCTCTGGGCTTCGCTGAAGTCAGACAACGCGGCTCCCATAAGCAGTTCGCACATCCCGATGGTCGTCGCACAACGGTTCCGGTCCATGGTAGCCGCGACATCTCGCCGATTCTCTTGCGTCAAATCATCAAAGACGTGCGGCTGACGCCCGACGAGTTTCTCGGCCATCGATAAGCGCCCAGGCGCCGCAGCGCTCCGCCCTGGGCTCTGTGCAAAGCCGGTGATCGATATCCTTGTCGTGGTCCACGACGACTCTGCCATCAAGGACTATGATGGCCATATGTCCGGCGTGCACTATCTAGAGGGGAGTGCCTGGACGCCGGAGGTACGCCGGGTCAGCTTCTACTACAGCAAGACGGTCGACGGCGTACGAACCCATCAGGTGCATGTGTGTCGAGTAGGGTATTTCCAGATCGCCGAACTGTTATTGTTTCCGCGATATCTCCGAGAGCACGGAGACGTGTCCGACGCCTATGCACGTCTCAAGCTCGCGGCGATCGCCGAGGGCGACGTCGACACCCCACGCTACATGGCCCGAAAGCACGACTGGATCCGTTCAACGGTGCGCGAAGCTCCTTGCTCACCACGGAGTCTCCAGTCACCGTCGTCCCTAAGCTTGATCACGTCCAGGCCCTCCCGGGCTCGGCCCAGCCTCGTCGCCAATGAAGCTTTACCTCTCCTCGTTCCGGGTCGGTGACCGGTCGGCCGAGCTCGCGGAAATGTGTTCCGGAATACGCATCGGACTCATCCCGAATGCCATGGATGATGTGGCGCCTGAGCCCCGTGCGGTGAGCAACGACAAGGCCATCAAAGAACTCGTTGATTTGGGGATCGACGTCGAGGTGCTCGATCTCCGAGACTACTTCGGCGACCAGGCTCGTTTGGAAGCAATCCTCGCGAACCTTGGGGGCGTCTGGGTTCGAGGTGGGAACACGTTCGTGCTACGACAGGCGATGAAACTAAGTGGCTTCGATGGGCTCTTGGCCGAGCGGGTCGGTACCGACTTCTTCTACGGTGGATACAGCGCCGGGATCTGCGTCCTGGCTCCGAGCCTTGTTGGCTTGGGCCAGGTCGATGATCCCCAGGCGATGCCATACGCCGACTCCGAAGTCACGTGGGAGGGGCTGGGACTTCTCGACTACCTCATACTCCCTCACTACAAGTCGGACCATCGGGAGTCGGCGACCATCGACAAGGAAGTGGAGTTTTGTACGAGGAAGGGCATTCCGTTCCGAACCCTCCGCGACGGTGAGGTGCTCGTCCTCGAGCTGCCTGGAGATTCCGCTTCCAGTCGACCTTGAAGTGAACGCGCCTTGAGCGAGGACGCCGTAGTCAGGGCCTGCCCATGGGATCCTCGAGTCGGTAGACAACGATCTGTTCCACGTCCAGTTCGTCCAGCTCTACGGCGATGATCCGCTCGCTGTCGAGCCCCACCACTCGAAATGTGCCGGGTCGAACGAATCTGCCCCTGAGACGCCCGTCCGGAGCGAACAGATCATAGACCTTGTCGTCGCCAGACTCCCAGGGATTCGGATCGATGTCGGCCCTGAGCACCAAGAGGTCGCCCGCCGCGGACACATAGAGCTGCTCCACGACTGCCCGATACTCCGGCCGGGGCATCGCCAAGGTAGCGGGGAGTGACTCTTGCAAGGCCAGGGTGCACTCGGAGTTAGGGCGGGTCCGGCACCTCTCTCTTCGAGACTCCGCGTACGCGTCTACATCGGCTTCGGTGACCTGCACGCGCTCCCCTCGATTTCGTACGCGACGCTCCAGGGACCCATCCGGTCGATACACGTCTATGTCGTACTCGTTGGTCTCCACCACGTGCACGCGGCCACGCCCGTCCAGTACATACTGTGGCCGTTGATGAAACAGCGGTGATACGAACCAGCCCATAGAGCCGACCGACTTCGTACCTGACCTGAGCAGCCAGTCGAACCCGGCCACGTCACCCAAGCCAGTGGCGAGATCAACCTCACGGATACGCACTGGCCTGGCCTCAAACACCTCCTGCCGCCCCCAATCGAAGGCGGTCTCGACCGGAATGAGCCATCGGTTACCCACCCACTTCGGCTGCCCCAGGGCGTCTCTTCGCCCCTGAGCCCGTGTCGCCACGGTAGTGCGGTGTGTCCCGTCCAATCCGAAGGAATGGATCCGTTGGCCGGCGTCGACGATCACGACGACGTCTGGTCCGAGAGACATCGCTGTTCCGATTTGCTCGAACTCTCCCGGTCCGGATCCCTGTGTACCGAAGGAATGGCGGAACGAACCATCGAGTCCAAAGACCTTCACACGATGGTTCCCTGCGTCCAGAATCCAGAGGTCCTCGTCGGGTCCGAAGCTTCCGTCGAAGACTCGGAAGAACTGCTCGTTCTCGTCTCCGTTCAAGGTACCGAGACGCAGTTCCTCCGTGAGTAGAATCGTATTGGAAGGATCGATCCTCTGCTCAACGATGGCGATCCCGCTCGAGTCCGTGGTTGCGAACTCGGGATCAGCTTGCTCCACCGCGGGTCGGCAGGCTCCGACGGTCAACGAGCAGAACAGAGCGAATCCAGCGAGTCGACTGATCATAGTGCCTCGCGATGCCGAGGTTTGTTGTGAGTAAGCCGTAGCATAAGCACGGGGCGCTTCTGACGATACCCCTCAGTCCGCCCTCAACGCCTCCACCGGGTCCACACCGGCCGCGCGGCGTGCCGGCAGGTAGGTCGCGAGCAAGCCGATCGCTAGCAGGAACGCTGTGACTCCCACGTACGTCACTGGATCTGTGGGACTGACGTCGAACAGGATCGCTTCCATCACTCGGGTTAGGACGAGCGCACCCACCAAGCCGATGGCCAAGCCGATTAGCACCACCTTCCCGCCCTGACGTACGACCATGCCGCTGACCTCGGAAGCGCGAGCACCCAGAGCCATGCGGACGCCGATCTCGCTCGTCCGCTGCCCCACGACATACGCAAGCACGGCGTAGATGCCCATCGACGCCATGAGCAGCGCGACCAGAGCCGCGATCGCAAGCAGTATCATCGTGAACGCCGTTTCGGCACTGGAGTCGGCGACGACCGCTTCCATAGTCTGGATGTGGGCGACGGCCAGGGTGGGATCGACGGAGCGCACCACCTCGCGGACTCCCTCCACCAGGTCCAAGGGCGGAACTGCGCCCAGGACCACAAACGTCATTTCGCGGACGCGCCGCCCCCCAAACACGTGATGTGGTACATAGAGTACCTCGGGCCCTTCTCGATCCGCATCGCCTTCGAGTGAGAAGAGGCTGACGTCTCCTACGACCCCGACGACCGTCCTCCATGTTGGCTCGCCAAAGCCCACGACACCCACGCGCTCTCCGAGTGGGTCCTCCCCGGGGAACAGATGCCCCGCCAGCGAGGCGCTCAGGACGAACACCCCGCTCTGTTGCTCGCTGTCGGCCGTCTCGAACGCGCGGCCCGCAAGTAAGGGAATGCCGAGCGCTTCGAAGTATCCGGGGCCGACGTTCACATTGAGCACGCTGCGCGCCGGCGCTTGCTGGTCGGGCCACGTACGCTCGCTCGCCACGTCGCCGTCTCCGACTCCAAATCGTCCGGTAAGCACCAGGTGGCCTGCGGTCCCCACCCGCTCCACTCCCGGAAGCGCTTCCATCCGGTCCACGAGTTGGGTGTGCAGCAATCTCGAGTCCGAAATGCTGTATGCTCCGCCTTCCGGGGTCATGATTTGGAACGTGAGGACGCCGGCGGGCTCGAATCCTGGATCGACCTGGAGGAGATGCCAGAAGCTCCGCGCCATGAGCCCCGCCCCCACCAGCAGGACGAGCGCAAAGGCCACCTGGCTGACCACCAAAGCGTTTCTCGCCCTGAATCGCGATCTGCTCGCCGTGCTCCCCCGACCGCTTCTGCCCAACGAGGAGACCATGCTCGGCGCGGTCCTCATCGCACTGATCGCACCAAACAGCAGCGCTGTCATTAAAGAGACCCCTACGGTCACCCCCAACGCGGCGGCGTCGATCCCCACCTCATCGACCCTGGGAAGTCCAGCCGGCTCGACCGACAACAGAACTCGCATGGCCACCCAGGCGAGCCACAGACCCAGCAGCCCACCCGCGCTGGCCAACAGCGTACTCTCGGCCAGGAAATGTCTCCCCAGTCGGCCGCGGCTCGCGCCCAGAGCGGTCCGTACGGCCATCTCTCGTCCGCGGCCCTCGGTCCGGACGAGAAAGAGGTTGGCGACATTGGCGCATGCTATCAGGAGGACGAAACCCACAGTCCCGAGTAGGATCCAGAGGGTCCGCGCGACATCTTCTGTCACGACCAGCCGTTCGAGCGGCCGAACGAGGAGGGTAGTGTTGTCGACTGTGAGGGGATTTATTCCGGCGGGCATGCGCTCGAGGAACCCCCAGAACAGTGACGTCAGCTCTTGCGAGGCAACGACCGTGCTGACGCCGGGTCTCAACCGGGCCGTCACGGAACCAGTAGCTCCGTACAACTCGGCCGGCCCGGCCTCCGGGTTGTAGCGGGGCTCCGGGGCAGCGAGCCACAGCCCCGTCTCTAGTGTGGGTGAGTAGAGGCCACTGGGCACGTCGAAGCCCCGAGGCATCACGCCCACGATGGTCCGTTCGACCCCGTTGGCCAGGATCGTTTGGCCAAGGATTCCGGGGTCGGCACCGTACCGGCCGGACCAGCGCCCGTAGCTCAGTAGGGCGATGTCGTCACCGTCGTCTTCCGCAGGCCAGCGTCCCATCAGAGGCTGCACGCCGAGCGTCTCGAAGAGACCGCTCGACACATATGCGACTCCCATCTGCTCCGGGTCGCGATCGTTGACAGGCATCTCGCGTGCCAGGACTCCGATACCGAACCTCTCGAGCGTGCGGCTCTCCTCCTTGAACAACGCGTACAGGCCGTTCCATGTCTCGACAGGAGCGCCCCGGAAGTAGGGAGTCACGGCGACGAGCCCATCGGGGTCCTGATACGGAAGCGGCTTGAGCAGCACACCGTTCACGACGCTGAAGATTGCCGTGTTAGCGCCGATGCCGAGCGCGAGCGTCAGAATGACGACTGACGCGAAACCGGGGCTCCGACGAAGGGCCCGAAGGGCGAGGCGGAGGTCTTGGAAGGGCGCTTCTAACGCTCCCGCGACGGCCGCCCTCAGCTTGGTCTCTTTCGCGACCGTGTGAAGCTCTCTCTCGACTCTCCCCACGTCCCCGAACGACCGCTCCGCCTCCTGGCGGGCTTCGTCCGGTGACATGCCGGCTGCGACGAGCCGATCGACGCGCTCCTCGAGGTGGTGCTGGATCTCGAGATCCACAGCTTCGCTCGGCCCGGGGCGGTAATGGGGTAGGAGCTTGCGAGGCCGGGATTCGTCGTCGCGCATCGTGCCTCCTCAGCCCTCGGCGAGCTTCGCGACCGCCTGGACGTAACGGCCCCACTTCGCCTCTTCCCTTGCCAGAGCCGCACGCCCCTTCTTCGTCAGCCGGTAGTATTTTGCCCTGCGCCCCTTGGGAGAGACCCCCCACTCGGCCGCCAGCCATCCTCGTTTTTCCATCCGATGAAGAGCGGGATAGAGCGCACCTTCCTCGATCACAAGCTCACCACCCGTGGTGCTCCGGATCCACTCGAGCACTTCAAAGCCGTGCATCGTGTCGCGCTGCTTCAACGTTTGAAGCACCAGGTGCTCCAGGGTGCCCTGCAGGAGATCGAGACGCTTACTGCTCATGGCTATGACCTAAATGGTTTATGTCATACCCAGAGTATTGGCATCAAGCACTTAGGTCAAGGGGCGCCCACAAACATTGAAGGCTGTCGTGCAGTCCAGTCTCGCATTCGTCTCGACCGGTTGATAAGATGAGGCTGGCGCTCAGGTGCAACCTTGAAGTGCAACACGGGATAGATGAGTCGTTTGGACCGTTAACCGCGATCCAGGAGGCTGTGGTGTCGAGAGTTCTGCTGGCCATCGCGTGTGTCACAGTTCTGGGCGGTTGTGGAGCGGAACCCGCTAACGGGCCACCCGTCACCGTCCGCGACAGCGCAGGAATTCGCATTGTCGAGTCGGCCACGCCCCAGTGGTCTAGCGAGTCGGCCTGGGTCGTTTCCCCCGAGCCGCAGCTCGAGATCGGCGCGCTCGACGCGGAGGAGCCATACCAGTTCTTTCGGATTGGTGATGTCCTGCAGCTGCGAGACGGCCGGATTGTGGTGGCCAACCGCGGTAGCCAGGAGGTGAGGTACTTCTCGCCGGACGGGACACACTTGACGTCGGTGGGCGGCGAGGGGGAGGGCCCAGGTGAGTTTCGAACGCTCCGCAGACTTTTCGCACTTCCGGGCGACTCGATACTGGCTTTTGACCGCGCCAAAGCCTCTCTCTTTGACCCGTCTGGTCAGTTTGTCGATAGCGAGCCGACCTCTGGGACGACTCCGACGGCCCGCTTCGAAAACGGAGATCTGCTGAGATTCGGATTCGCGGCGAACACGGACCCCTACGCGCTAGGGCAGAGTCGACCGGATTTTGCCGTTGTCCGTTGGCGACTGGACTCGTCCGCTACCGATACCATCGCGATCGTGCCGGGTGGAGAGGTGTACAGAGTCGAGAGGCAAGGTGGCATCGAGTCATACGACGCTCCGTTCAGCAGAGAGCCCATGGTTGCGGTCCGCGGCGACGGTATCGTGACCGGCGATGGTTCGGAGTTCGGGGTCGCCGTACTCGACGGGTCGGGAGCACTGGTATCTCTGTTCAGGCGGGCTGACATCGACCGCGAGGTCACTCAGACAGCCATCGACTGGTACGAGGAGCGGCGACTCTCTCAGGCGACTTCGGAGCAGCAGCGGCAGTGGAGGAGGATCTTCTCCGAGTGGACGTATCCGGAGCGCTGGCCGGCGTTCGGACGAATGATGGTCGATACCGAAGGCTCCATATGGCTCGAGAGCTACCCGGTCGGTGAGGCACTGAAAATTTGGACGGTGCTGGATCAAACGGGCCGGTGGCTCGGAGAGATCGAGATGCCTCCGGACCTCAACGTCAAACAGATCACGCGTGACGCCGTGCTGGGTACCGCCGTCGACGAGCTCGGCGTTGAGTTCGTCCGACTCCATCGACTGGACCGTGGCAATTGAGAGGGCGCAAGGGGACAACCTCCAAACCCATCACGCGGCGCTGCGTCACCTCGTGGAGTTTATGGGTGGGAGCGTTTGCGAGTCTTGGTGGATGTGCCGCTCCCGTCCCGGACACATCAGGGACATCGGTGCGCGACAGCGTCGGCATCGAGATTGTCGAGAACGATCATACCCGACCGATGTGGTCCGCAGAAACCGCATGGTCTCTTGCGCCTGAGCCGACACTGCGCATTGGTAGGGTAGAGGGTGACCCGACCCAGCTTCTGTACCGGGTCACTGATTCCCGTGTCCTGCCCGACGGCCGGATCGCTGTGGTGAATTCGGGCTCTTCCGAAGTCCGTCTCTACAGCCCGTCAGGCCAATACCTGGCGACGATTGGAGGTCCGGGCGAGGGCCCCGGCGAGTTTCGTAGCCCTTGGCACGTGCATCCCATTGCGGGCGACTCGCTGCTCGTCATCGATCTGTATAGAGAGATAGCGATCTTCGATCCGGCCGGTGCTTTCGTTAGACAATTCCTAACCGTGGTTCCCGAGGGGATGGGGGTCGGTCAGAGGTTGGAACCGGTCGACCAATTCGCAGATGGGACCCTGCTTTGGCGTGGACACTATCGTGAAGAGCCGGTTGGAAACGGACCCGTCCGATCCCGCGTCGTGATGATCCGCACAGATCTGAACGGTGCGTTTGCCGGCTCTTTCGGAAACTTCGAAGACCAGATGTGGTTCCCCAGGGGCGGCCGCGAATATGCCTTTTTCCCGTGGGCGAAGGAGGCGGCCTCGGACTCGACGATGTGGTACGGACCGGGAGATCGGTTGGAGCTTCGCGAACTGGCCTTCGATGGGACACTCCAGAAGATCGTGCGACTCGACCGACCTCCGGTCGCGGTAACCGAGGCGGATAAAGATGCGTTTCGCGAAGGTTACTTCGCCCAGGTTCAGGTCAGGGGGCCACCCTCTGCGTCGTTGTTGCGCCGGGTCGAGGACGCGTTCTTCCCCGACCTGCAGCCGGCCCACTTCGACATTGAGATCGACCCGCAGGGGAACGTGTGGGTACAGGACTACTACTCGTTCACCTTCGCGGAGCCGGTCGATCGCACGTGGACGGTTTTCAATTCGGATGGGATCTACATGGGAGATGTCGTAATCCCAAAGGGACTAGCCGTCCACGAGATCGGCGACGAGTATGTCATGGGCCTTTGGACCGGACCCCCTGGGAGTCGAGTTTGTGCACAGCTACCACATCATCAAGCCTCAGGGTTGACCCCCCAGGGCGGGGCGCCGGGATTCACACGACCGACGATTGCGAGCAAACATGAAAAAAATCGCGAAGATGGCTGGAATGGCCCTGCTCCTCATAGTGGGCGTCACGCTCGTCTCACTGCGCCTTCTCGGCTACGAACCCAGCGATCAGCGCCCCGGATTGTGGCTGACTGGGGACCGGGTTACCGAGCCGGTTACCGATTGGTCGTTCACCGAAGATCATCAGGAGATCTTCGTTCAAACGCGCACGCCCTACCTGATTCCACATTCCGTTACCACCTACTGCGCGGTCTATGAGGGCGACCTCTACTTGTTCTCTGCCTACTACCAGGGCGGGGTGTTTCCAGACGAGCGCGGCTGGAACCGCAATGTGATGCGCGACCCGAGGGTGCGCTTGAAGATCGGTGATCGAGTCTTCGACCAGACCCTGAGCCACGTGACCGACGCCGAGACGCGTGAAGCGGTTCACGCGAGCGCAGTCGCCAAGTATCAGCAGTGGTCGAGCCCGGGGCTGGAGAACGTCCACATTCTCCTGGTTGGCGGTTAGGCCGTTCGCAGCACTGAGCGTTCGCAGCCCTGAGGTTGTCAGCGGGCGGGTGCGGCTGCGGCTGCGGATAGCAACCTCCCAACGCACGCCGTCCTAACCGTGGAAGTTGACTGGCTTGCCGCGTGGCTCCGGCTCGAGATCCGGTTGGCTCGAGTCCGTGAAGACCTCGTGCAACTCGAGTTGGCTCGGCTGCATGAACGCTTCCTGGGGAAGTGTGCCGGAGCGTGCATGCCCTTTCACAAACTCGTCCGACGTGACCCACGCGTCGAACGCGGCGCGGGATTCCCACAGCGTCAAGACGATGTATGGGTCTCCGGGGTTGACTGGGCGTAGTACCTTGTTCGAGATAAACCCAGGCATTCCGTCCACCAATCCCGCACGTGTCTTGAAGCGCTGCTCGAGTTGCTCGGCGTACTCCGGCACCACGTAGATGCGGTTCATGGCGGTGATCATGCGTCAAAATCCGAGAGCGGGCCGGTAAGCGCAAGCCACGGCGCCGGAATGACCTTCTCCCACCGTTGAGTGCTCTACCACCTCCTCAAGCACTTCGCCGCCCACTTCCGGCCAGATCTGCAGCCTAATGCGCTGCATGCGGGATCATGGGGTGCCGGGGCTACCGGAGAAAGGGGACGTGCTCTAGCCGGCTCACCGCTTCTGCTCGCTCAGAGTATGCGGAAAATGTCGTAGGCAACCTTACCAGGCACCTGCTTATTCTTGCCTATGAAAACAGTATGGTTGAGCCAGTCGTATTTCTCTGAAGCGGTTTGGAAGATCGGTCTCACTCTCCAGTACAGTCCATTCTCTCCAGACGAGATAATTCCGGTGTAGGACATGTAGATGAATTCACCGTCATCGGTTTCCAGAGTGATGCGCACGTCGAGACTGCGATGACCTGCAACCTGTGTAATCCAGTCGGCTCCTCCGGGATGTACGATACCCTGGATTGCCGGGCCGCCGAAGGTCCCACCCGTGACTGGCGCGATGCTTGTGGGGCCGGCGTCGAGTTGGGGATCGACGTCGAGCAGTAACTCGAGAAAAAATTCCGATTCGAGGTCGCTCGCGGGCGATTGGGCGGATGCAGCTTGACTGAATGTTACGGACGCGGCGGTCAGAGCAATCGCGCTTAGTCTGGTAAATGCTCGTCGGGATGGAGACTGCTGGTAACTCATTGAGATGCTCCTCGAATAGGGTGATTCAAAACTAGCGACCCAGCCGTACTTCCGAGAGCGGACCAACCTGATTCAGGGACTTGTCGTGACCGGCACCTCGCTGATCCATCCCCATTCGTCGTCCGCTTCGCCGCGCTGAATCGCGTTGAGGTCCCGACGCAGCCGATTCGTCCACGGCGTCTCCTCGGGAAAGTCGATCTTCCGCTCCCCATCGACGATTCGGGAAATAGGTCGAATCTGCAGAGCCGTCGACGCCGTGAAGGCCTCCGTCAGAGCGCCGGCTTCGACTGCCTCGGCGACTTCGGTCAAGGTGATTATGCGCTCGACGACGCTCAGCCCGTGGCGCTCGCGGGCGAGGGTGATCACCGAGCGACGCGTGATCCCTGAAAGAACCGTGTCTTGCAGCGGCGGTGTGACGAGCTCCTCACCGATGACCATGAAGATGTTCATCGTGCTCGCCTCTTCGATCCGTTCATGCGTCTCCGCATCGAGCCACAGAACCGCGTCGCAACCAGCTTCCTTGGCGCGCCAGGTCGGCAGGTACTGGTGAGCGTAGTTTGCGGACGTCTTGGCGTGGCCCAGCCCCCCTTTGGCGGCTCGGCTGTACTCTCGCTCGGCGAACAGCACCAGCGGTTTGCCCGGAAACAGGCGAAGCGGCGCGGTGAGAACCACGAACGTCGTACGGGTCGACGGAATCGGCATCACGTGGTCGTCCTGGCCGAAGACGATCGGCCGGATGTACAGCGTCTCGCTCGAGAACGGAGACGACCAGCTGGTCGAGTCCTGCAACTGATTCACCACGGCCTCGACGAAGAGTTCTTCCGGAGGGACCGGCATCCGTAGGCGGTCGCACGACGCGACCAGGCGACGGTAGTGCTCGTCGATACGGAAGAGCCGCGCGGGATCTGTTCCGTTCCAGAAGGCCCTGCAACCCTCGAACACGCTCTGCCCGAACTGAATCCCCATGGCGCCAGGGTGGATGGGCAGCTTGCCGCACGCCGTGCGACGAGCGGGAGTCCAGTCGCCCCCGACGCAGTCGGCGATGCCCATCTGGGGCGACCAGTCCTCGAAGATGGGTCGTGGGGGTTCCTCAGCCACCGGTTGGGACACGGCTCGATACCGATGCTCCTCGAGAGTTTTTGCTTTCGACAAGGCTACGGTCCCGACGGAAGGAACGACGTCCGGACCACGATGCTGGCGTAGTGGCCTTCGAGGGCTGCGTTCAGGCGGGTGACGGCATCAGACATGGCGGACATGGCAGACAAAATGCGTCTACGTGGTGCAGGGCGGCAAGGATCGGCCGCAGTTGCTCAGCCGCCCGGCTACCTCACCTCGAACGGAAGGCGCGCGCGGGCTTCGTCCTCGCTGAGGCGAACGTCCTGGGTTAAGTCCACATCGAAGAGCGAAGCAAGGTTGTTTCCGGCCAGATCTTCCAGGAGGGCGTCTACGTCGATGACGTAGCTCCCGGCGTTCCATGGCCGGTCGAGGGTGAGCCGCCAGACGGTCTCGTGGTCTGTCACCGCGATGCGGCCCTCGACTCGCTCGCCCCGTCGATCGCCACGGTCGGTCGACACCGTAATGAGGCGATCGAGTAGGGCGCGGTCCATCGGCTCCGGAAAGACGATCTCGAGTGGATCACGCGAGCCGGCCGCCGGTGGATTGACCACCCATGCGTCGGTGTCCGGAGACACCCGGTCTACCGCTCCCACGGAGAACTCCTTGGTGAATCCCTCGGCAAGCGGCCTCCCCGATCCGTCCCGCCACCCTTCGTCGATCTCCAGGACGTAGCTCTCGCCGTCCCGTAGTGGGAGCCCGAGCGTGAGGTTGGGTTCCAGGCCCCGTTTGATGCGTCCCGGGTCGAACAGGAGCGTCAGCCTGCGCCGTTCCGGGTCCCACAGCTCTTCGAGAACCTCCAGGATCGCGTCGGGGACCACATCGCCGGATGCGTTACGGAGGCGGACGTGCTGGTACGCCTCGCCGAAGCTCATGGGTGCCGAAAAGTGCACGTACATCTTGAGCAGGTTCATGGGCACGATCGGCCCGCTGGGATAGACCTGCACGACACGTGTGGGCGGCGCCGACGTGTCCAGCGGAACCGAGAGCTCCGCCGCCAGCGCTCCGAAGTCTGCTGCTTCCTCCAAACCCGCTGCTCCACCGAGGCTGGAAGCCCCTGCTAAGCTGCTCGGATCGAAGCGCGCCGTGTACGAGGTGCCGGGGACCAGCGCGAAGCGGGGCCGGAAAACCACCCGGTCGCCCTCAACGGCGTACTCCCCGAGCATCACGGGAAGATCGCTTGATGCGTCCGATGCGACCCGGACGGGGAAAAGCGACTGCCAGCCCTCGCTCGAAGGTGCCGAGCCGCTCAGGGCGTCGTTCAGGGCATCGATCAGGGGCGATTCCAACCCGAGTACGACGATGGCGGCTCCGTCCTCCTCGAGCTCGATTCGTGGCGGGCCTCCGTCACGGCTGCCGTCGACGGGGCTCCGGTCGGGGCCGAGCAGCAGGATGCCCATGCCACCTACCACGAAGAAGGCGGCGGCCAGGGCGACCAGCGCCCCGGCCCACCGCCGGTTCTTTGCGGACCCCATCGGGCCGATCCCTCGTCTAGAGAACAGCCTTAGAGGGTGGCCTTCTCCAGGGACCTCAGGTTCATGGGCCCGTTCCGGCCTTCCTGCTGGAGGATGAGCACGTAGTCCTCGTTAAGGTTGTCCATCTGGCGTACGCCGGGCTCCTCAACGGTCTCGAAGCCGATGCCCGTCTCGCGGGTGGGCTCTACCAGGCTCGTCGCGCCGGGAATGTCGCCGGGATTGATCTTGATCAGCGGGTGACGGCTGTTGGAGATCAGAATGTGCTCCTGCCCGTTCACCTCGTAGGCGATCATGTCCAGGGGCCGGTTTCCGGCGCCCAGCTCGGCGATGGTTTTTCCGATCACGTGTTCACCGTCCGACAGGTTCTCGACGGAGAACTGCACCAGGGGCGTGCACGTGTACGCTGCCAGGAGGTGCGTCTGGTTCCCGATCTCCCTTGCCAGGAACGTCATGACCGGAGCGTTGGTCTCGTTCCGACCGTGGGAGACGTGAAAGATCTGCAGGCTGGTGGACAGATGCTCACCCGTGAATGGGAACGGAAGGCGGCGCACGTTGGACGCGAACTCCTCGTTCGACAGTCCCGCGACAAAAACTTCACCATCGACGTAAGCCAGATCCGTGATGGAGGACGTGCGCGAGCGTTGACCCGCTTGGGGCACGTTATCCAGCGCCATGGTCGAATAGCTCATGCCCTCGAAGGGCACCACCTGAATCGTGCCGTCTCCGGAGACCCGCATGAGGACGGGCGTGGCGCCGTCCCCTCGTCCTCGCATCACCGAGAGGTAGACAGTCTCCGCGGTCGGGTGTACGGCCATGTCGGAGATCACGAGGTCTTCGACAGCGATTCCGAGCATGCTGGCGATCTTCCGATCGAGGCCGGCGACTTCGACGGCTCCCCCGTCGCCGCGCTCCATGTCGGCCACGTCCATGGCATAGACCCGGCCTCCCTGGGTATCACCCACGAAGAGGATGTTCTCGGGGCCGAAGGCCAGGGAGCCCACGGACTGGGGCGTGGGCGAGACATCCGTCAACGTGGAGAGCAGCGTACGCTCCAGGTCGCCGGTGCCGGCCAGGAGTGCGCCACCCAACAGCCCGACCGCCAACAGGTTGAAGGTCTTCTTGATCGACATCGCTACCCCCTTTGAAGAGTGCGGGCCACAACAACGTCGTGGCTCTTCGGTCACAGCCAGCCCCACAAGATCTTAGCTCCGCAAGATAAGGGCTCGGACCTGGATGCGCAGCTTTGATGAGGGCTGCGCTCGGTTTGATGAGGGCCACCCCCGGTTTGATGAGGCCGCCCCCGGCGATCAGTCGTCGATCACGCCAGTTTCGCGCGCCAGTCCGTGATCAGGCCAGCGTCGCGCGCCAGTCGGCGATCGCGGCGCCGATTTCGTCCGGTGAGTCTTCCTGAATGAAGTGACTGCCCGTGACGGTGACCTCCGTCTGGTTCGGCCAAGCGCGACAGAACTCCCGCTGCGCACCGATAAGGATCGTACCCGGGTCCGCGTTGACGAAGAGCTTCGGCACGTCGCTCGCCGAGAGCCAGTCCGCGTAGTTCTGGACGATCTCCGTGACGTCGGCAGGCTCGCCTTCGAGTGGGATCTCCCGAGGCCAGGTCAGCGTGGGCCGACGACTCTCGCCGGCTTCCAGGTAGGGACGGCCATACTCGGCCTTTTCGGCGTCGGTCAGATCTCGAATCACACTCGTGGGAAGAACGTTCTCAACGAAGATGTTCTTCTCGAGCACCATGGTCTCACCCATCGGCGAGCGAAAGTTCTGGAACAGCGATACCGCGGGCTCCGGCCAGTCGTCCCAGGTCACGGGGCGCACGATCGCTTCCATGTACGCGATGCCCTTGATGCTGTTGCGGTGCCGGTTGGCCCAGTCGAACCCCAGCGCTGAACCCCAATCGTGGACGACCAACGTGACGTTCGACTCGACGCCCAGTGCGTCGAGCAGGCCGTCGAGGTAGTGCCGGTGCTCCACGAAGCGGTAACTGCCGGGGCCGGGGTCATCGAGCTTCTGTGAGTCGCCCATCCCTATGAGATCGGGTGCGATGCAACGTCCCGCCATCTCCAGGTGGGGGATCACGTTTCGCCACAGGTACGACGAAGTCGGGTTTCCGTGCAGAAACACGATCGGGTCCCCGGATCCAACCTCGATGTAGGCCATCTTACGACCGTGGACTTCGACGTACTGTTTCGGGTGGGGTTGTTCAGCCGAAATCATGGAGGGGGTCTCCGGTCGGGTGAGGTGGGGGTCGAGCCTCCCGCTAAGGCACGTCCATGCGGCGTAATCTGCGGATCGTCAGCAGCACGAAACCCACGAACACGACAGCCGAAACGCCGATCGCAACGCCAAAACCGAGGTTGTCCGTGTCGGCAAAGCGTCGTTCGTCCAATCCGTGCATCAACGCGAGTGAATAGGCGCGAATGCTGAAGACCCGCACGCCCGACACGTACGTCGTGAAGAACCCTTCCCACAGGACGATGTAGAGCAGTCCGACTCCGATGGCCTGGTTGGTCGCGAGGCCGAGGAAGACGAAGACGGAGGCATACATTGCCAGGCCGGCCACGATCGAGACCGTAACTGCGAGCGTGGCAGTCGCATCGGCGTTGAACGCTACGTGAGTCGTCACGAGCGCGCTGATCGCGATGAACGGCATCGCAACGCTGATCGTTGCGAACAGCTTCGGTATGACGATCTGCCACCGTGGGATTGGCGCGAGGGTCAGATTCGCGAGCGTGCGGTCTTCCACCTCGTTGCCGAACGCGACCGTCGCGATTGCGAGGACCACCAGCGGCGAGATCGATCCCGCGAGCATGGTGTTGAGAACGATGAGCTCGAACTCCTCGACAGACACGCTGCTGGGGAACAGCACGAGACTCTCGGTGAGGACCACGGGCATTAAGGCGAGCACCGACATGACCAGCAGCCGCCATCGGCCGGAGAGCTGGCGGAGCGTGAGCAGATAAACCGAACTCATCTGGCCTCTAGCCCTCCACCAGATACCCGAAGACGCTCTCGAGCGAATCGTCCATGGGCTCGACCCTGAAGAGTCTGATCGACGCCGCGTCCGCGCGTAACGGAAGCTCGATCTGAAGAACACGCACGTTGCTACTCAACACCATGATCGCCCCGTCGGGGTCGATATGGACGGCATCGACGGAGTCGAGTGTCACGAGCGCCGCAGCCAATTCGCGGGGTGAGTCAGACACCACCCGGACGTGGTACGGCCTCTTGTCCAGTGCCGCCCGAATGGCACGAAACCCTCCCGAGGCCGCCAGCTTTCCGTTGACGATGAGGAGGACCGTGTCCGCCACCTGCTCGACCTCTTCGAGGATGTGCGAGGAGAGAACGATCGTCCGGCCTTCCGCCGCAAAACGCCTCAGCAGGTCTTGAAAGTTCGCCCGCTGCACGGGGTCCGCCCCGTTCAGCGGTTCGTCCAAGATCAGTATCTCCGGGTCGTGAACGAGGGTTGCCGCCAGTCTCATCCGTTGACGCATGCCCCGGGAGTACGTGCCCATCGGGCGGTCCGCGGCCGCCATGAGATCGACGAGCTCGATAGCCCTGTCGACGGCGGCATCGAGGTCGGACACGCCCCTGAGACGGCCCATGATCTTGACGAAGTCGCGGCCTTTCATGAAGCCGTACACCGTCTCGTGTTCCGACATCACGCCGATGCGCCCGAACAGCGCGTGGTTGTTACGGATCGGCTGACCAAACACCGTGACCGCTCCGTCGGACACGTCGGCAAGTCCTGTGATCATTCGAAGTAGGGTTGTTTTGCCGGCGCCGTTCGGGCCGAGCAGGCCCGTGATCCCCGGCTTGATGTCGAAGGTGACGTCGCTGACCGCCACGACACTCCCGAACCAGCGCGACACGTGGTCGACCCTGATCACCGGCTCTACGTTGTTGGTCATGGTGTCAACTTCCTATACCGCATCCACAGGAGCCCCGCTGGAACGAGAGTCCACAGGAAGTACCAGCCAACGAGAACCCACCCTGAGAACTCGCCCGCAGGTGCGACGCTGGTGATCAAGCTGACGTCGTCGAAGATCAGGTCGTTCACGTGCACCGGAATGTTGCTCAGGTTGAACATCGAGACCCACTGGCCGGCCGTATTCTCAAAATCCTCCGCCAATTCGGCCGCCAGGCCCGTGGTGAACGGCGCCGTGATCACAAACAGCCCGACTAGGAACACGGAGGCGTAGGCGCGCCTCGTGGTGAACGAGGCCACGAACATGGCCAAGCTCGTCGTGTACGCGGCCATCGCCAATCCTGCCGTGAGCAATCGCGGAATGTCGAGCCAGTTCTCGAGCAGATAATCGCCCGGGTTGGCATTGCTAAGGCTCAGTCCCGCCAGCAAGATGAGCTGGGGTAGCCAGGCGACCGACACCATGACCGTGAAGAACGCGAGCCAGCGGGCAGAGACGTAGTCCGAACCCGTGAGTGGCCGCACCAGATAAAGGTTGATGACGCCGTCCTTGCGGTCCGGGCACAACATTTCTGGCGCGCCCACCGCCGCGAAGACGAAAAAGACGATCGAGGCGATTCCGTAGTAGTCGGAGTGCGAGGGCAGGTCCAACGCTTCGGCGGCGTTCGGCCCTATGTACGTATTAACCGCGCCCGCGATCAACGCCATTATGAGGCCGATCACCCCCAGTAAGGTGATGAAGAACCAGGGGATGACCTTTGCGCGGGCACCACGGCCCAGCCCCAGGGCCAACCTCAAGCCGTCCTTGTATACGGCCCACCGGGCACGGTTACGCCCCTCACGAGGGCCGACGTATCTCTGATACCCGATGTCGAAAACGGTGCCTTCGAGCTCTTCTGTGCCCCGAGGGCTTGGCGCTGTCGCGTCCGTCATGTGGCCTTACCGTTCTCAGGGTCGGCCTCGCCGTCAAGTCGAAACAACTCGGTCAGCTCGCCTTTGCGTGGCGCCATTCGGCGCAGGGGTGCTTCGGACTCTACGAGCGCAGCTCGTATCTTGTCGTACACGGACTCGTCGGACCCCTCGATGCAGAGGCCGTGGCCATCTGAGGTCACCAGAACACCACGTTCCTCCAGCGCCACCACCAGACGGTCGCGATTGTCATCGACTTCGATGAATACGGTTTCGGTGTCCTTCGTGAACTCCTCCATTTCCCCAGACTGCACCAGGCGACCGCCCCGCAAGACGATGATTCGGTCACAGGTGCGTTCGACATCGACCATCAAGTGGGAAGAAAAAAGCACACTGATGCCGAACTCCCGGTGTGTCTTCCGGACGAGCGCCAGCATCTCTTCCCGTCCGACCGGGTCGAGTCCGGCGGTGGGTTCGTCGAGAAACACGATCGTGGGGTCGTGTACCAGGGCCTGCGCCAGCTTTACCCGCTGCTTCATTCCCGTGGAGTAACCGCCCATCGCCCGGTACCGTTCTTCAAACAGGCCGGTGTGTCTCAAGGTGTCCGCCGCACGGATGCGAGCGCGGGTCGGCGGGAGGCCGCTCACCTCGGCGAGGTGGGTCAGGAACTCGGCGGCCGATACGGTGCTCGGCAAGCAGTCGTGTTCCGGCATGTATCCGAGTCTGGAGCGTACGGCGACACTCTCGGACGCGTTCTCGCCGAGAATCGTTGCCGTACCGGACGTCGGCCGGAGGAGACCGAGAAAGATCTTGAACGCGGTGGATTTGCCTGCGCCATTCTCGCCGAGAACGCCGGTGATCCCCTCGGATATCTCGAAGCTGACGCCGTCGAGCGCGATGACGTCGTCGTAGTGCTTCGTGAGGTTCTCAGCGGTCAGCAGCGCTGTCATGGAATCCACCTAGAATACGTTTCACGAACCGGAGCTCGCCGGGGCTACCGTCTCGTGCACGCTTCTTCATACCCGTAGAAGCAAGCTCGACGGATCTCTCTGGCAGCCCGGTTGAGGTTTCGAGTGACCCCCGAGCCGGTGGCGTAAAGATCACCGATTCGGAAGCAGCTCTCGCCGTGTCGAGCGTCGCAGCCTTGCTGGAACAGGGTGGCAGCCTGAGCGAGGTCCAGGGTGACACCCTCGCCCGTGACGTGCAGATCGCCGAGGTTGAGGCAACCCACCATCTCATCGGTGTCGCAGGCTTGCCGGTACAGATCAGCGGCCCGCGTGAAGTCCTGGTCGACCCCCTCGCCTGATGCGTACGAGGCTCCGAGCTGGACGCAGCCCGCCATGAATCCCCCCTCGCACGCCTGCTGGAAGAGGTTGGCAGCCTGGACCAGATCCTGAAGACCGGCGTCGCTTTGCTGGGTCAGGACACCGAGCTCGATACAGCCCTCCATCGCTCCTCCATCACAGGCCCGCCCCAATAGGGCGGCGGCGCGAGCAAGGTCTCGAGAAACGCCAACGCCGTCCTGGTATAGAGACCCGAGGTGGATGCAGCCCTCCATCTCGCCACCGTCACAGGCTTGGCGGTAGAGGTTGGAAGCACGAGCGGCGTCTCGAGGGACACCCGTGCTCAGCGCGTACATCTCCCCAAGCCGGTCACACCCCTCCGCCACGCCCCCGTCGCAGGCACGTTGGAACAGGACCGCGGCATGGGCTCGATCCCGAAGAACGCGCTCGCCCCTGAGGATCCGGTACGCGAGATCGTTACAAGCCGCGACATCCCCGTCATCGCAGGACTCGCGCAACGGTTTGATCTCCCGAGTGGCGGGGTTACACGCACCAAGGGCCAGAGTGACGGCTACGAGCAGGAATCTACCAGCGGGAGCCGTTGAGAATCGGGTCGAGGCGCGGAGGGCGATCTTGAACATAGCCGAAGAAGATGTGGGTTCCTCCTTCGAACCGTCAACCGCGTACCCGACCCGTACGATCCTTGCCTGGGACGACGTAGCCGCGAGGGTCTGCCCCTCAGGCCCCCGCGATCTGGTCGTACGTGGCCTCGATACGCGCCCGCATTGCGGCGTCCGGCATGCGGCCGCGCGTAGCTCCGTTGTTGTCGATCGCGTGCTCGACCTTCGTCGTGCCCGGAATGACCGCGGTCACTGCGGGGTGCGAGACGAGGTACTTGAGGTAGAGCTGAGCCCACGACGTGCAGTCGAGCTCCGCGGCGTAGCCGGGTAACGGCGCATCCCCCATCTCAGAGAGCACGGAGTTACGGCGACCCCCGAACGGCAAGTTGCAGACCACGGCCGTTCCCTGCTCCAGCGCTAGCGGGAGCATCGTCTCCTCGGCGCTGCGGTTACCGATCGAGTAGTCGACCTGCAGGAAGTCGAGCTCGCCTCGACCCAAGTGGGGGGCCATGGCCCGGTAGTCGCGGTCGCTCGACGTGCTCACGCCGACATAGCGGAAGCGTCCCGCTGCCTTCAGCTCTCGCATCATTGGGAGGAGGTTGGCGGCGTCGCGCACCTCGTGGACCAACATCACGTCGATCATGTCGGTCTGGAGTCGCTCGAAAACCAGCTCCATCTGGGCCATATGATCGACCGGGGCGCCACCACTCTGCCTTCGACCGTTACTCTCGGTGTACTTCGTCACCAGGAAGAGCTGGTCACGGTTGCCGTTTTCGGTGATGCACCCGCCGATGACCTCTTCGGCACGACCGTATCCACGCGCGGTGTCCACCACACTTCCGCCCCGGTCCGTCAGGGTCTTGAGCACGTTGCACAGGTTCTCGATGTCCGCGGGAGCGCTGACGCTGTAGCGGTTCGTGCCGAGGCCAACGGGGGGAATCCGCTCACCCGTCCTCGGGATCACGGTCGTGAAGAGAGGAAGCTCCTGCTGACGCGCCACCTCTTCCGCGAAGAGCTCGAGGCGGCTCCCGATGGCGAGACCTGCGCCGGCGGCGAGCCCTGCTTTGATGGCGGTTCGGCGTGAGGGGATGGGTACAGGACGCGTCATTTTGAAATCCTCACACTTGGGTGGATCGGATCGTCGAGTGAAGGTGCGGCTACGGTAGCGCCAGCGCCACCAGCGCCCCCGGCTGACCCCGCTTCGCGCTCCCCGTCTGCAGCACGATGTACTGTTTTCCGTCGTTCATGAAGGTCATCATCCCGTATAGGCCGGGCCTCGGGAGCTCGACGCTCGCCAGGATCTCACCCGTCCGCTTGTCGCGGGCATGGAGGACCGGCATACCGTTCTCGTTCACTTCGGTATTACCCCTCAGGTCCTCCGTGGTCTGCAACAGGAGGTCGCCCGAGACCATCTGGATGGAGAACCCGGTTCCCCCCGCGTTGATCTCCACTCCCTCCAGAAGCGGGTGGTTCCTGATCCGGTCGGCGGTCTCGCCGATCGGGATGTCCCAGAGCTTTTCGCCCGTGTTCATGTCGTAGGCGGCGAGAGCCTGGTACAGAGGCTTGTAGACCGGCAGGCCCTCGATTGTCGGTAACGGCGCGCGGGGGCCGCCCGGCGCGTACGCTGCCACGGTGGTGCCCGTGGTCGGCGTATGCCGCTCCCGCCCCCTCCAGGCCTCCGCACTCTGTTGGGGCAACCCCCTCTCCACGTCCTCCCCGTTCGTGGGCACCAGGAACGCGGGAGCGCTGCAGCCCCGATTGTGGGACGCGTACATGATTCCCGTCGTCGGATCCGCGACCGGCGGATGGTAGATGTTCAGGCCTCCCATACAGCCGACGTTGTTGCGGTAGTCGTTGTCGTGGGGGTAGGGGAGCGACGGCACGTAGAGACCCCCGACCCGGAAGTCACTCAGGATCTCCAGCGCCCGCTCCTTCAACTCCGGCGTGTAGTCGATCACGAACTCATCTGTGATCCCATCCGTTACGATGCGGTCCAGCGGTTCCGGCCGGGTCGGGTAGGGTTGTGTGGGCGCCGTGTAGTTGCCGGGGACCTGCGTCTGCATGACCGGGCGCTCCTCAATGGGCCAGATCGGCTCGCCGGTCTCCCGGTTCAACACGAAGATGAGTCCCTGCTTGGTGTTCTGAATCAACGCGGGGATCGGCCGCCGGTCCACCATGAGATCCATCAGAATGGGCGCGGTGGGAATGTCGTAGTTCCACTGGTCGCTGTGGTGGATCTGGAAGTGCCACCTCCGCTCGCCCGTTTGGACGTCCAGCGCGAGCACGCTGCCACCGAACAGGTTGTGCCCCGGCCTGTGGCCAGCGTACGCCTGGACGGTCGAGGCGTTCGTCACGATGTACACGAGCCCCAGCTCGGGATCGGCGGACGCAGGTGCCCAAGACGACATGTCGCCTGACCACATCCAGGCGTCGTTCTCCCATGTGTCGTGGCCGAACTCGCCGGGCCGCGGGATGACGTGGAATTTCCACAGGTACTCTCCGGTCCTGGCGTCGAAGCCCATGATGTCGCCCGGGACGTTCTCGATCCGGGTCTGGTCGTAGCTGGGCTCGTGGCCGACGAGCACCACGACCACCCCGTTGACCACGATGGGCGGCGACGAGCTGGTGACCATACCCAGCTGCCGCGGGATCCCGTGGTCCGGGTCGTACGGCCCGGTCGTCCGGTTCAGCCAGGGCTCCCAGTCCGCCACGAGGTCCGGTATCAGATCCACGACGCCGGTCTGGGAGAAACTCTCGATCGGTACGGGTGTGCCCCAGTCCTCGAGGGGCCGCCCCGTCTTGGCGTCCAGCGCCCAGAGGAAGTAGGCGGGCGACGTGACGTAGATCACGCCCCGTCCGTCCACTTCGGCGTAAGCGACGCCCTTTCCGAAATCCGTCCTCGGTGAGCGCAGGTAACGCATCGTCTCGGGCTCGCGGAAGATCCAAAGCGTCTCGCCCGTGGCGGCGTCGATCCCCACCACCTGTCGCCGCTGACCGACGACCGTGTACAACATTCCGTCCACGAAAATCGGCGTGGACCGGACCGTGTATTCGACGCCCGGCCCGAAGTTGTCCCCCCGCCAGATCCAGGCGACCTCCAGATCGGAGAAGTTGGACGCGTTGATCTGGGTCAGTTGCGGAGCGGACCGGGTGTGCCCCGCGTCGCCGCCCAAGTAATGCCACTCCCCGTTCTCGAGGCCCGTCAGCTGCGCGGAACCCGCCGACGCGGCACCCAGGAGGGCCGTCAGAGCCAGGACGCCGCAACTGATCCGGGACCGCCCTTTGGATCGCCTTTTCATGCCTCCTCCTCGACGCTCGAGCTTCCGCTCCCGTTCAAGAGCTCGAGCTTCCGTGCCGTTCAAGAGCTTGAGCTTCCACTGCCGTTCTAGACGCTTGAGCTTCCGCTCACGTTTTACGGGTGGTCCGCTTCCTCGTAATGGCGGCGGAGCAGATCATCTCCGAAGTCGTTCTGGGGATCCCGCAACACCGAATGCACGTGGTTGGCGCCACCCTGCGTATTGTCGTACTCGATCAGCACGGTGGGTCCGTGGATGCGGTAGTAGTGACCCTCGCCGCGTTCCGTGCTTCCCGCCCACGCGAAGTGGAGGTTCTCGAGACCGGCGTCGAGGATTTCCTGCATCTTCGCGTCCGCTACTTCGGCGCTGGCGTTGTTCAGGTATTCCCGAATGACAAGCATCAGCGCGTGACTCTGGGTGGCGTTCATCTCGGAGGCGCGCAGCCCCTGGTAGGTGTCGAACTCCACCATGCGCGCGTTCCCCGTGATGATGTCCCTGGGAGCTTCTGCCTCGATGATGACGGTCCGGAGTTGGGCGGCGGAGAGGAGGGCCAGGAGCTCCCGGGCCAGATCCTCCTCGGCTCCCAGGAGGCGTCGCCCAGCGTTCGGGCCCTCTCCCACCAGGGCCGGATTCGAACCCATGAACGTGGGGGTCACCGACGGAACCTCGCCTCCGGCCGAGGCGAAGTTCATCGAGATGTGGTGTCCCTCGAAGCGCCAGGCCCAGGCCCCATCCTCGGAGGGAGTACCGAAGATGTTGAAGTAGTAGTCCTCGGGATCACGTCGATCCGGCCGGCCTTCGATCACGCCGAGGATCCCCTCGAGCTGCATCACTCCGGTCGCTTTAAGGTAGCCCTGGGAGCTGAGAACGCTTTGCAGAAGCCCGTGGGCGGCCGTGCGCTGCTCAGGGGTCATGTCCTTGAGCAGCACGCCGTATCGCTCGCGTGGTATGAAGTGCCAATCGAAGCGTTGCTCGGCATCCATCTCCCACGTGCCTTGGTCGCGTTGGTCAGCACTCAGAGTTTCGATGAATACATCGGCGGCCGTGGCCATGCGGCCACCTACCTCGGCACCTCGGCCATGCGATCGGCCGTCTCGGTGGCCGGAGCCTCCAGAGCCCGGACCGTGAATGCGGCCACAAGGATGATGGCCAAGCAGACTGCCCCGAGGGTGGTCAGGATCTTGCTCATGAGTGTCCTCCCGCTTCCGAGGTGGAACGGCGACCGTACCAAGGAGGGGAACATGCGGCTAGGAAGTCGGCCGCGACAGAGGGCGGCCCTTTCGGACCGCCCCCTATGTGAGTCTCCGCAGAAAACCACGACCGATCTACCTGAAATCCTCGATCAACGAGATCCGTGACGTAACCTGCATGGTCCGCGTCAGCGCCGCGGTTACCGCACGGGATTATCGGCGATGAACTCGACGATGACC
The DNA here is from genome assembly GCA_022564055.1 of Gemmatimonadota bacterium. Classification (GTDB taxonomy): domain Bacteria; phylum Gemmatimonadota; class Gemmatimonadetes; order Longimicrobiales; family Gaopeijiaceae; genus UBA822. Next base: position 24,662 of record JADFMD010000030.1, read on the forward strand.
CGGGCTAATTCCTCGCCGGCTTCTTCCTGCACGAAATGTCCGGCGCCTTCGATCGTCGTGTGCGCCTGATTCCTGGCGCCCGGGATTGATTGCTGAAAGGTGACCTCGCCGCCGCGAGTGACCGGGTCGCCGTCGCTGAATGCAGTCAGGAATGGCTTCTCCCAGCGTCTGAAGACTTCCCATGCTCTACGTTGGGCCTCGTTGGCGGGATCGTCCGCGAAGACGGGCACCCTCTGCGGCAAGATCAGCGGGCCTGCCTTGTAGCTCGGGTCGGGAAAGGGCGCATCATAGGCTGCCGCGACAGAGGGATCGCCCACATTTCCCGATACCAAGGCGCCGACCGCAATGTCGCCCCGGTCGATCATCGCCTGGTTCGTCCTCCTCCACTGCATGAACGCGCTGCCTTCGGGGAACGCATCCGGCCCGGTCGCGGTGCCGACCGCCAAGCCGGTGTTGGAAATGACGACGCGAGCGAATCGCTCTTCGTTTTCCGCGACAACACGCAGGCCGATCAGACCGCCCCAGTCCTGGCCAAAGAAGGTCGCCTCACGCAAGTCGAGCGCCTCGACCAATTCGGTGATCGCGTCGACGTGAAACTCATAGGTATGCACGTCCATGCTCGCCGGCTTGTCCGAGCGGCCGAAACCGATCAGGTCGGGCACGATGCTTCGGTAACCGGCCGCGGTGAGTACCGGGATCATCTTTCGGTACAAGTAGGACCAGGTCGGCTCGCCATGGATCAACAGGATCGGTTCACCGTCGGCGGGTCCCTCGTCGAGATAGTGCATCCGGTAGCCCTGGACGTCCTCGTAGTGCGGCGCGAAGTCATAACCGGGCAGATCCTCGAAACGGGCGTCCGGCGTCCGGTAGACCCCCGGCCGTATTTCCTGGGCTGACGCCATTCCGGGAATGATGGCTGCAGTGACGGCTAGTAGAATCATGGCTCTCATCATCCTCTCAGTGCCCTCCTTCAGACGATGTCTCTTCGAGACGAATCGAGACTCCGAAGAAGATACTGTCGACCGCCAATGCCGACCACTAACTTTATGACCATCTTCCGTCGATATGTCTGGTCACGTGCAGGCGCGACGAACTCATGGGTTCTGGAGCGGAGGCCGCCTCAGGTGGAAGTCCGTCGCTTGCTGGTAAGCATGCGCCAGGGCCAGGAGTTCGGTCTCCCCATAAAGCTTTCCAGTGAACATAATGCCGTTAACTCCACTACTCTGCGGCAAGCTCCGGAACCCGTACCCGTTGGGCAGCACCACTGCCGGGTAGCCCGCCAAATTCGTGTGGTTTATGTCGCTGTCCGAGGTCCCGCTAGGCGAGACGTACACGTCCACGTCGGACATAAGCCGCTCCATCTCCTCCATGACTAGGGTGCGGATCCGATTAGCGCGGATGTACTCCACCGCAGGGATCAACTGGTCCCCCAGGAGCCCGGCGTTGGGTCGTACCAAAAGATCATCGCGGCCGCTGCGGGTCAGCTCATCGAAGCCGGTGGCTGTCTCGGCGTTCAGGATCAAGCCAAGGGCGGGGCCGACAGGGTAGCGATTCGGCAAGCTGATCGGAATCAATTCGATCCCCAGCTCCCGAAGAACCTCTAGAGTGCGCCAGTTGAGCTGCTGCCACTCCCGCTGCGCTGCCTTGACCTCTTCCGGGTCAGAAGACTCGGTACGGTCCGACTCGAAGAGCGACTCGACGTACCCCACTCGCAGCGACCGCACGTCCCGTCGCAGTGGCCAGTGGAACGGGCGGTCCACTGCGCTCGGGTCGAGTCCGTCGGCGCCGTGGATAGCGTGCAAAACGAGCGCGCAGTCCTCCACAGACCGGGCGATAGGGCCGACCTTGCGCGTGCTCCAGCCACCAGGCGCCGTTCCGTATAGGCTCACTCGTCCGAAGGTCGGTCGCAAGCCGGTGACTCCGCAGTTGCGGCTCGGCCAGACGATGCTGCCCCGGCCCTCGGTCCCGATGGAGAACCCCACCAGCCCCGCGGCCGTCGCCGCGGCCGAGCCCGCGGAGGAGCCACCGGTTCCTCGCTCTGGATTCCAAGGGTTCCTTGTCTGCCCCCCGAACCAGACGTCCCCACCGAAGGCTCCCTTCGCCAGTTTGGCCACTAGTACCGCCCCGGCCTCTTCCAGGCGCGCGGCTACAGTTGCCTTCTGCGAAAGAACCTGATCTCTGTAGGGCATAGCCCCCCAAGTCGTCCGGTAGCCGGGGACCGCCAGATTGTCTTTCGCTCCCCACGGAATCCCGTGCAGCGGGCCGCGGTAGCGCCCGGCGGCGATCTCTCGATCTGCTTTCTCCGCTTGGTTGAGGGCGAGTTCGTCGGTGTAGGTGATCACGCAATGAAGGACGGGGTCGTAGCGCCGCAGCCGATCCAGGTAGAGCCGGGTCAGCTCTACGGAGGAGACCTGGCGAGTGCGTACGAGGGCTGCCAGCTCAGTGACTGTCGCGAAGGCCAAATCTTCCGAGGAATCGGGACGGCGCCCGGCAGCAGACTCGGTCATCTCGACCGCACCCCTAGGCCCCCTTGCGGCATTAGGCGCCCACGGCGCGGGATTGAAAGCGAGCGCCGGCCGTACCTCGGGGTCCAGGGGCACCTCCCTCAACTGGGCGTATCGGCCGAGGTTCCCGCTCACCCTCCGCCGCATGAGTTCGCGCTCCTGGTCGCTGAACTCCATACCGGTTATCCACTCGGCTTGACGGATCATCTCCACGGTGACCGTTCCCTGCTCGGCCACCTGCGCCAGCAGGGCTCGGCCGAAGACGGCCGAACCGACGCCCGCAGCAGAGATAACCTTTAGGATTTTTCGCCTTGTCCACTCGCACTCGAGAATCTGGTCCACCTCCCCAAGATTGATTCCGACCTGCTTTTTGCTCACGCGGTGCATGTCTTCCTCCTGGGCTGTCGAAATCCGGCGTCCGCCGGGGAGATACCCTCCCGACTTTTGGAAAAGAAATTAACGAACGGCGTTTCGTTTCACTGGATCAAAGGAAACGACGACCGATCTACCTGAAATCCTCAATCATCCAGATCCCTTCGTGCACTTCACCGCTGAGCGACCGGAGGAAGGCTAACAAGGCCCGCCCCCTCACCGTCGCGTCACTGGATGTACCCGAGCGTGCGTAGCGTCCTCAGCTGCTCCGGGGTCAGCTCGACCTCACCGGATGGCGTGAAGAACTGCGACAGAGCCATGTGGGCCTCGAACTGTTCCTCGAGGAAGGCGGTGTACTTCTTGACGAGGTCCGGCCGTTCCTCGTGCAGGCTCCACAGAGCCATCGGATCGTTCCAGAGGTCGTAGAGCAGCAGTGGGACGGGACGGCGATCTTCGGGCGACTCGTCTGGATCAGGATTGATTTCCAGCGAAGCGCCCCAGCGGCCGTCCACAACCTCGATCACGCCCGACAGCTCGCCGGTCACGAGATCGACATAGAACTCGTCCAGGATCACCGGTCGTGGCTCCCATCCGTCTCGCCCCATCATCAGAGGAGCCAGCGACTGCCCTTGTGCGATCTCGGCAGGGGGGAGCCCCAGGAGATCGAGCAGGGTGGGCAGCACGTCGATCATCGACACGGTCTGGTCGATTCGCTGTCCCCCCTCGATGTGGCCCGGCCATACGAACATGAGGGGCACCCTCGAGACAGTGGGCCGCAACATCGGCCGGCGCTGGCTCCACTTGGGAGGCAGCGAGTCGCTGAGCGCGAGGCCCATGTCGACTAAGGCCGCCCGGATGCTGTGATCGCCCCCGATGATCAACAGCGTATTCTCCCACTCCCCTTCAGCCTTCAGTCGGTCGACGAGCTGCCCGAGCCGATAGTCGTTGTGAGCCATCGCTTCGTCGTACAGGCCCTTC
>JADFMD010000125.1 GCA_022564055.1 Gemmatimonadota bacterium
ATTGGCTCGCGGCTGCTGATCGCCCCCGGATGAGGCCGGAAGCAGCGGGTGGACCACCACACAGGTTCCCTGGACTGCCCACTCACCCGGCTCTACTTTAGGAGGGCCGATTGAAATTCCTATACCGGGCTCGATGTCGATCGTGGACGTGACCAAGCTCACCGAAAGCGCCCGGGTGCCGCTGGACGAGTCGTTCCCATATGGGATCACCATCACAGCGGACGGAGCCACGGTTCAATACACTTCGAAATAGGCTGCCTTCGCTTTCTGGCGCACGAGGGCCACTTTTGGCCATGCGACGCCACAGGTTGGTTGTCGCTGCGGGGTTGGGCGTGTCGGCTCGGGCTCTCGGCGTCGCGCAGCTTTGAGCCCGGACGCCTTCGTCTGACGGCGAAGGGGGCGTGAGAAGCAGGAGTTTCCCGGTGTTAAGGTCATCGGCATGTCCGGCGGTGGCTACGCGGACAAGGATGAGGTGCTGGATATGCAGGCAAGGTTTGGGGGCTCAGTACACGATCGCCAAGCTCGTCGCAATTGTACGGCAGGCATTGGCCTCATGAAAACGACCGTTCTCGTTGCCGAGGATGACCCCTCCGAGCGGACTCTTCTGGAGCGCATGTTGCGCCGGGAAGGGTTCGACGTCGTGGCGGCCCCCGACGGCGAATCGGCATTACGCCTGTTCAAGGAGACACAACCGGACCTCGTTCTGTTAGATGTCATGATGCCCGACCTAGACGGGTTCGAGGTATGCAGACATCTCAAGAGGAACCCGGAGACCATGCTGACACCCGTTGTGCTGATCACCGGCCTCGGGACCGTGGACGACCGCGTGCGAGGCATCGAAGCCGGCGCGGACGAGTTTCTCTCTAAACCGTACCAGAGCGTTGAGTTATTGGCCCGCGTGCGATCGTTGCTCCGGGTGAAAACCTACACCGATGAACTGGAGCGGGCCGCATCTGTAGTGCTAACGCTGGCCCGGTGCATCGAAGGAAGGGATCCCTACACAGGGGGTCATTGCGAACGCTTGGCGAATTACGGGAGTCTCCTAGGCGAACGCGTTGGGTTGTCCCAAGCGGAAATCACGGCATTGCGTCACGGTGGCATCGTACATGATATCGGTAAGGTGGTTGCTCCCGACGCAATCCTGCATAAGACAAGCGGGCTGACGCCTGAAGAGAGGGCCGTCATGCAGCAGCACACTGTTATGGGTGAGCACATCTGCAAAGAGCTCAAGTCCTTCAAATTGGTGCTCCCCATCATCCGCCACCACCACGAGAAACTGAACGGATCCGGATACCCGGATGGCCTCCAGGGGGAGGAGATTCCGATAACAGCCAGGGTTCTTCAAATCGTAGACGTCTACGACGCGCTGACCACTGAGCGTACCTACAAGGAAGCGTTCTCACCACAAGTAGCGCTGGATATGATGCAAACCGAAGTAGATCGAGAATGGTGGGATGCAAGGATCTTGGCGGAGTTTCGGCAGATGGTCGAGGTGTCATTAGCCCCGCACGGCTGACCCAAGCATCTTTGGCGAGGTCGTGAGCACGACGGGTTTGTTGTCGCTGTGGGACTGGGCCCGGCGGCTCGGGCTCTTGGCGTCGCTCAGCTTTTGGCGCGGAGGCCTTCGTCTGACGGCGAAGGGGGAGGCCGTGAGTACAGGGACTGAAGCGGACGAATGAGAATGGAACCACATCGCGTGCTTGGAGCATGCTTGGCTGCGTCGTTCACGCTGATGGGATTCGGAGGTGACTCCGACTCTTCGGCGGCTGTCGAGCGCGAGCAAGGAGGCACCGTGATGGGGACAGTCCGGCTAGACGTACCTCCGCCAGAGCCACCGCCGATGCTCAGCCCCTACTCCCGGAGGCGGTACAGCCGACCACCGCGCTTCATCGCAGGCGGCGTTACGGATGTCGTGGTCTTTCTCCAGGCTCAGTCTCCTCCCGGATCCGCACCAGACTCCACTGTCAAAATCGCGCAGCGAAATCGCACGATCGTTCCCCATGTCACCACGATTCAGACCGGCACCCGTGTGGACTTCCCCAACGAGGACGTCGTCATTCACAACCTTTTCTCCCTGTCCCGCGGCAACAGGTTCAACCTGGGGCGCTACCCCCCCAAAGAATCCCAGTCTCACGTGTTCGAGAATCCGGGCATCGTACGTCTCTTCTGTGATATCCATGCAGAGATGGCCGGCGTGATTCTCGTGCTGGACACTCCCTACTTCACGCGGCCCAACCCGGACGGCAGCTACCGAATCAGTGGGGTGCCGCCCGGGCGTTACAGCGTGGTCGCGTGGCACGAGAACGCCGCACCGGATTCCACGGTGGTGGTGGTCCCGGATTCGGGAGTGGTAACGGTGGATTTCCACATCCTCCCCTAAGACGCGATGTCTCTCTCTCTTCGGCAACGGATCCTAGGGTGGTCGGGGGCCAGCACCCTGGTCATCGTCCTTACGGTCTTCCTCTTCGTCGACTCGGCCTTTCGGACGACGATCCGTTCGGATCTGGAGGAGAACCTCTCCTCCGGGGTTCGGTTGGCGGCGGAGCTCCGCGCGTCGCAAATGGGCGAGCTGATCCGGGAGGTGGCAACTGTGGCTCTGAACCCGCTCGTCAAGGGGGCGGTGGAGACGGGCGATCCAAACTACATGCTGGAGATCCTCGAGGAGATTCGTAACAACCTGCCGGTTGATTGGCTGGCGCTCACCTCGCATACCGGAGAGCTCCTGGCATCCACCGAAGGCACTCCGGCCGGGAGGCTCACGCAGGCGCGAGCGCTCATTCGGGAGGTCCGCTACTACGACAGCGGAGATCTCTGGAGTGTGGAAGGCGCGCTTGTCGAGGTGGCTGCCAGCACGATTTACTTCGGGGGGATGCCCCTGGGGATTCTACTGGCGGGGACGCGCATCGACAGCGCGAGGGTGGCCGATCTCGAAACGTCCACGCAGCAACGCGTGGCATTCCTCTCAAAGCAACAGATCGTCTCCGGCTACACAGGACTGGCCGAATCCTCCGCCCAGATGCTCAATGCATGGAGCGAGCCTCCCGCAGCGACCCATGCGGTGCCCGGTACGCCCGGGGGCGGAGGCCTGGGACGTGCTCAGGAGTTCGCCTTGGAAGGGGAAAAGTTCCTAGGCGCTGCAGTGCCCCTCCTCAATGCATCGCGTGAGCGGGTGGGCGACTTGGTGGTGTTCCGCTCTCTCGATGCGGCCCTCCAGCCCGCCCGGCGACTGCGCCTGGCCCTGCTGGCTATCGCCGGCGGAGGACTCCTGCTTGCCCTCGTGTTCAGCCTCGTGCTCTCGCGGAGCATAACGCACCCGGTGAGCCGACTCCTCGAGGAGATGGCTCGTATCGGGACGGGGGATCTCAATCATCCCGTAAAGCCTGTTCGACACGATGAAATCGGAAAGCTCGCCGAGGGATTCGAACAGATGCGGGTCTCCCTGTCGGGGGCTCAGGACGAGTTAATCCAGGCCGAGCGCCTTTCCGCCATAGGACGGGCCGCGGGTGCCATCGTCCACGACTTGGCCCAGCCCATCACGGTCATCGGCGGTTACGTAGACCTCCTCCCTTCGGAGGAGGACGAGGAAGAGCGGGGAGTGTTCTACGACGTGATCCGCAAGCAGCTTGACCGCCTCACGACCATTAGGCAGGAGATCCTCGAGTTCGTCCGCGGCGAAGAGCGGATTGACCGGCGTCCCGTCGGCGTCCCCCAACTCATCGACGAGCTCGCCCGCACCTTGAAGCCAGGCCTTCAGAAAAACGGAATCGGCCTCAGGGTGGAGCACGGGTATACGGGACTCTGGTCCATGGACGTTTCCGGAGTAAGCCGGGTGTTGGAGAACCTCGTACGGAACGCGCAGGCGGCCATCCAGTCCGACGGTACGATTACGATCCGTACCGCCGCGACGGAGGGCGCCCTACGCGTCGAAGTAGAGGACACCGGTCCGGGTATACCGGAGGAGATTCGGGGCTCTCTCTTTGAGCCGTTTGTGACGCAGGGGAAGAAGGAAGGGACCGGCCTCGGCCTCGCCATCGTAAGGAACATCGTGGAGCGTCATGGTGGGGCGATACACTTCACCTCATCGCCTGCTGGCACCGTCTTCGTGCTCGAATTCGCCGGGGACGGTGAAGCCAACCTCGGAGGTAACTGATATGTGTCGTATGCCCTCGTCCCTCCTTGTCCTTGGCGGGATTTTCGCGACCGGCCTCCTCGGCGTGGCCACTCCCGCCTCCGCCCAGCTCCAGATCTCGGGTCAGGCAGATCTGATTGCGAAGGCAGGCACAGATCGACTGGGACTGAACAGGAACTTCCGCGGCGACGGCTCGTTTAACGAAATGCGAGTGCGCCTCTTCGCCCGTCGCTGGATCACGGAGCACATCGGCGTGTTTGCAGAGTTCCTATTCGATATCGATGCTCAACCCAGGCTTCAGGGCGCCTATCTGGTCCTCAACGAGCTGGGTGATCTGGAGTGGTTGAACGCCCGGATCGGCTTGGCACCTCCCCTTATCGGAAATTTCGGCCTTCGCAGCACGTACTTCAACACGAACCCGTTGACCGGCGTGCCTATGGTGTGGCAACACCGCACCACCCTGGATCTAGAGGGCACTGCATCGAATGAGGATCTTGTCGCCCGAAAGGCGTCGAACCAGCGCGCCCTCCCGATGTTGTACGAAACATGCTGGAACATTCAATGGGAAATCCTGGGTGAGATCGGGCGTTTCGAGTACTCGCTCGGAGTTACGCCCGGCTCGCTCTCGAATCCACTCACGAGTCGTGGGGACGATGGCATCCAGGTGCTGGCACGGGTTGGGATTGAGCCAACGCTCGGATTCCGGATTGGCGCTTCGGCAGCGGTGGGCCCATACATCGGCCGCGCACAGAGCGCCCGGGACACACCGTCCTCGTTTCCGGGAAGCCCGACGGATTACGTGCAGCGTCTTGTGGGCTATGACTTCGAGTATTCGAGAGGCAAGGTTCGCATCTTTTCTGAGGCGTACTGGAACAGTTGGGAAGCCCCCCTGGTGACCGAGCTGCTGAAGATGTGGGGGGGGTACGCGGAGGCACGCTACGACATCGCTCCGGGCCTGTTCGCGAGCGCCCGATACGGTCGCCTCTGGTTCGGCGACATCAGCGCCACCAGTGATGGACTGGGGGAGCGTGTGAAGTGGGACGACGAGGTCTGGCGGTGGGAAGCGGCGCTGGGGTACCGCCTCATTCGGGAGATTCTCGTCAAGCTGGACTGGCAGCACACCGAATTCGTTACGGGCGGCAATGCGGCGTTGAATCTCCTCGCCCTCCAGCTCTCCGCCGTGTTCTAAGTTCCACAACGACAGATCTTCTGCAGCGACGATGTCCAAGCAACCTACGTTATGTGCTCCAGTTGGTCGGCAAGCTCTGCCGCGCTGCCCAGCCGGCGGTCGGGTTCTAGAGCCAACAAGCGGAGGACAAGGGCCGAGAATGATGGTGGGACGTCTTTACTGACAACTGAAGGACTGGGAGGGTGCTCTTCGAGCACCTTCATGGTCAAAGATGTCAAATCGTCTGCTTCAAAGGGTAACCTTCCAGTGAGACACTCGTACAGCACGACCCCTGCAGAGTAGAGATCGCTCCGCGCATCCACGTCTCCCCCAAGGAGCTGCTCCGGCGCCATGTAGGCAGGCGTACCGACGATCATCCCGGTCCCTCGTTTGCGAGAACCCGTGCGTTCCGCGAGACACGCGACACCGAAATCCATCACCTTTAGCACACCAGCTTCATCGAGCAGTAGGTTTGCAGGCTTTATGTCGCGGTGGATTACGCCTACCTTGTGGGCGATGTCGAGTGACTGGGCAAGTTGTGAACCGATGGCGAGCGCCGAGGAGATGCCGACCTGTCCCCGTGTATCGATGAGTTCACGGACGGTAATCCCTTCAACGTACTCCATGGTCAGGTAATACGTGCCGTCCCATTCCCCAAAGTCGTGTGTGCGCACTACGTTGCGGTGTGAGATACGTCGTGCCAAACGAATTTCCGATTTGAACCGTTCGGCTGCCGAGGCACTTCGCTCGAGCAGTTCGGGGTCCAGCCTCTTGATCGCGATGTCTTCATCCAGTTTGCGGTCGTGCGCTTTGTAGACGACCCCCATGCCGCCGCTCCCCAGCTTCTCCAAGATCTCGTAGCGCTCGGCGAAGAGTTGACCTGAAAACAACTCCAGTCTCTGCATCGACGACGACGATCGTCGCACCTCCATCGCCCTTGGGCTGGCCTTTTCGATCTCCGCTTTGAGATCACGCACTTGCTTCACCAGCCGCTCCTCACGGGCTTTGACCTCGGCTGCCATTTTGTTGAACACGCGTGCCAAACGGCCCAGTTCGTCGGCCCGGGCGGCAACTTGTGCAAGGCTGCCAGCCTGGTACGTTCCTGACTCGACTGCGCCTGCAGCGTCGATCACTTGATTGACTCGCTGGAGATGTTCCTTTTCCAAGTCACGCAACCGTTTTTTCTCTAGACACGCGCGAATACGGGCCCGCAACAACACCGGTTGAAAGGGCTTGGAGAGATGATCGTCAGCCCCTCGCTCAACGCACCGCGCCACACTCGCGAGGTCATCCACCGCCGAGATCATTATCACCGGGATATCCCGAGTTGCTGCCCGTTCTTTCAGTTCTTCCAGCACCTGGTACCCATCCACCTCCGGCATGGTGATATCGAGGAGAAACATATCATACGGTTGACTGGCGGCCATCTCGAGCGCGGCGCGACCGTTGTCGGCGCAGTCCACCACGTACCCTTCCCGTTGGAGGAGACGTTGCAGCACGACACGAATCTCTTCTTGGTCATCAGCGACGAGAATGCGCGCTGGTGGCAGGTCGTTTGCGCGGGCAGTAGGCCCCAATTCAGTATCTCGTGATGAGGTCACGGAGTTCGCCAAGGCTTCCGGGGATTGATCAGCGTCGTTCATTTTGGCCCGCAGTGTTGCGATGGTCGGCTGCCTTAACGGGTTCTACCGGCGGCTTTTCTCCACGCGAGAGCCGGGAATCGGCTGAATCGCGAGTCCGGTCGCACGGAGCGTTTGTCATGTATTCGCGCATCAATGAATAACCTATACAACCCCAACCGAAAGATGACCCCGGCATCCTCTAGAATACGGTTTCGGGCGCCAGTCGGCCAGCTAGTGGGGATGAGAACGCGGATGCTGAATATCCAATATTGACCGCGACCTGCTTGGCGACCTCTCTCGGGTTGCCGCGCGCACCATCACCGCGTTCATCCGCACGACCGTGGGTGAGCCAGGCCTCTCGGTCGGCATCGTCGCCTCGATCCAGACCCACGGCTCCCTGGCCAACTGGCACCCGCACCTCCATCTGCTGGTGACCGATGGCGGGTTCCGGGCGGACGGCACGTTCGTGCCGTTGCCGCTGCACGATGTCACAACACTCACCGAGGCCTTTCGACGGGCAGTGCTGCGTCTATTCGTGCGCCGGGAACTCATGGATGTCGAGACGGCGCACACCATGCTCGCCTGGCCGCACTCGGGGTTTCACGTGTGACGGGGTGTGGGTTGCGGCTGACGATCGCTAGTTCGCCGTCCGGCTGGCCCGTTACTCGGCAGGGCAGGGCACCGACCTTGTAAAGGACACTGGCCGACTAACGCACCTTTACTAAAGGAATACACGCTTGCTCAGAAGGTGGGGTAAAAAGTGGGGTAAGAACATGCTACATCCTGCTGCATTCCCCATATCAGGTACGACGAGGACGCCCGTAACACCGCGTAAATGCTACAAGTTGTCGTATCTGATGCCTGCTCACCGATGCTTTGGGAGCAGGAGGTCCCCGGTTCGAATCCGGGCGCCCCGACTGAGG
>JADFMD010000126.1 GCA_022564055.1 Gemmatimonadota bacterium
CTCTTCGGCCCTGGATGATCGCCTCGAGAACGCAGCGTTAGGGACGCTCCTGGGCGCCGTAGGGGGCCTCGCTCTGAAGCTGGGGGTGCAGCACTACGGCTGGCCCGACGTGGCGGCCGCATCCGCCGTGGGGCTGGCTGTCGGCGCGTCGATCAAGGGGGCGAGTATCGGACTCGCTGCTGGAGTCGCGACCGGGCTCTTGCTGTGGCGCTTCCACCCCTCGGTGGGGCCAGGTGGAGCCGTCGCGTGGGGCTTGGCCGGTATGGCCGTAGGAGGGCTCGCCGATTGGGTGGCCGACGCCGTTCAGGGTGGCTCGGACATAAGCGGGATCCCGATCCAGTTCTCCCTTGTCCGGTGATCTCCATTCCCTGGTAATCTTCACCCCCGGTAATGACACCCCCCAGCTCGGGGATTCCCGGCCACACGCGCCGTGCCGCCCGTAGCGGGCACGAGCGAATCTGGGGCTGAGCACGTATAATGGTCCCCCTGTCATCCGTTGGCGAGAAAGGATCGGGTCATGGTGCACAAGAATCTTCCTCTGGAGTCCATGGGATGGGGAGCCGCGGTGTTCGTCATCGTTGGGGTAATGGCTGGTTTGCCCACCGGCGTCTCAGCACAGGCGAATCCCTACACCATGGTTCAGGACGTGCAGACCGGCGAGGTGCTGTTCGGCAGACAGTGTTCGGTCTGCCACGGCGTGGGGGCTGGAGGCGGAGAGATGGGTCCGGATTTGACGACCGGCGAATTTGAGCACTCCAGCACCGACGCTGGCCTGTTCAACACGATTTCCGAGGGGGTCCCCGGTACCGCGATGACCGGGATCAATCGGACTCGGACGGATCAATCCGTGTGGCAGATCGTGGCGTATCTCCGCTCGGTATCGGGCGGCGAACGCGTGGCGGTGGCGGGCGACGCCTCCGCCGGAGAACGGCTCTATCGCGGGGGCGGGTGCACCGGTTGCCACGTTATCGACGGTGCGGGTGGCCGACACGGTCCCAACCTCTCGACCATCGGGGATCGCCGTTCACCGGACCGGCTTCTTTCGGATCTGGTCGATCCGGATGAACGTGTTCAGCCGCGCTGGTGGAGAATGCGCGTGACCCACCGGAACGGCACCCGGGTCGAGGGCTTGAGGATGAACGAGGGCACGTACTCCCTCAGAATCCTCGACATGGACGATGAGTTGTGGTCGTTTCTGAAAAAAGATCTCCTGGTGAGCGAACGCATCGAGACGTCGTCGATGCCCGCCTACGGCGACACGCTGACCGACGGCGAGCTCGAAGATCTCGTCGCCTATCTGTACGGGTTGACCCGGGCGGATCAGTGAACGGCAGCCCGATCACATTTTGTTGCGCTGACGCTGTTCAGTGCACCGGTCCTATTCGCCATTGAGTCGAACGAAGAGAGGAAGCGAGATGATGAAACGGTATGTGCTGTTCACCCTGTTGATATTCGCGATCCCGGCCTCGGCTGCCCAACAGAGGTCCGGCGACTCGCCGACTCAGACGCTTTCACCCGCCCCGTCGTTCGAGCCCGTGACGCATGAGCGCCTGCTGAATTCCGACGCTGAGCCGGAGAACTGGCTCATGTACTCGGGCAATTACTTCAGTCAGCGTTACAGTGGGCTGGGCCAGATCGACAACGAGAACGTGGGGCAGCTTGAGATGCAGTGGGCCTTCCAGCTGCGCGCATTGGACCGGGCCGAGACGACCCCCCTCGTCGTCGACGGTGTGATGTATGTGACCGAAGCCCCGAGTAACGTCATCGCGCTCGACGCCCGAACCGGCAGTCAGTACTGGCGCTACAACCACGAAATGCCCGAGGATTTGACTTTCTGTTGCGGTCGGAACAACCGGGGCGTCGCCGTGCTGGGTGACCGCGTGTTCATGAGCACCTTGGACGCACACCTCGTGGCCCTCGATGCCAAGACCGGTAGCCTGATCTGGGACGTGGAAGTTGCCGACGAAGCCACCGGCTACAGCGCGACGGCCGCGCCACTCATCGTCGGGGACAAGATCCTGACGGGGATCGCGGGCGGAGAATTCGGGATTCGCGGATTCATCGACGCCTATGATCAGGAGACCGGAGACCTCGCTTGGCGCCTCTACACGATCCCAGGGCCGGACCATCCTGACAACATGACGTGGGCGGGTAACTCCTGGCGCACTGGGGGCTCCGCGAGCTGGATGACCGGGGCGTACGACCCGGAGCTGAACCTGGTCTACTGGGGCACGGGCAATCCAGGTCCGGATTGGAACGGGGACGTCAGGATGGGCGACAACCTGTACTCCGATGCCGTGCTGGCGATCAATCCGGACACCGGTGAGATGGTGTGGTACTTCCAGTTCACGCCCCATGACGTTCATGACTGGGACAGCACGCAGATTCCGATCCTGGCCGATACCGAGTTCGACGGACGGCAGCGAAAGTTGATGCTCTGGCCGAATCGAAACGCGTTCTTTTACGTGCTCGACCGCGAGACCGGGGAGTTCCTGCTCGGCGAGCCCTATGCGCGGCAGACCTGGGCCGAGGGCATCGACGCTGACGGCCGACCGATCCGCATTCCGGACACGTTCCCAACCGTGGAAGGGACCACCGTCTCGCCCTCCATCGGAGGTGGAAGCAACTGGTGGTCTCCGAGCTACAGTCCCAGGACCGATCTCCTCTACGTCATGGCCTACGACGGCGAGACCACCTACTTCATCCGCGACGACGAATACGTGGCTGGCGAGCGCTTCACCGGTGGTGGTGGATCGACACCCCTACCTCAGGACAACTATGTGAGCGCGGTGCGAGCCATCTCGCCACAGACCGGCGAGCGGGTGTGGGAGTATCAAGTGAAGGCCAGGTCCACAGCCGGGGTGCTCTCCACCGCAGGCGACCTCGTCTTCAGTGGAACGATCGATGGTTTCTTCTTCGCGCTGGACGCGGAGACCGGAGAGGAGCTCTGGCATATCAATGTCGGCTCGCGCGTACACGCTGCGCCGATGAGTTACATGGTGGACGGCAAGCAGTACATCGGCATCGCCGCCGGCAACGTCTTCTACACGTTTGCTCTGGGAGACTAGCGAGGGTTTCGAGTCTCTGAGGGGCCACAACCGGGGGCCCGCAAACGGTGCGGGCCCCCGGTGTGCAATCCCTAACCCAGCCCCCTTCGGATCCTCGCCGAGGGGGATCTCCGTCGTTTCTCTCTGAAATACCGACCCCGATGAACCAGGCAGACGTCCATGGCTAGTCAAGAAATCTACGAGCTCAACAACCCGCAGCGGCTGTTCGTCCGCTACACGATCGCGGTGCTGGTCGATCTTACCGTCTTGAACCTGTTCGACGAGTATTGGGACCTCGTCAGTATCGAGTCGTTCACAATCTCGTTGGCGGCGGCATTCCTGCTCCAGCTACTTCTGAGGCTTACGATCGCTCTCGAGCATCGCGTCGCCAACCACTTCAAGAACAAACCCGGTGTGGCGTCCAAGATCTATCGGGGCCTGTCGATCTGGGGAATCCTGGTGGCATCGAAGTTCGTGATGTTGGAAGCGATCGACTTCGCCTTTGGCGACAGGGTTGAGTTTTCCGGTGCGTTGCACGGTATCATAGCATTCGTTGTCGTGATCATCGCATTCATTCTCGCCGAAGCCACCGTGCGGAAGATCTACTTGATGCTCGACGACGACAGGGAAGTCGTTCCTGATCCTGTTTGAGCCTGATACAGGATCCCGGCACCCGCGCGCGAGCCATGCGCATGCCGATCTACCGGATCCGAGTCGATCAAAGGTCTGAAACCTTCGTCTGTCGGCATCGTACGATGAGTTACGTCCCGGCCTCGGCTTCTCAGAAGGAAACTACATGGCGCACGTCCGTTCGTGTGGCTTGTCATTATTGTGTGCGTTGTCCTGTGCACTGCTATGTGCGTTGGGCTTCTCCGATCCGGTGTCGGCGCAGGATACCGACCGCATCTGGGGCCAAGTCCATACCAAGTCCGGTGACGTCCATGAGGGGTTCATCCGCTGGGACGGGAACGAGGTCAGTTGGGTGGACATTCTGGACGGCTTCAAGGAGGTTCCTGGGGAGAACTACCAGGCCTGGCTCGAATCGAAAAACGCCGCCGGCCCGCCTGTCCGCACCATCGACCTGCACGGGTTCCGCATTACTTGGGATGAGGCCGACCCCGAGTTCCCGGCGACTTCCCAGTCGGGTATCCGCTTTGGCCATCTGAGCTCTCTGCGAGTGATGGGGCGGGACCACGTCGAGCTGACCCTTCGCTCCGGCGAGCTGCTGGACCTCGAGGGGAGCGCCGTACGCCGCTCGATCCGGGAACTCACGGTGGACACGCCCGGGGGGGGCCAGGTAGAGCTGGACTGGGACGAACTCGACCGGGTCGTCTTTTCCGCCGTTCCGACCGGAGCCAGGACCCCCGCTCGCCGGCTTCACGGAACCGTTGAGGACCGCGACGGCAATCGGTACACGGGCTACATCTCATGGGACCGGGACGAGATCCTGGCTTCTGATGTACTGAGGGGGGAAGAGATGGAGGGGGGTGACGAGCGGCGCATTCGTTTCGACGAGATCGTCTCGATCGAGCGGGTTCGGCGCGGGGCTCGAATCGTGCTCATCAATGGAGTCGAGCGCGAGCTCACGGGCACGAGGGACGTAGATCGGCGAAACCGGGGCGTTCGGATTTCGGATCCGGGGCTCGGCATGGTCGAGGTCGAGTGGAGCGAGTTCGAGATTCTGCGGTTCCACCAGCCGGAGGAGGTCGCTGACTACGACACCTTCGATGGAGGTCGGCTCTTGGTCGGCACGGTGATCACGCAGTCCGGAGAAGAGATCGAGGGCGTGATTCGTTGGGACGCGGACGAAGCGGCGTCCTGGGAAATGCTGAACGGTCGTGCGGGCGACGTGACCTTCACCATCGAGTTCGCCAACGTGAGTCGGATCGAACGGGGGGAGGTTTTCGGGGCCACGATCACGCTCCTGGACGGACGGACGTTCGAGCTGGACGACTCGAATGATGTCGACTGGGGCGACTCCAACGATGTCGGATGGGACAATAAGGGGATCCTCATCCAGCCGGAGGGTGCCAGAGGTGCCAACGGAGTCGCGTCGACCCGGTGGCGAGTGATCGCGTGGGACGAGTTTCGGGAGGTGCGCTTCCGGCACGACTCAACGGGCCCCAGTAGTGGGCTGGAGTAGGTAGGGGCAATGCCACGAACGCTGGCAAGAGCTTGCTTCGGAGCGCTGTTGGTCGGCTCTTTCAGCCTCGGGGCCGAAATCGCGGCAGGGCAAATCCCGTCGGCGCGAACCGGATCGGCGCAAGCCGACACGGCCCGGACCGCATCGGGACAGACTCCCTCGGCGCAGGCCGCTTCCGTGCAGATCGCCCCGGATGCGTTCCTCGATCCTGTGGCAGGCGTCCTCTTCGAGGCGGCCCAGGCGAACTGGGCGTCCGTGGACTCGTCGGTGGTGCGATACACGGCCCTGATTCAACAGAGGATCGCTGCGGCGATCAGGACCCCGCTCAAGGATCGGATCATCTACCGGAACGAGACGGCGGTCCGCGCCTTCTGGGATAAGGACTACGACGCGGTCGTCCAGGTTCTGGGCACGCGTTCCCAGTATCCGGGCCGGTCGATCGCGGTGCGCGAGGGCGATCTGGACTGGTTGGACGACCTCCCGTTCGACGAACCGTTCGAGCCGGGCGGCGAGCGTCTCCTTTTCGGGCTGGGCGACCCCGACGATGAGGACGACAACGACCTCTGGATCGCTCACCCCCTGGCCTTCGGGGCCGACTCTCTTTACCGATACCAGAGCGGAGACACGCTGACACTTAGCTTCCCGGACGGACGGCGACTCCAGACGATCCAGTTGGACGTGCTTCCTCGGCAGGCCGACTCCCACCGCATCACCGGCACGCTGTGGATCGAGCCCGAGTCCGGCGCGCTCGTGCGAGCGGTCTATCGATTGAGCCGCCAGTTCGATGCCATACGCGATGTTCCGGAAATGCGGGAAGAGGACGAGAGGGGATCGTTCAGGTACGTGCCGGGCCTCTTCAAACCGTGGACCTTCGATCTGACGATGGTGGCCGTCGAGTACAGCCTCTGGAACTTCGAGGTCTGGCTCCCCCGGAGTATGCGGATGGAGGGGGAGGTGGGTGCGGGTATCCTCAAGATGCCGGTCTCGATGGACCTCTCGTATCGAATAGAGTCCGTCACCACCCAGTCCGATCTGGCCCAGCCCGAGACGGCCGCGCAGGCCGGACTCGTAGAGCGCCACTTCGAGAGTCGTGCCGAAGCCATGGCCTTTATCGCCCAGCTCTTGTCGGAGGAGGATGGGGTCGAGTATGAGCTGGCCGTCGACGGTTTCGCGGATGAGCGAAATTCGTTCATGATCGTCCCGGAAGTGCGGAGCACCGTGGCCACGAGCCCTCATCTTCCGCCCCCGATCTGGGAAGACGCGGCGGGCTTTCCGTCGGACCAGCAGCTCGAAGACTACTTTAACACCCTGGCCGCCCTGCCCGCGCCGAGGATCCAAGGCATACCCTGGGCGGCGAACTGGGGTTGGGCTCGGCCCGATTTGCTCCGCTACAACCGGGTGGAGGGGCCCGCTCTGGGGGGCAGATTCGAGGCAAGTCTCGGCGGTCCGTACACCCTCGAGGCCAGCGGATTCTTCGGATTTGCCGATCTCAAGCCCAAGGTGCGGCTGAATTTCGAGAGGACTTCCGTTCGGCGGCGGTTGCGGCTGGGCGTCTACCACGAGCTCACCGCCACCGATCCACGGGGCCGGTACTTGGCATTCGGCAACTCGATGTATGCATTCCTCTTCGGACGAGACGACGGCGAGTATTATCGGCGCTCAGGGGCGGACTTCACCTGGCGTCCGCCGGTTGGGGCACGCGAATCCTTCGAGTTCAGGGCCTACGCGGAGCGTCAGGTGGGGGTCCCGACCGAGTCCAGTTTCGCACTGTTCCGGGTCTTCAACGGAAGCTGGGAATTCCGACCCAACGTCGACGCCGGCGGCGTAGAGGAGGGCGGCGTCGAGCTTCGTCTTTCACCGTGGTGGGGTGGCGACCCGTTCCGCAGGCAGTTCGGACTCGACCTGTACGCGCATGGAGCTCGGTGGCGGACCACCGGGGAAACGGTAGGGACGAACTATGCACGCGCCAGTGCCGTCCTGAGGGCGGCCATACCCCTGGTCTATCCCACCTGGCGCCTCGGCCTGGAGGCGGGCGGCGGAACGACCTGGGGCGACGCACCGCTGCAACGCAACTGGTTCTTGGGCGGTGCGAACACGCTCCGGGGATACTCCGCCGCGGCCGCGATGGGATCGTCTTTCGCTCGAGGCCGCCTGGACGTGGCCCGGACCTTCGACATCGGCGCATTGACCATTTTCGGCGACGTCGGCTGGGCCGGCGCCCGAGCCGACTTCGACGCGGGTGACTTTCTTTACGGTGTCGGCGTGGGCGGAAGCGTTCTCGACGGGTTGTTCCGGTTGGATTTGTCCCACGGGCTCAATGGTCCCGATAAGCAGTTCCGAATCGACCTTTATCTGGACGCGCTGCTCTGAGGAGTCTTGGGTGCGGCTTGCGCCTCCCCCTCAGCACGTAGGATACTGGGCTCGCGAGCCCGAAGCGGCGCTCGGCGGCGCACCTCACCCTCCATCCTGTGACCTGACCATGCTTGCTGCGGGAGACCCGGCGCCGGACTTCACGCTCGCCCGGCTGGACGGAGGTGATTGGCGACTCGAGGACGAGACGGCCGAGGGTCCCCTCCTCCTCACGTTCATCGA
>JADFMD010000127.1 GCA_022564055.1 Gemmatimonadota bacterium
GAAGGAGGTGGCCATCACGTCCCACGAGTCGGTCGGGATCTGAATCCTATAGCTGGTCTCGTCGTAGCTGGTCGAGGCGTTGACGCCCGGACCTAGACGCATCCCGATGGACTCCAGGAACTCGATCAACTCATTTTTCTCGAAATTCACGGTCCCGTTGAAGGCCATGTGCTCGAGAAGGTGGGCGAGCCCCAGCTGGTCTTCGTCCTCGACCACCGAGCCGACGCTGACCACAAAGCGCAGCTCAGCCCGATTGGCTGGCTCATCGTTTTCGCGGATGTAGTAGCGGAGACCGTTGTCCAGTTGCCCAACTTTGACCCCGGGTCCGACGGGCATCAGCTCATCCATCGCACCGGTGCGGGCATGCTCCAGCGCCGGGTCCTGCTGCGTGACCTGCCACACGGCGGCGGCGGCCGGCTGGACCCCGGTTGTTCCAGGGCTGACGGCGGGTACTGCAGCGACCACCATGATCGCCAACATCGAAATGAGGAATCGTGCGTGCGGTCGCATGGTGGTGCCTCCCATCTAAAGACATTCCCAGGTAGGAACGGAAGTTAAGGCCCGATGTGGTGGCTGAGCTAGGGGGCCCCCGTGAGCCGGGAGACGACCTCCTCGATTACGGCCTCCGCGCGCTCCTCGATCTCCGCCGGAGTCCGATCCTGGATCGGGTGTTCAACGAACACCGCCTCCAGGTCGGGACGCCCCAGACGGCTGGCCTGTACCCTGGCGGCGGTGCGGAACTCTGATGTGGCCAAAGGCACCGAAGGGATCCCGTTCTCTTCGAGTCGAACGCTGTCGTGCAAACTGCACGTTGTGCAGGAGCCTCAGTCGGCCAGGGCTTCGATCACCCCATCCACGAACGCTAGCCTCTCCAGCAGGGCTCCGGGCGCGGGCTTGGTGTAGGTCGGTTTGACCTCTCGAACGATACGCGAAACACCGTACCGTTCCTTGAGGAGCTGCTCGAGCCGATCCAAGAACTCCTTCCCTCGGGGCTTGCTGATGTCGAGGAGGGCGAGTGTCTTGCCCTCCAGGCCGTCGAGCCGGGGCGCGGGTGACTGCCGATCTCGGGAGCTTTCATCGAGCGGGTTCACCAACGTGGACATGGAATCTCCTTTTGTATGTACGTTCGCGTGCTCACCACTTTACCGGGTATGTCACCGTCTGAGATCCCTCGGCGCCCGCCAGCCAGCCTCCCATCACCGCCGAGAATTTTCCAGCGGTCCCGCCCGCCACGATGATCCGAATCTGCGAGGGGTCGGCAAACTTCCGGTAGTGGGGCTCACCGTCGATCAGAACCTCCTCGTAGGAATCGCGGGCCTGGGTACCCTCCGTGCCTTCGTGGTCGAACGCCCGCAAGGGAACGCCGGTATGCTCGAAAAGGAAGTCGCGCGCGTCACCCTTGGTGAATCCATCCGAGCTCAAAGTCGCCGCGTGCTCCGGGCACAACACGACCACCGCGTCGACCCGCCCGCACTGCCTCCAGCTCCAGACCATGGAGAGCGTGGCGGCGATCGTGCGAAGCACTCCGGCGCCCGTTCGGGCCGTGTGCTCGCTCACCTCCGTGAGCCCGCCGGCGGCGAACAGGGTGACCGTGCTCTCGTCCTCACCGAAGCCGAGCTCCACGTGCAGAGGCTCCCACGGGCTCTCTTCGTGATTCTCGGCCACGCAGTACGAAAAGCGCCCCGGATTTCCCAGCGCCGACATGTCGATCTCGCCGGGGAGCGCCCCTCCCAGGTTGGTCATCACGAGCTGCAGCGCCCGGCCCACAGAACTGTTGGCCCGGGCCACGTTTCCGAACACCCCAGCCCCGCTCGCGAAACCCAAACGCGCGGCGGCCGGCCCGCTCAGGATGATCAACGGAGTGGCCGAGTGTGTCGTCGCCTGCACCCCGTGCAAGTTGAAGCGCTCGTCGCAAGCGGCCCTGATCACAGGGATCAGCACCTCCATGTACTCCGGCTTGCAGCCCGCCATCACCGCGTTGGCGGCGATCTTCTCGATCGTTGCGGGCCCGTAGCAGGGCGGAACCAGCCCAACCACACGATCCGGTGGATGCGGGACCCCTGCCAGAAAGGTGTCCACCCGCTCCGCCGTGGGTGGGACCACGGGAAGGAAGGGCGAGAAGCCGGCGCTCATGCAGTATTCGTACGGATCCTCATCGTCAGCCAGCGTGACACGAGAGGCAGCAGGCGCTCGCTCGGGGAGCAGATCGATCGGCTTGGGCGACGGCTCGCTGTCCGCCCCGCCAGTCCCTCCGCCAGTCCCTCCACCAGTCCTCTCGGTGGTCGCCTCGCCGGACTCGACGGCCACCGCCGGCTCCAGGTGGCGGGACGTACACCCGGGCTTCATCGCAGGAGCCCCGTCGTCCGGGTCCGCAACCGTCTGCACGGGAAGTCCCAGGCTCGAGAGCATTTTTTCCGCCGCCGAGTTGAGATCCCCTTTGTGGAAGCCCACCTCGCTGAGCTCGATCCGCCCGCCCTCTCCCACGAGGAAAAGCGCCGGGACGCTGGGGGGATCGTAGCTGCGGGACACATCCAGATCTGTGTCCAGGAGGACCGGGAAGCTCACGTCATAGGCCTCCACCAGCTCCCGTGTCTCCTGGCCACCATCCTGCGAGACCGCCACGACCCGATGGCTGTCGGGGCCGAGCGCCTCGGCCAGGCGCTTGAGATACGGGATCGTGAGGCGGCACGTCGGACAGTCCGTCTCGATGAACGCGAGCAGAAGTGGATCCCCGGCGGCCTCCTCCTCGAGTCCCCAATCGGTTCCGTCCAGCCGGGGGAGCGAGAAGTCTGGTGCCTGGTCACCCACGATAAGCATGGTCGCCCTACCAGGAAACCGAGAATTGCATCGGGATCCCATTCATGTCCGAGCCGCCTTCCACGGCTTCGGCCACCCAATCGGCAAGCCCGCCTACAGCCATGCCGGCCAAGCCCCACACCGCGGCCCCGCCCGGTCCCACACGGGGATGGAAGCGCCACAACAGGAGCCCGGTCGCGGCTCCGGCGGCGAGTCCGATACTCGCGCCCTTGACCGATGCACCCACGGCCAGTCCCAAGGCGGAGGTGGCCGCCACGTCGGGCCAGCCGTAATGCTGTAGGCCAAGCTTCAAGGCGACGCCGCCCGCTGCGCCCAAGGCGGTCCCAAACGCTGCGTTCTCGAGGCGATCATCCAGGGCCGAACGGTTTTCCCATCCGATGACGGCTCCGGCAACAAGTCCGACGACCGCCCCCGTGACGGTGGTGATTCGACTGCACCGCGCCGGGTAGAGGGTCCGATTACACGCCTCGAGGCCTCCGCTGAGCGCGAGCATGGAGCCCGACAAGGCTCCCAGAGCAGCACCGCCGAAAGCCGCACCGGTCGACCCGTTCCCACTCTGAGCGAGTGCGCCGTACGGCGCCAGCAACACCGTGCCCACAACAAGGACGGGGAGGACGGACCGCCCGAGCGGGGTCACCCGTCGTCGCCGGAAGGCACCGGCAAGAGGACTCGAAGGGTGGCTCCTCCTTCGGGGTTGGTCTCGGCGGTCAACTTGCCTCCGTGGGCTTCGATGATGCTCCGGCTGATCGAGAGTCCCATGCCGAGTCCCTCTTTCTTCGTCGTCACAAACGGTGCGAAAAAATCCGTGGTAGCATCGTCGGGGAAGCCCGGTCCGTTGTCGCTGACACTGATCTCCACCCACCCGTTCGACGACGAAGTCGCGATGGTGAGCCGCCCCGGAACGCCGTCTGCCTCCGCAACGGAGTCGAAAGCGTTCATCACGAGGTTGAGGACGACCTGTTTCAGTTGAATGGGGTCCCCGGACAGGAGTGGAACATCGGGTTCGGACTCCACCATCATCTCACAGTTTCGTGCGATGGCGTCACTGACGAGCATTTCGACCGTTTCCTCGACCAGTACCACGACGTCCACCACCTCCTCGCCGCGCTCACCCTTCCGCAGGAGCTCTCGCATCTGCCGGATGACCTTCGCGGCACGTTTTGCGTCTCCGGCGATGTCCTCCAGCGCCCCGTCGACTTCCGTGAGGTCGGGGGGTGTCTTGGTAAGAAAACGGCTCGCGGCCTGGGCGTTGGCAGTGATGGCGGCTAGCGGCTGGTTGAGCTCGTGGGCGATGGACGCGGCAAGCTCACCCATGGTTGCCACGCGTGAAAAATGGGCCAACGCTTCCCTGTGTTCGCGGTCTGCGGCCTGCGCGTTCACCCGATCGGAAATGTCCAGAACGATTACGAAGTACCCGGACACCACACCCTCGTCGTCGAACTGCGCGATGTGGGCCACTTCGACAGGACGGGGAGTGCCGTCCGCCGCCGGAAAACCCATTTCGACGTGTTGGTTCTCCCCCCGAAGCACCCCCTCGATCCTGGGCCGTGCCAGCTTGTAGGCCTCCTCCCCCATCACGTCTTGGGCGGTCCGTCCCACTATCTGATCGGGGTGCAGATCGAACCAATCGCCATACTGTGTGTTGACGAACCTATAACACTCGTCCACGTCGAGGAGGGCGATCGCGGCAGGCAGCGAGTTCACCATCTGGCGGAGCAATCGCTCACTCGCCCTCAGCTCGGCCTCGACGTGCCTCCGGTCCGAGACGTCCCGTACGGCGGCGATGACATGGAAACCTCCCTGGTCCTCAAACGGGCTCAAGGTGACTTCCACCGGAAACTCCGAGCCATCACGCCTCCGAGCCAGAAGGTCGAGCCTCTTGCCCATGTGCCTGCTCGACGGGCGCTCCGCGAAACCGGCTCGGTGCCTCACATGACTCCAGCCAAAACGCTCAGGAATGAGACGCTCGACGAGGGTGCCAAGCAGCTCCTCCTCCGGGAAACCGAACATCTCCTGGGCCACCTTGTTGAATCGAGCGATGGTTCCGTCGGGCCGAACGGAGAGCATCGCGTCCGGGGCCTCGTGTAAGAGCTTCTGGACCCGGTCGTAGCCCTCCTGGGCGGACTCCGACGCTGCTTTCTGCTCGGTGATATCGATGAGAAAACCGCGGAGCCGCTCCGGACCGCTGTCCCCCATATCGACGGTGACGATGTCGTTCACCCAAATGACTTTTCCGTCCGACCGTATCATTCGGTAGGCGAACTCGTAGCTGCCTCCCTCTTCGGAGAGGGTCATGCACGTGGAAACCGCTTCCTCACGGTCGTCCGGATGGATGCGGTCGGTCCAGAAAGCCGGATCGTACCAATCCTCGACAGGAAAACCCAGCAGCTCCTCCGCCTGGGGGCCTACATACGTGAAGCACCAGGTCTTAGCGTCCGCGATCCAGGGCACGAGGGGGGTCGATTCCAGGAACGCGCGGTAGTCGATGGGGCTCGGGTCGAGGGCGCTCGCGACGGGGGCGTTCGGGTCGGTGGCATTCGGGTCGATGCTGGGGCTCCTCGCAGAGGGGACACGGACGCACCGATTCTACTTCCTCGCGGTCATGGTTGCCAAGGGATTCACCGGCCTCGACTCCAAGCACCGTGCCATTCGGCAAGCGGTGAGTCACGCACCCCGAGGTCTAGGCGACGAGGGCCGCGTGGGAGCGCGGTCAACCCCCCGTATCGAACCCGATTGAAAACGTGAGGTATGTCTGCTCGATGTCGTTCTTCTCGAGCCCCCAGTTGTATCGGGCCGACAACGTCACCGTACGGCTGGGCCGCTTGATCACGATCCCCGCCTGGCCCATGAGACCCAGATGCCAGAGGCTGTCCTCCACACGAAACACGCCGGCGTCGGTGCGGTTCTCGATCCAGTAGGTACCGGCTCCAACGCCGAGGAACGGCCGTGTTCCGCCCGACTGTCCCAGGTAATAATTCCCGGTAAGGAGCAGCGGTACCGAGTTCATGTACCGAAAGGCCGTGCCGGTGATCGCGCCGCCGTCGAACTCGCCCGTACCCGAATTCTTCTCCGACAGCACGTGCCAGCCGACAGACCCTCCGAGCGTGAAATCGTCCGTGATTGCCTTCTCGACGTCTAAGGTCACGCCCCTCCACGAGAAGCCACCGGCGAAGTCCTTCGTGTCCCTGACGCCCAGTACCGTAGAGTACCACCAAGTCGTGGTCCAGCGGCCGGCGCGCTGGGCCGAGACCGGCTGGACCGTGGTCACGATGAGCAGAAGCGCTGCCGCTCCGCCCATGATCTGACGGTAATTCATATGACAACTCCTCCGCTACTGGAGATAAGGAGATTGAACGAAGACCTGCTCGATGAGGCCCTCGAGACGGGCCAGGATACTCGCATCGCCGCCTTGGAGGAGCCCGTTGATGGCTCCAGCCCAGATCGCGGGGATTTCCATCTCGTCTGCGGGCGTCTTGTTGTGGTCGAGCATGGTGATCAAGAGGGTACCTATCGATGCCGTCCCGCCATAAACCGGGCCCCAGGGATATCCGGGTCCATATCCAGGACCGTAGCAGCAAGGGCCCCAGTCGGGGCCCCAGCCGGGCCAATATCCCCAGTAATCCCACCATCCTCCCCCAACCCAGAAGTCCACGTCGATCCGAGTCGCCGTGACCAGCACGATGACATCGGGCTCCACGCCATCGACTACAACGCGTGTGTAACCAAGCGCCGTGAACTCGGCCTCGATCTGGGCGAGGACCTCGGCATCGACCACGGGGTTGGCCGCACTCGATCCCCCGTCGGCGTCGAATCGGATGATCGTGTCGGGCATGGCATAGGTGCCAATGCTCGCGAAATCCGCGGATGAGTCGAAAAACGTCAGGACGAGATCGGCTTCGCTTACGCTGCTGATGTCGCCTGGATAACACGAGGCGACCCCTGCCACCAGAAGCATCATCGCCATCAGCCGCGACACGCGACTCTCAGCCAACACGCGACTAACCGACGCGTTACACTTCCCCCTACACGAACCAACCATCAGCCTACCCCCTTCTTCGTTGGAAAAGCCTCCCATTAGCCGGCTACCTCCCGCGGCAAGCCGCCTGCATCAGGCGTAAATCCACCGGGATTACCGCTTGGATCACGTCACCCGGCCCGAGTTCGACATCCCGCGTCACGCAGCTCGCACCCAGTGTCAGGTCGAACGACATGCGGACGGAGGCCCCCCCCCTCATGGGCACGTGAAAGGTCTGGGTCGAGAGCCCTCGCACGTCGCCGAGGCGCTCGCGCCGGCTGTTGATAAACAGCGTAATACGTGCCGCATCGATCTGCTCGTTCCGGATCGTGATCGTCAGGACCTGCGATAGATCACCATCGAATGCAGGTTGGGGCGTGGATGTGCCACCACCCCCACCGCATCCCGCGGCAAGCAGCACAACAGCGAGCGGAGCAAAGAGATTTCTCCCAGAGCCTATGTCAAACATTCGAACACTCCTATCCATTTTGTGAACGGACGACATACACGTTGGGGCCTATCCGGCATCCCCGCCATTAGACCTTGGTCGTAGCGATGAGTGCCATTGCGAGAAGGATGTGTCTCATTGGCCCACGCCTCCTAGTTGCCAGCCAAGGGATTCACCGGTCGCTCGGTCAGGTCCGGATCGACGCCGTACCAGCGACTCCGTTCGGTCTGCGTAGGCCAGGCGCGTCGATCGAGCAGGCCGAACAACTCCGTATAGAGGCGGAAACCGACCCCCTTCTCCTCTCTTTGGCCGGTCATGGGGAGAGAAAAATCCATACGGAGGACGTTTTGCCCACCCGCCGGCAGCCCGATCCGGAGCCCGACCCCGACCCCCGCCTCCCAGTCGGAGTCCGCACCGTACGGCACGTTGCCCGCCCACATCTTGCCCACGTCGACGAAACCGGCCAGACCCAGATCCGCAAACGAGG
>JADFMD010000128.1 GCA_022564055.1 Gemmatimonadota bacterium
CACCGAGGCCGGCTCCTTGGGTGCGCTCGGCGCCATGGCACTTGCGGGCGTACACCGGCGCCTGTCCATGGAAGCCCTCAAGGCCGCCATGGCCGACACGACGCGCCTCACGATCATGGTCATGTTCCTGCTGATCGGCTCGACCGCTTTCACGCTCGTGTTCCGTGGCCTCGAAGGCGACCTCTGGATTGCCGGCATGCTGACCGACCTCCCCGGTGGCTCGGTCGGCTTCCTCCTCGTCGTCAACGCGATCGTCTTCGGGCTCGGCTTCTTCATCGATTTCTTCGAGATCGCCTTCATCATCGTGCCCCTTATCGTACCGGCTGCTCAAATTCTGGGGCTCGACCTGACGTGGTTGGGGATCATACTGGCCGTGAACATCCAGACGTCGTTCCTTACGCCCCCGTTCGGCTTCTCGCTCTTCTACCTGAGGGGGGTCGCGCCGCCGAGTATTCCCACGACCACGATCTATCGGGGGGCCGTGCCGTTCATCGTGATCCAGTTGGTCGTGCTGGGCGGGTTGATCGCGTGGGTGCTGCTGTAGCCTTCTACGTTTTGGGGAACGCGAAGTTGGCGTACACCAACTCATTGCTGGCGAAGTACCGGAAGCTCCGGTCCCGGAAGTCTTTCCACGACACGTACATCCTCCGGAAATCCTCGCTCGCAGCGGCCTGCTCCTCGAGGTACGCCTCGCTCTCGGTCCAGGCGGCCTCGAGGATTTCTTTTGAGAACCTCCTCAAAGTCACCCCGTGTTCGGTGGTGAGGCGCACCAGAGCCGGGGGATTCTCCACGTCGTAGCGGGCCATGGTCATGAGGGTGGCGTCATTGCACGCACTCTCCAGTGCGGCTTGATAGGACGGTGGCAGGTCGTTCCAGGCTTCGAGGCCGACCTGCAGCACGGTCGATGGTCCCGGCTCCCACCACCCGGGGACGTAGTAGTTCTTCGCGATCTCGTGGAATCCGAGCTTCTCGTCGTCGTAGGGTCCGACCCATTCCACGGCGTCGATCACGCCACGCTCCAGAGCCGGGTAGACGTCGGGGCCGCCGAGGACATGGACCGTGACGCCGAGGCGCGCCATGATCTCGCCCGCGAGTCCGGGAATGCGCATGCGTATGCCGCGCAGATCGGCGAGCGTCTCGACGGGGCTCCGGAACCACCCGCCAAACTGGGTCCCGGTGTTTCCGCACGGGATCGAGGTGAGGCCGAAGTCCGCGTAGATCCCCCGGAGCAGCTCCAACCCACCCCCGTGGTACAGCCAGGCCGTCTGTTGCCGTGCGTTCAAGCCGAAGGGAATGGAGGTACCGAACGCGAGCGCGGGATTCTTGCCGATGTAGTAGTAGTCGCTGGTGTAGCCGGCGTGCACCGTTCCCGACTCCACGGCGTCCATCACCTGGAGCGCAGGGACGATTTCCCCTGGCGGAAATACGCGGATCGTAAAGCCCCCATCCGTGAGGGCCTCGACCCGGTTTGCGACGAGGAGCGCGGCCCCATGGAGAATGTCCAAGCTCGGAGGAAAGCTCGTTGCCATTCGCCAACTCACACGGAGGGCGGAGACGACGCCGTCTCCGGCCGCACTTTGCGTTTCGGCGCTCCCGCACGCAGCCACAACGCCAGTTCCGGCGGCGCCGAGACCGGCTTTTTTGACGAAATCTCGACGATTCAGATGGTCCATGGTTTGCGAAGCAGACTCCCTTCAGTCGAAAAGATCTTGGATGGCGCGCTTGGTCACCTTGCCCATGGCGTTTCTCGGCAACTCCTCCAACAGCAAAAGCGACTTGGGAATCTTGTCCTTGGACATGCGCTCGGTGGCCCACTCTTTCAGAGCCGGGAGCTCGATGTGCTCCCCGTCACGGGCCACGATGGCAACGGCCACCACCTCCCCCCAAGTATCGTCCGGCAAGCCAACCACGGCACACTCGCGGATCGCCGGATGCATGAGCAAGGTATCCTCGATTTCCAGGGCTGAGAGCTTGTATCCGCCCGACTTGATGATATCCACCGACAGGCGACCCATGATGCGGTAGTACCCATCCTCCAGCACGGCCATATCCCCCGTACGGAACCATCCCTCCACGAAAGATTCGCGGGTCACGTCGGGCTTATGCCAGTACTCGGAGAACACCGCGGGTCCACGAACTTGAATCTCTCCGGGTTCGTTCTCTGCTTCAATCACCTCGCCCGCTTCACCGACCAATCTGACGGTGACGCCAGGCAGCGCCACGCCCACGGCACCTGGCCTGCGCTCCCCTTGCAGAGGGTTTGAGATCGCCATGCCGATTTCCGTCATGCCATAACGCTCGAGAAGTTTCTGTCCGGTCAATCCCGTCCATTGTTCATGCACGCTGGCCGGTAACGCGGCAGAACCCGACACCATCAATCGCATATGGGCGAATCCATCAGCGTAGCGCGCCCGATCCCCTTCATCGGCAGCCTCTAGGCTCCGGATCAGCTTTACGTAGATGGTCGGAACCCCCATGAACACCGAATATTCCTTGTCTGCCACGCGCTCCAGGACCGCCAGTTCATCGAAGGAGTCGAAACAGTCCACCCTGGCCCCGGACCACAACGCGCAACCGAGCACGTTGACGATACCGTGGACATGATGCAGCGGCAGAAACAGCGGAATCCAATCGTCCAATCGCCAACCCCAGGCTTCTGTCAGCGCAGTGATCTGTGCCTGAATGTTGGCGTGAGTGCTCACTACACCTTTGGGCTTGCTGGTCGTGCCGCTGGTGTAGAGAATCATCGCCCGCCTCCGGGCCTCCAGCTGCGGCAACGGCACAGACTGCCCCGATGAGATCCGATCAACGCTGAGCAGCGGCGTCGAAAGCCGATCACAGAGTGGCTGGAGCTTCGCCAGCGAATCCTGGGGCACGATGATGCGATCGACCTGGGCATCGGTGATCACGTGTTCGAGCTCCGGGTCTGCCGCGGACAGGCTCAGCGGCACGGCGATTCCACCGGCTCTCCAGATGCCCCACTGGACCGCTGCGTACTCAAAGCTCGCCGGGATGAGAAAAGCGACTCGCTGTTCCTTCAAGTCGGTCGACCCGTCCAGCAGGCTGGCGGCCATTCCCTCCGATACTGACAGCAACGAGTCGTACGAATGATCCTGCCCATTCGATGTCACGGCGACCCGTGGCCCGAAATCCTGTGCCCGCCTAACCAACTCGAGTTCAGGCATGTTTCGGTCTCTCCTCGGTCCAGCGGCGTCGTGTCAGAAAGAAACGGTCAGGCCATGATCGCTCTGATGATCAAGAAAATCACCGAAGGCCCCAACAGGGCACCCAATCCGGTATAGAACGTAGCTGTCATCGCGCCATAGGGAACGAGGCGTTCATCGGTGGCGGCCAGTCCCCCCGCCACTCCACTCGTGGTGCCCATGAGGCCACCATAAATCATGGCCGAACGCGGATTGTTCAATCCGATCAGTGGTGCGACAAACGGTGTTCCAGCCATCACCAGCATGGATTTGATGAGCCCGGCGGCAATACTGATTGCGATCACATCCGAACTGGCCCCGAGGGCTGCACCGGTTACGGGCCCCACGATGTACGTGGCCGCGCCGCCGCCGATCGTGGTCATACTCACGGGATCGGTATAGCCGAAGGCATAGGCCACCGCCGCGCCGATCGCGAACGACACGAACACGCCAGTGAACAGAGAGATGACCCCAGCTGCTCCGGCACGCGCCAACTCCCGCGTATCCACACCGAAAGCCGTGGCAATGATCGCGAAGTCCCGAAGCATGGCGCCGCCCATCAAACCGATACCGGCGAATACCTCCAGATCGGCAATGCCGCGGTTACCTCCGGTGACGACACCTCCGACATATGCTGCCAGCAAGCCGAGCATGATGGCGATAGCCGACCCGTGAAGGTGCCCTCTGGTCAGACGCGTGGACAGCTGATAGGACACCCATACGGTGATCCCCACGACGGCGAAGGCAGTGATCAAGCCATATCGGCTCATTACCTGTGCCATGAGATCGAGAATCTCAGTCACACGCCTTGCTCCACGTCTGGGTCCGGCAGCGGCGGCGACGGTTCACCCCCGATGCGACTGAGCACCGGCACCAAGGCACAGCTTACGACAACGGCCAGGACTCCGGCCAGCACTGCAGCTGTCCCCCCTCGGACAGCCGCCACCACGTTCTGGCTTGCCGCCATCGCCACGACTATCGGTATATAGATTGCACTCCAGAAGGTGATACCCGTCTGGGAGATGGGGCGGAGGCGACCGCTGGCCCGCACTTTCGCACCTATGAGGATCAGCAGCAACATGGAGATACCGACACCGCCAACATTCGCGTCGATGCCGATCAGCTTCCCGATCAGCTCTCCTATGAACGCGCCGACCAGCATGCACCCCGCAAGCAATGCTACACCGTATATCACCACGGGCGGTACCTAGGCCTCCGAAGCGGTCAGACCGCCGGCCCCTCGAAGAAGGGGTTCTCACCCGAGGAGTGGTCGGTGACGTCGTGGATGACGGTCACTTCAGGCACCGCTTGGCGGACCATGCGCTCGACTCCTTGGCGGAGCGTCATGCGGGACATCGCGCACCCTTGGCACCCGCCGCCCATCTCCAGGTAGATCTCGGTGCCTTCGACTCCTACGAGCGTGATGGAGCCGCCGTGCGAAGCGATTGCAGGATTGATCTCCGCGTCCAAGACGGTCTTTATGCGGTCAGCGAGCGGTCCGTCGAGCGTCGGGAGCTTCACCGTCTTGGCCAGCTTTACCTCGAAGCCGCTTTCGTTCACGCGTTGGACAAAATCTACCGTCGCTCCCTCGAGGCGAGGACGGAACTCCTCCTCGATGACGATCGTCACATCGCCCACATCCACCTTTTGCTCGCTCTCACGAATGTCGTCCGGCCCGACGAGCGTGAGCTCGAAGTTGGGCGATAGCGGCGTGCCCCCCGCGATGCTGATGCGTAGCGCAGTAAATTCGCCATCGCTCTGGTCCATGTAGCTACGAACCACTTCGCGGGCTCCGTCCGTCAGCGTAATCATTCAAACACTCCTGAAAAGTACGAGTTCGAATTAATATACGTCGTCACGCCGCACCGGGCCCCCTACTACCCGCATTCTTTTCCGCGGTTCTTGTTCGGTTGATGCGGCAGGCACCCGGGTCTAGCTTCCATCGCCTCGGCTCACCGCCCCAACCAGCTCCTTGGATCGATCTCGATGGCTGAACCCTCAGTGATGGATAAGCTCACGTCCCTGGCCAAGCGCCGGGGCTTCATTTTCCAGTCATCCGAGATCTACGGTGGAACGGGATCGGTATGGGACTACGGTCCACTCGGTGTCGAACTGAAACGTAACGTCAAGGAACGCTGGTGGAGCACCATGGTGCATCAGCGCGACGATGTCGAGGGACTCGACGCGGCGATTCTGATGAATCCGAAGGTCTGGGAGGCCTCTGGGCACGTGGACGGCTTCACGGATCCACTCGTGGAATGCGGAAATTGCAACCGGCGCTTCCGTGCCGACCTTCCCGAGGTCGAAGGCGGTCAGTGTCCCACCTGCGGAACCAAGGACACCTTCGGCGAACCGCGCCTCTTCAACCTCATGTTCAAGACGTTCATGGGCCCGGTGGAAGAAGACGCGTCCGTGATCTATCTACGGCCCGAGACGGCGCAGGGCTCGTACGTGAATTTCCTGAACGTTCAGACGTCGGCGCGCCAAAAAATCCCGTTCGGCATCGCACAGATCGGAAAGGCGTTTCGAAACGAGATCACGCCCGGAAATTTCATCTTCCGGACGCGGGAGTTCGAGCAGATGGAGCTCCAGTTCTTCGTGGAACCGGGGACCGACGACGAGTGGTTCGACTACTGGATGAACGCCCGCATGGAGTGGCATCTCTCGTTGGGGATTCGCAAGGAGAAGCTCCGCTTCCACGAGCATGGACCGGACGAGTTGGCGCACTACGCCAAGAAGGCGTTCGATATCGAGTACGAACACCCCTTCGGGTGGACGGAGCTGGAGGGGATTCACAACCGGACCGATTTCGACCTCGGACGGCACCAGGAATTCTCGGGCAAACGACTCGAGTACATCGACGCGGCGGCGGGGAAGCGTTTCCTGCCTTATGTGGTCGAGACCGCGGTGGGGGTGGACCGTACGGTCCTGGTGGCGCTGGTCGACGCCTACACGGAGGAAGAGGTGAAGGGTGAAGAGCGTGTGCTTCTGAAGCTCGCTCCGAGTCTGGCGCCGCTCAAGGCGGCGGTGTTTCCTCTGGTGAAAAAGGACGGCCTACCCGAGATCGCCGATAAGCTGTACACCGATTTGCGGTCACGCTCGATTCCGTCGTTTTACGATGCGGCGGGCTCCATCGGTCGGCGCTACCGGCGCCAAGACGAGGCCGGGACACCGTGGTGCATCACGGTGGACGGGCAAACCTCCGAGGACGGCACGGTCACGATCCGGGATCGGGACACGCTCGAACAGGTGCGGGTGAGCGCCGAGGCCGTACCGGGTTGGATCCAGGAGCGGTTGGCCGCGGAATCATCGACCTGAACGAGGAGGCCGGATTGTCATCCAAGTCCGAGGTCTTCACCTCACGCTGGGGAATGCTTCTGGCCATGCTCGGCATGGCCGTGGGCACGGGGAATATCTGGCGTTTTCCCCGGATTGCGGCGTCCAACGGCGGTGGCTCGTTCCTCGTCGCCTGGGCGGTCTTCCTGCTTCTCTGGTCGGTGCCACTCCTGATTCTCGAATTCGGGATGGGGAAGGCGACACGGTCCGGGACGATCGGATCGTTCGTGAAGATGATCGGCCCGGGATTCGCTTGGATGGGGGCCTGGGTGGCCTTCACCGCGACCGCCATCATGTTCTACTACAGCGTGGTGATGGGCTGGACCATCCGCTTTTTCCTGGCCAGCATCACGGGGGAGGTCCCCTCGGCGGTGCCCGAGGCCTTCTGGGAGGGATACGCGGGAACGCCGGGGGCGTTGGTGACGCACCTCGTGGCCATGGGGTTGGGTGTCTTCGTCGTGTCGAAGGGTGTGAGGGGCATCGAGACGGCGGCCAAGGTCCTGATTCCCAGTCTCATCTTTCTCGTGATCGTCCTTGCGATCCGAGCGGTCACACTCCCGGGGGCGGCAGAGGGCCTGGCGTTTCTCTTCACGCCGCATCTGGCGGACCTCGCGGACCCGAGGATCTGGCTGGAGGCGCTGACCCAGAACGCTTGGGATACCGGTGCTGGCTGGGGATTGGTGCTCACCTACGCCATCTACATGAGGAGCCGTGAGGACACGGCGCTCAACGCCTTCGTCATCGGCTTCGGCAACAACGCGATGTCACTTCTTGCGGGCATCATGGTGCTCTGCACGGTATTCGCGGTGATGCCCGATGCCGCCGACCAGATCGTAGGGGCGGGAAACGAGGGATTGACCTTCATCTGGGTGCCCCAGCTCTTTGCACTCATCCCGGGAGGCCGGTTTTTCATGGCCTTGTTCTTTTTGGCGCTGGTGTTCGCCGCATGGACCTCCCTGGTGGCGATGATCGAGCTGGCCAGTCGCATCTTGATCGATTTGGGCCTTTCGCGGGGCCGCGCGATCGCCATCGTCGGCGTAGCGGGCGTCGCTTTTGGGGCGCCTAGCGCGCTCAATTGGACGGACACGCCGGGCGCGGGTCCGTTTTTCGCCAATCAAGACTGGGGGTGGGGCGTGGGCCGGAGGCTCCCGGGTTTCT
>JADFMD010000129.1 GCA_022564055.1 Gemmatimonadota bacterium
GGCGGCCCTGGGCTGTTGGTTGCCGATTCGGTTGAGGTACTCCGTCACCTCGGTTTCGCTGACCACGTCGCCATACTTGGCGTTCATGTCGAACAGGTTGGCTTCATGGGGGCGGTCGTCCCGGTCACCGCAGGCGTCGCCCACGATGATGGGGCGGAAGCCGTAGGACACGGTGTCGATGCAGGTCGCGCGCACGCAGCCCGACGTGGTCAGGCCGGTCAGGATCAGGGTGTCGATGCCCAGCGCCGTCAGCGTCGACGAAAGCGAGGTGCCGAAGAACGAGCTCGGGTACTGCTTTGAAATCACCAGTTCGCCATCGCCCGGCTCCAACCCCTTGGGCCAGGCTCCTAGGGGCTTGCCCTCCTCCATGATGCTCAAGGTCGGCACTTTCTTCATGAAGATGCCGCCGTTGACGCCGCCTTTCGTGAACACGACGTTGGTGTAAATGACGAAGACCCCGGCCCGCCGCGCCGCGCCGCGCACCCGGATGGCGCAGGCCAGGGCGTCGTCGACGCCGGCATAGAGGGGCGAGGATTTGTCGAAGTAGGCCTCGACGAAATCAATCAGGATCAGCGCCGGCCGCTCGCCAAAACCGAGCCGCCGATTGTACCCCGCACCGTCGTAGTCGTTCTCAAGGTCTTGCGCCATTTTCTCCTCCTTGCCTTCATCACTTGTCCTTCGACAGGCTCAGGACGAGGCCCTCATGCTGAGCTTGTCGAAGTATGAGGGACCGCATCCCCCTCCTACGGCCCGGCCTTCGCCGGCTTGTCCTCCAGCTCGCGCTGGAGCTCGTCGCGGGCAGCGCCCAGGCCCCATTTTTCCTCGAAATCCCACACCTCGGGAAATCCCATCATCTCGTGCATCTCCATCTCGCCCAGCACCGGGATTTTGAGGTTGAGGGTGGAGCCGTCGCGCTTCAGGGTTTGGTAGACCTCGCGGATGGCGACGGCGGCGGCGCTGAAGGCCGTCCCGGGATAAATGGCGAGGGTGTAGCCAAGGTCCTTGAACTCCTGCGGCGACAGGGCCGGCGTGATGCCGCCGTCGGTCACATTGACGAGGAGCGGATGATCGAAGCGGCGGCCCACGGCCTCGATCTCCTCGATCCCGTTCATGGCCTCGATGAATAGAATGTCGGCGCCCGCTTCGGCATAAGCCTCGGCACGCCGGCAGGCGTCGTCCAGGCCGTAGGTGGCACGCGAATCGGTCCGCGCGATGATCAGGAAATCCTCACTCTCGCGTGCGTCCACCGCGACTTTGATCTTGGTCACCATGTCTTCCATCGGGATCACGTGCTTGCCCGGGGTGTGGCCACACTTCTTAGGGTCGGCCTGATCCTCGATGTGAAGGGCGGCGACGCCCGCGGCTTCGTACCCGCGCACGGTCTGGCGCACGTTGAGCGGCCCGCCGTAGCCCGTGTCCGCATCGGCGATGAGCGGGGTCTGCGTGCCCGCCGCGATCTGCCCGGCGCGGCCGACCATGTCCCGGTAGGAGGCGAGACCCGCGTCCGCCAAGCCGCGGTCCACGGTCTGCAGCACATAAAGGTTGTAGAGCACCTCATCGAGGGAGCAGTCGTCCGGTAAGCGGTCCAATACTTCCTGGACCCTCTCCTTTGTCGTCACACTACCTCCTCGGCTTTTCGGCAGTAAAGCGATGGTACCATACACTAAAGATAGGCTCGCGATCGACTGCCGCCATGGAGATTTGAGACTGAGGGGATGGGCGGAGCCCTTCAGGTGTTCCTTACCAAAGAGGGCCAAAGAGGGCCAAAGAGGGCCAAAATAGGATTGGCTTCGAGCACCCCCAAATTACCCACCTTAGAAGCGACCAGGAGGATCACTCATGGGCATTCTTGAAGGGCTGAAGCGGACATTCGACATCGCCGGATCGAAGATCACCGTCGTATTCGAGGACGAGATATACTCCCAGTTCGACCAGATCAGAGGGGAGGTGGTCGTCACGGCACCCGAATACAAACTGGCTGGCAAGGCAATCAATCTGGAACTGAAAGAATTCTGGACCGAGACGAGGTCAACCGGAAAGACTACGACCACCGTCACCGTCCACAAGACACGTGTCGAAGTCGCTCTCCAGGGGGCCTTTGACTTTGAACCTGCAAGCCAGCACAGATTTCCTTTTGAAGTAGGCCTCCCAAAGAACTGTCGGATATCAACCTCACATACCGGGTGGCGACTGGTTGTTACCATGGACATCCCGAACGCAATAGATCCGACGGAAGGGGTTGTTCTGGAAGTTCAGCCAGCGGAGGAGTTCCTTGCCATCATCGAGGTGTGTGAAGAGAACCTGAGATTTCAGGAAAGACGGAAATCGAGGCGTTGGAACCGCAAATCCTCGAAAACCTATTTTCGTCTGCTACCTCCGGAAATGCTCAAGTCAGAGCTCGATTATCTGGCTTTCGAGATGTCTCAGGCCGAAGATGGGAGTGTGGAAGGAGACCTGATACTCAACCTTCAGGAAAAGTCGATCGCGGATTACTTCAAAGCCATCGTAGGAAAAGACAAGATCAGAAAACCCTTTCACCTGGCTTCCTCTCAACTCTTCGCTCAAGACGGGAGTGTGAGCAGCGAAGACATCAGCATGGTCATAGGGGGCTCGCTGAAAGAGGTGATGTTGGATCAGAGAAATTAGTGAGTCACTCTCGAGCACCCAAAGCCCCGAGGGGGTAGACCTTCTGAGGCTATTTACGAAGGTGCACAGTCGAAAAGGAAGAGCGCCGCCTGGGCGATATGCTTTTGTGGTGGGCGTCGGTGGGATCCCGGCTCACGAGCGTTCAGCGTATACGAACCCTTGCCAAGAACTTCCCAGAGGACGTGCGACACTCTCTCGGGCGATATGCATCGCTCGCTGCAGCGGCTGGCGATCGTCGCTGGAAGCGGTTGGCCGCCGAAGAGGTGCCTGGGCCGCGCGGTCGTGCGCTGAAGGGGCCGGACGTCCTGAATCTGGCAGAGGCTTCGACGCTCATGTTACGGCTACGGGCAGCCTTTGGCGTGGGCTCAAAGGCCGATGCGCTTGCCTTCCTCCTAGGCATGGGCGGGTCCTGGGTCTCGGTTTCGGTGATCTCCGAGGCTACTGGTTACAGCGGGACCGCTATTCGAGCGGCGGCTCGTGATATGGTGCTGGGCCGACTCATCCGCGAAACGGAGAACCGTCCCGCCCGGTACTTCGTGCCGGCGAAGCCGTGGGCGGAGCTTCTCGAGATCAGCCCGTACGCCTCGCCTCATCGAGATGACCTGGCCATGCCCCCGTGGCGGTTCTGGTCCGATATCTTCGGGTTTCTGCTGAGCGTCTTTGACTGGTCCGAGCGGGCGATTGGGTCCGAAGGGGCGTTGGAGGTCGTGGCCTCCAGAGCTCGCGACATCGTATTGGATTGCGCCCACACCTTCGATTTGAATGGGATACAGGTGCCCGACCCGCGACGGTATCGCGGGCCGGAGTTTCTTTTCGGGCTCCGGGATACGGTCCGGGTGTTGGGTGAGTGGCTCGAGGAGCAGGTGTAGGGCACTCACAAAACCACGTCGCCTCCCGGATCCCTCTTCTTCAACCGTTCCAGCCCGTCCCGCGCCTCAGCTAACCGACGTTCCCGAAGCTCCTCATCCGGCTTGGCCGATCTCCAATCCGGTCCTCCAGGTTGGGGGCGACCAGGTCATGGGTTCAACCATAACGTCATTCGTCTCTACTCCGGCCGAGCTCTTGCCGACTATGGCGGATGGTCAAGATCTCGACATGGCCCTCATGAACTTGGTAGATGATGCGGTGCCGCTGGTAGATCAGCTCGCGAACCGAAGGGTCGTACCACTCTGGAACCACTCGGCCCTGATCGGGGAGACCAGGAAGTGCGGTTAGCCGCTTTTCGAGTCCCTCAATCCAATCCAGAGCTGCCCGCGGGCGGTCACGCGCGATGTAGTCCACGATCTCAGCGGCTCGACTCACGGCCCTAGGGGACCAGACGACCCTCAAAGACTAATTCTGGCCTTAAGCTGTGCGATCGCATCGACGTGCGGAATGCCCTCGCCCCGGTCGAGCTCAGCGCGCGCCTCCCGGAGGTCGCGGACCACCTCGACTTCCTCCACCAGAGCCTCGTAGTGCGCCACATCGAGAACCACGGCGGCACTCTTGCCGTGCTGGGTGAGGATTAGAGGACGCTGTGACTCGCGAAGACTTTTGAGAAACCCCGCGGCGTTCGCTCGGAAGGCGGAGAGCGGTTGTATGTCTTGGCTTGGCTTCAATCTGGGCATCGGTCCTCCGTATCACATATGGTACTTCTTATGGTACAATAGGACGTACCGACACGGCAAGTTTTCTTTGAGTGCACATGGATCGACGAAGGTTATGGCAGCGTCGAGCTCACGGCGTGCTCCTTCAGTCCAAACTACTGGGCGGCACCGAGGACCCATTTCCGCCGGAGTCCGTCGGCGACCTGCTCATGCGAAATGGTTCTGCCCGCCTGCTACCTCCTCGGTGTTTCGGCAGTCACGCATGGTACCATACACTAAAGATAGGCTCGCGGTCGACTGCCGTCATGGAGATTTGGGACTGAGTTTGGCCAAAGGGGGGACTGCGAAGGGGGTTGCCCCTTTGATGGATGTCTGTGACCATACCCCCGATGGAAAATGAGGGGCTTTTCGGGAGCTGCCGCGGTAGTTTCACTGAGAAGCAGGAACGCCATTCGTGAGGAGGTAGATATGCGCCCGATCCGCTCATTCATCCCAACCCTTGGCATCGTGCTCGGCCTCTGGACCGCGTCCTCGGCCTGGGCCCAGGCGCCGGTATACCAATCCGAGCGTGGACCCTACCGCGTTGTAACCGTGGTGGATGGTCTGCAGGACCCGTGGTCCATCGCCTTCCTCCCTGGGGGTGAGATGCTGGTCACCGAGAAGCCCGGGCGGCTGCGGATCGTGCGCGACGGGGTTCTCCAGCCGGAGCCCATTACGGGCACGCCAGAGGTCCGGTACGGGGGGCAGGGCGGCCTCATGGACGTGGTTCTCCACCCAGACTACGAGTCCAACCGGCTCATCTACCTCAGCTTCTCCAAGCCGAACGAAGATGGAAGCCAGGGCACGACCGCCGTGGTTCGAGGTAGACTCGAGGGCAACCGCCTGGAGAATGTGGAGGAGATTTTCGAGGCGAAGGCGTGGAGTAGGACGGGAGGTCATTATGGATCCCGCTTGGCCTTCGACGCCGAGGGCTACCTCTTCATAACGGTTGGCGACCGGCAGGCGTCTCCGGCGATGGCAACGGCGTATCAGCACCCTGCCCAGGATCTGACCAACCATCAGGGGACGGTCATTCGCCTCCATGACGACGGAAGCGTCCCTGCGGACAACCCGTTCGTCGGTCGAGCCGACGCACTGCCCGAGATCTGGAGCTACGGCCACCGCAGCCCGCAGGGCCTCGCCATCCATCCCGAGACAGGTGACATCTTCCTGAGCGAGCACGGGCCCCAGGGCGGAGACGAGCTGAACCTCATCCTGCGGGGGCGGAACTATGGCTGGCCCGTCATCGGCTACGGCACGAACTATGGGGGAGCCCGCCTCTTCTCGACGAGGGAGGTCGAAGGGATGGAACAGCCGCTCCAACACTTCACTCCTTCCATCGCCCCCTCCGGATTGATGGTCTATACCGGCGACCGCTTTCCGGAGTGGAAGAACAGCGTCTTCATGGGAGGGATGGCCCATCCACAGGTCGCTCGGCTGCCGCTCGTGGGTAGCGGTGAGGGTTTGTACGTCGGAAGGATGGAGCGGCCTCCGTTGATGTTCGGCTTCGGCCGCGTCCGAGCCATCACGCAAGGGCCGGACGGCTTGATCTACATCGCGATCGATGACCGCCGGGGCGGTGGCCTCACGCCGATCGTGCGCCTCGAGCCGGCCGATGGGACCCCGGCTGGTGGATGATATCAGGGATGGGCGACGCTGGCGGCGTATGATCCACGTCGGCAAAGACCTCCCAAGAGTTAGCCTGCACCAGCTAGGGGAACAGGCAGTTCAGCAGCTTGGCTCATGTCGCCAAGAGCAGTCAACCGGCGACTGAGTTCAGCAAGAAACTCGGAGAGGTCCAATTCGAACGCCGCGGCGAACTTCTCAGCCGCGTCGACCGTGAGTCTCACCTCTTCCTTTTCTAGGCGTCTCACGTGCCGTTCAGACAGTCCGCCTATTTCTGTCTGCTTCATCCCCCGCTCGCCCCGCATGTCAGCAAGGGCCAGAGAGACTTTCTCTCTGGCGTAACGTCTGATCTCGACGTCCGTCAAATACATGGGATCTACGGCCTGCAGTAGCTGAGAAGCACCCAGATGCACATCGCCGGTAGCCCAGTGCAAGAAGGACCCGAACTCTTCAATCTCGAATGCCTCAAAGGACTCTTGCGTCATCCGACCGACCTTGGGCAAGCGTTGCTTCGGAAACTCTCTAATCGTCATGTCGCCCAAGACGACGACGAGAGAGTTCCGAAAGACGTAGGCATCGACTATCCCTTCCCAGGGCTCCGATCGGCTCTGCGCCAGCACCAGTCGTTTCACGACGCCGGGGTCCCTCGATACATGTAGACGAAGATGTGGCTTGTGGAGTCCGAGAACCGCCGGCAGTCTGAGCAAAGCGGGTTCGGCCACATCCGCTACGACAAGAAACCGAGTCTCCGAATCCACCCAATCTGGGAGATCAGGTCCGCCTCCGGTGAGGAGACGACTCGCCGATTCGATCACTAGACTGCGTCCCACGTCAGGATCCTCGGAGTCGATGAGCTCGCGAGCTCGCCGGCGCAACGGGCCTGGCGGAAGAAAGCCCATAGTCCGGCTACTAAGGTGGACTCGGCTAAACGGACTGGTGTCACTCATCTGCCTGGCTCCTCTCCCACTCTCTAAAAACCGCGGCGCGGTGCTCTTGCGCACCCGCCAATATCGCCGTCAGCAACCCGCGGGGGATCCTGCGTAACACGTACTTTACCTCTTACATCACTGGATCTTGGAGGAAGAAGACCCGGATCTCCCATTCGCCCGGAGCGGCCGCGTGGAAGTGGGGAGGGCTGTGGTCCCCGGAATAGAACCAGCATCGACAGCCCGGGACGCTGAACGTCTCTAGGCGCCCCAAACTGTGTCCTCACCGCTACGAAACGTCGGTTCCCTAGGCCTTTGGCGGGTGTGGATCGCGACCGTACGTGTTCTTGTCTCTAATCTTGCCATTCTTACCGTGGATCAACAATTCGGATCGTTGACTCACGGCAATCTGGCGTGCGGCGGCGATGGCTTCCCTCTGTGTGTCGAAGACCTTCGTGGCCTTCTGGGCTCCGGCGCCCTTCACTGCCCAGCCATCCTTTGCGGGAACCACATGTTGATTTCGCTTCTTGGCCATCTCATCCTCTCCAAGGAACCGGACACGATTGTATATTAAATATCATATCGTGTCCGGTCAAGTGCGGCCGGGGTCAGCGGATCTCGCTCAAGGGAGGTGCAACGCGCTTCTGCCGCTCCGACTCTTGGGATCACACACCAAAGATAGGCTCAGGATCGTCCGCTGAACTGCACGCGCCAATAACCAATAGCAGAACCGACGCCATTGCAGCAAGTACGAATGCTCGGTGTTTCATCGACTTCCTCTCTTTATTAATGGTGTGAACTCAAACTAGGCGTTCAC
>JADFMD010000031.1 GCA_022564055.1 Gemmatimonadota bacterium
GGAGGGCACGCACGGAGGATTCGGCGTAGTTGAGGAACGCAGCGGCGATGATGAGGGCTAGTATCGTACCGAGCACACTGGCACCGATGCCGGTGAGGAACCCGAGGAGCCATCGCCCGGCCGCGCGAATCTGGGGCTCGAACTGTTCCACCGCCTCCTGCATGTTCTCCGAAGCGAGAAGCCACGCATCGTAGGCCTGCTCACCGACCAAGGGCAGGTTGGCGAGGCTCTCCGGCGGAGGGGGGGCCTGTAGCGTTCCTTCCTCCATCGACTCCCGAACTACACGGACGCTCCCCACCAAGGATTGTCCGATCTGATACGAGGGGAAAACGACCAGGGCGATCGCGACGATGGAGAAGATTGCGGCCGCAAGGGTTCTTCGGCCGCCCACCATCCCACAGAGCTTCTCGAACACCCCCTTCAACGCGACCGCCAGAATGACGGCCCAGAGAATCAAGATGAGGAATGGGCGGAGAATCACGAAGCACCAGAAGATGAGAAATGCGGCCAACGTCAGGCGTAGAACGACGTTGAACGAAAGCTCGAAGATTCTTTCGTCTGACACGGTGTCCGATGAGTGGCTCACGAGGCCTCCATCAACCAGGGTTCGCCTACGGGAAATCGGGTATCTCGCGAAGAGTTCAGGCCCCCGCCCCCCGGCTTCGGATCTCGCCCGGAGAAGCCGGTTTGGTCATGCGCGAGCTCGGGGGCGGTAGCTCAGTTGCGTATGGACTTCCAGGAAATACCACTGTGAGGGCGGCGACGATATTGGACCTTGGTCGTACAGCCTACTGGCCTCCTTCAGGAGGGTCCGTCGTTTCCCTACGCGAAAATCCAGTCCCATATTGATCCCTACCTGGATTCCGCAGACCTCTGTCGTTGACGCTGGCGGAGCCGGAGTTTTCCTAGGGCCGGCTCGGCGCCATCACAGTTCGATCTCCTGGCCCTCGCACGCCATGAACCAGCCGCACCGGTGCGGGAGATTAGCCGACGGTGTAACCTCGTCCAGAAAGGCAAACGCCGCCCGTCGTCTTGAACGTATCGATGGTTGCCTGGGCCGCGGCCTCCGCCTGCGCGCCGCCCTGCTGGGCTGCCTGCTGTTGCGCCCGTCTACGGGCCCGGCGACCACCCATGGCGCCTGCCGCAGCCCCGATGGCGGCTCCCTTACCGGCGTCCCCGGCGATGGCGCCGATTGCGACACCGGCGACGGCGCCCCTCGCCGCCCCGGCGACGGCCGCACCCTGGGTCGCATCCGCGGCCTGTGCCGCAGCCTGCTCGGCGGCAGCCTGGGTGTCCACCGATCCAACTACGAGCACGACTCCCGTCTGGGCTTCCGTCCATTTCCAGCATGCGGCTTCGTCCAGCGCCTGTTGCTCGGGGGTCTGCCCCTCGGCCGGGTAGATGATCAGCCCCAACTGGGTGAACGAGGGGGGGAGGGGCTGCTGCGCAGGGGCAGCAGCTACCTGCGCGGCGGCCAGCGTCGCGGTGGACAGAAGGGCGGCCACGGCCATGGTCAATTCTCTGCGCATTGTACGAATCCTCATGTTTGATGTTGGCGATTTAGATGTCGAAGTAGAGGTCACGGTGCGATGGACTGGTGGACCACCCTTCCAACCCAGCGACCGTCTTCCAGGACGAAGATGATCGTGAGGCCGAGGCCCACGGGCTCCGACGTCCAGCCTGCCAGATCGGTGTAGGTGCCTTCGCCCACGGCGCTGAACACGGCCACGTTCGGGGTCAGCAGGCGGGTGTGAGTCTCGTCAACGGTGGAAGTCTGCCTCAGGAGTCCCTCATAGGTGTCGGCGAACGCCGACGCCACGGCCTCGGACCCGTGGAGCATCACATCGCCGGTGACCAGGGTGAAATTCTCGCCCGTTCCCATCGACTCCATCACCCCCACGGCATCGACCTCCCTCGAGGCCTGGACGGCGTCGTTCATCAGGGAGTCGATGACTGCGATCACGGCTGGGTCGTTGGGATCGAAACTCTGCGAAGACTGGGGGGCACAAGCCGACAAGCATGACATGACCCCAGCCACGGCCGCTACTGGCATCATTCTCATAATGAAACCTCCTGGGGGGTGGTCCTTATGTTAATTA
The DNA here is from genome assembly GCA_022564055.1 of Gemmatimonadota bacterium. Taxonomy (GTDB): domain Bacteria; phylum Gemmatimonadota; class Gemmatimonadetes; order Longimicrobiales; family Gaopeijiaceae; genus UBA822. The sequence continues at coordinate 2,100 of JADFMD010000031.1, forward strand.
TCCTTGGCCCGAACTCGAACTCCAAAGACGATCGCGTAACGCTTTGAATCCATCCTGGGTCCTCCGAAGGGAAATACTACTTCGAGAGTGGCGACGAAATAGGACCTTGGTCGTACTGCTAGAATGTCCCTCTCGGCTCGTGATCTGTGGCGCTAAATCACGTCCAGGAGAAACTGAATGATGAGCGCATTCGAGATATCGATGAAGAAGGCACCGACGAGGGGAACGACCACGAAGGCCTTGGCGGACGCACCAAACTTCTCGGTGACGGCGGTCATGTTGGCGATGGCAGTGGGGGTAGCACCCAAGGCCAGACCCACGTACCCCGCCGACATCACCGCCGCGTCGTAGTCCTTACCCATCAAACGAAAGACCACGAACACGACGAAGAGCGTAACCATCACCACCTGGGCCACGAGCAAGAGCAGGATCGGCCCGCCCAGGCCCCCCAGGGTCCACAGCTGCAAGCTCATGAGCGACATCGCCAGAAACAGACCGAGGCTGAGGTCGGAGATCAACGCGATCGACTTGCTGCGGTCCGGCCAGTGGAAGCGCCTGAAGACCAGCGGGCCCAGGTTCGTGACGAGAATGCCGGCGAACAGGCACGCGACGAAGTCCGGAAGATTCAGTCCCAAGGCCTCCAGGAACGTGTTCAGAACCAGGCCGAAGCCGACGCTCACGGAAATCGCAAAAATGCCGTTGAGCATGTACTGGTATTCGATCGGCGTCTCGACACGTTCGTGTGGAACGCCGACGGTCAACGCCGGGTCCTCGCTGGGCGATAGCTGATAGTGCATGATCAGGAATTTCGCCATCGGACCCCCGATCAGACCTCCCAGGATGAGCCCGAACGTGGCGCATGCCAGCCCAACCTCCATGGCATTGGTGATGCCATACTCCTCGATGAACCTCGGAGCCCAGGCGATCGCGGTCCCGTGCCCCCCGCTCAGCGAAACGGATCCGCCGATGAGTCCGATTTCGGCCGGTTGGCCCATGACTCCAGCCCACGCCAAACCCGTGAAGTTCTGTAAGAAGAGATAGGCCACCGCAACGACCAGGAGGATCAGCAGCGGCTTCCCGCCCTCGACCAGCGTAGAGAACTTCGACGACAGACCGATGGTGGTGAAGAACGTGATCAGCAGGGCGTCCCGCAGACCGAGTGCGAAATTGATTTCCAGCCCAAACACACCATAGGCCAGGCCGAAGAGGATGGATGCGATGAGCCCGCCCGACACCGGCTCGGGAATGTTGTATTCCCGAAGAAAGGCGACCTTGCTCGTCAGATATTTGCCAAAGAACAGGACGAGGATCGCGACGACGACGGTTTCGCGGGGGTCGAGCTCGAGGAGTGTCGTCATGGGTTATCCAAGTGGTGATCGGCCGTCGCGATGCGCACGCTGGGCGGCGTGCTCCGGCACTGCCATGATGGTCTCTTGTCTCTTGCCCGGTCTGGAGGTCTACCGCTGCCCCATGATCGAACAGTAAATATGCTTTTCAAAATACGGATTGCTATTGGACCTTAGTCCTACGGGGGTGTCCAACAGGACGAGGGCCTCCTTACCGGGACGTCCAGAGCCGGTTCTTGCCCACTTAGGCAGAGCCGCCCCTAGAACTCGAACCCGAGGATGAGGCGGAAGGAGCGGTACCGCACCGGGGTCGGGCCGAAATCCGGCGGAGGGTCGAGATCGACGTTGGGGAAGAGGTCCGTCTTGTCTCGGGTCGAGCTGTCGCCCCATCCGAACGCACTGCCCAGCGTCAGAGAGCGACCCCGAATCCGAAAGTCCGCCCCGAAGGACAGCGTTCGGATGTCCCAAGTGGCCATCACGAGGTCGGAGTCGGACCCGTCGTTCGAGCTCAAATCCGTGGAGTAGCTGACGTAGGCCGTGACCCTCTCCGCCACGCGCCCTTCGATGGCCATTGCCCAGTTCAAGACTGAGCTGCGCTCGTCGCTCACGATGTATTCGAGTTGGGCCGAGCCCGAGGGCGACTGCGGCTCGAAGGGGCCTGAACGGATGACGTCGTACTTGCCCACATCAGCGAACCATTCGGCGCTACCGTAGAGTTGAAACCTCTCACCCCCTCCGCGCAGGCCCAGCCCGACGGACAGGGGCTGCCGATGTTCGCTTGATAGGCCGTCGAGTCCGGCCACCGCAATGAGCGGCGGATCACCGCCGGGCTCATCCCTGACGTTGATGTCGGTGTACGTCATTTTCCCACTTCCGAATAGGCCGATGGAAGGAGTCGTGACCGTGAGACCGGCCGCGAACGATCCGTAGTTCAGGAGCGCCCCGAGCTTGGCGATGAACCCATAGTGGTCGTAGTCGAACTCCCTCACCCGGGTCGCCGTGACGCCTTGGCCTGCCTGGCTTCCTGCGACGACGAGGTGCCCGGCCCGCGCGTCGAATCTCGTGGTGAAAAAGCCGGTCGCGCCGATTCCGAAATGGGGCCGGACCGCGCGAGCCCAACTCACGCCGTACCATCGCTCCGAGACGTCCCGGTTCACACTGATCTCAGCGGCGACCGTCTCGTAGCCGGGCGGGGCTGCAACCGCGACTTCGGCGATCGAATTCCGGACGCGCTGCCTGGTGATGAACGAATACGCGATTACGTCCCTTCCGCTTTCCGGGCCCCTGATCGCGCCCCCGAGCATGCTGGGCGCCACGCCGGTACGGGATAGCGACACGTCCTCACCGCCGAAGACGTCTTCTGCGGTCACGGATGTCCGTTCGAAGACGTTCAGCGATAGGGCGAAACCCAGCGAGTCCGCCATCGCGAGGCCGCCCGGATTGTAGAACGCCGCGCTCACATCGTTGACCGAGCCGATCACGGCCCCCCCCAGGAGCGACGCCCGCGGACCGTACTTCACGGTCCAGTAGTGAGAGTCCTGGGCATGAAGCGGCGAAATCACGGGGGCGATAGCGACTGCGGCAGCCGCGATCACGACTGCAGCGGAGACGACCGCCGGGACCGTCCGAGCGTGTACGATCGATCTCATCGTGCGTCCCGAGAGGAGGCCGGTCCTCATCGGCTTGCCCAGAGCCAGTTCCGGAATGTCAGCAACCATTTCTCAGGGTCGCTCAACGCAGCGCGCTCCGCCAGCAAGTCCCGAAGCATCGCTGGGTCGTCGGTCATGATGTTGTCGACGCCGAGCTCGATGAAACGTTGCATGCCGGCGCGGTCGTTCACGGTCCACACGTGGACTTCCTTGCCGGCCCGCTGCGTGGCACGGATGAAGGAAGGTGTGGCACGCCGCTGGTCGACGGCGAGCAATTCCACGTCGAGCCTCGTGATGCGGCTGACCGTGGACGCAACGATGAACCCGACGGGTAGGGCGGTGGTGACGGCGCGAACGTCCTGCAGCGCCCGGTAGTCCAGGGACGTGATGACCGCTTCTTCGGTGAAACCCTCGCGACGCACGATCTCCACAACACGCTCCACCAGTCGCTCGTCGTGACCGTTGAACTTGAGCTCTATGTTGAGGCCCATTCTCCCCCGCACCAGACTGATCGCTTGTTCGAGTGTGGGGATCCTCTCGTTCGCGAAGCTCGGGCCGAACCAGCTTCCGGCGTCCAAGGTCTCAAGCTCGGCACTCGAGACCTCCCAGATTCCGCGGGAATCACCCGCGATGCGGCGCAGGTCGGAGTCGTGAATCACCACAATGGCCCCGTCCGACGTCTCCTGCACGTCGATCTCGGCGATATGCGCGCCGTCGTCGATGGCCGCGCGCAGGGCGCTGAGCGAGTTTTCCGGCGCCCTCAACGAACTTCCGCGGTGGGCGGTAATACGCACAGTGGGCTCGAGCCGAAGACGGTCGACGACGGAGGCAGTGCCGGCGATCGCGGCGATGCCGCCGGCGATGAGTCCTCCCGTCATGGTGTACCGCGCGATCACACGGTGGCGTGGCGAACTCCAGCGAGCCAGCGCGCCGGGACTCGGCGGCTGGTCCACGGGCCGGCACCGGTAGTAGAGGCTCGAGGCCATCGTATTAACACCTACGAGTCCGACGAGCGTGACCCCGCTCAAGGCGCCGACGTACGCCAGCCCGAGGAAGCCGGTGGTCAAAGCCAGCGCCGGGTAACGCTCGCCGATCATCCCGAAAGCGAGGTCACCTCCGAACTCGAACAGCGTCACAATGCCGACCGGGACGACTACGCCCAGTACCAGCCATCCGAGGGCGATCGTCCAGATCAACCGGCGGTGTCCGGCGACCTGACGGGCGCTCGTGCGTAGAGTCTCGCTCGCTGACGTTCCTTCGATGACAAAGACCGCTAGCGCCAGAAACCAGCGGGCGTAGATCCATGCCAACGCCAACGCCAGCGCGAGGGCGCAGGGCGCCACGATCGCGAGGGCCATCCATAGCTCGGGCGGCCGTTGAGTGACGACATAGTAGATATCGAACTCCGCGAGCCACCGTTGGTACGCCCACATCATGACGAGCAGGACCGGGACGGTCAGCGCCCCGACCACGGCAGTCATCCGCACGGCCAGCCGCATGAGCCGCCGGGCACTCTTCGCGAGCAGATATAAGGCGTCCAGCACGCGGAGGTCGATTCCGAAGAGGACTCCGCTTGCCAGCACGGTGTATCCGGCGCCCTCCACCAACGCGATCCAAAACGTCACGCAGACGGACACCACCGCCGCGACCATACCCACCGGGGAGAGGAAAAAGCTGATGATGTCCGTGTTCGACACGGTCACCCGGCCAGTCACAGCGACGAGCCGTGCGAACAGCCATGCGGAACCAGGAAGGAAGACGAACGCCGCCAAAGCCTTGAACAGCATGTCGAACGCGATCAACGTGGCCCAGCGCTGGCGGATCACGCGGCGTACATCACCCAGCAGGGCCGAGGCGGATACGTCTCGGCTTACAATCCGATCACCGACCCCAGCGACGTCGTCGGTCGCCAGAAGGTCAGATCCTCCAAACGTATGGATCCCTCGGGACCGGTTGCGCCCGGTCCCGAGGTCTCAATGAGAGTTCCATGTATTGCCGGTGTCGAATCCAGGCGTCTAGAAGCCGCTCGTCTGCCACGCGACGCCGATGTTGAGTCCGAAATAGGATTGTGTTCTGTCGGAGGCCTTTGCCGCGTAGTTGTACTTGGCGCTGATGAACCACTTCGCATCGGATCTGACCGGCAACACGACACCGATCTCCGGCGCCACCGCAAAATGCCACGTGTCATCCGTGATACGCCATTGGCCCACGTCGACCGTCGTCTTCACGAGCTGGGTTCCGACGCCTAGGCCGACGAACGGCCGGGCACCGCCCTCCGATCCCATCATTTGGCGAACCGTAAGCAGCATCGGCAACGAGTTGATATAACGATATTGTGTGCCCGAGATGTCGACGTTCTCGAGCATTGTGACGTCGCTGGCGGCAGTTACATCGTTGAAGACGTTCCAGCCGAACGTCAAACCCACTGCCGTGTTGGGCCTGACCTCGGCCAGTACGTCCATCGTCCAGTTCCGCCAACTCGTGTTCGATATGAAATCCTTCGTATCGGAAGTAGGCACGGCCATTCCGTAGCTGATTCCCCAGTACCAATCCTGCGCCTGCGCCCCGTTGCTGAGGAGGAGCAGCGCGAGCGGTATGGCAAGAAATGCTCTTGTTTTCATTGTTTGATGCTCCTAGTTAGCGCTGAGGTAGGGCGATTGATCGAAGGCCTGGTCGATGAGGTTGGTAATTCGGGCCGTTTGGCTGGCGGCCGACCCCTCCAACAGCCCATTGATACCTGCCACCCATAGGACGGGCGCCTGCATCCCGGTTCCGGGTCTGCTCGGGTCTAGCATGGTAATCACGAGCGTGCCTGTGTTGTAGGACACGCTGCCGACGCCCCCTACCGGATACCCCCAGCCGTACCCGGGCCCGTAGCAGCATGGGTAGTACGGATACCAGCTATAATAAGGCCACCACCCGTAAGAGAAGTACGCGTTCTTTGTTACCGCCATCGCTCCCACCAGCAGAAGGACGTCCGGGGTTTTGTTGGCCGGATCCAGCTCTTCCATGTATCCCAGGCCCTCGATGCCGGCTCTGACCCGTGCCAGGATCAATGCGTCGTTGCTGCGGTCCAGCAAGCTGTCTTCCGTGAAGTCCAGGCTGTCGAGGTCGATATGCACGACCGAATCCAGCAGTGCGTAGGTGGCGAAACTCGTGAAGGTCACCGTGTCGTCGTGTGCGGTGACCACGATGTCCAGCTCCGCGACGTTCGTTGGGCTGCCCGGATAACACGACACGAACAGCAGTAAGGCTCCCGCCAATACCGGCAGGACAGACCATTTTTTCTCCATGGGATTTGCTCCTCCTGTTGGTTCTCGAGAGGGCTCTGCCTTTCCTTCGACGGCAGGGCCCGTCTGAACTGAGGAGAAATCTGGCTGTTCGAACGTCAACCCGATATTGGACCTTGGTCCTACATGTGGGCCGTGGGCCAATAATCTTGGCTGCCAGCGCCGATCCGCGTTGGACCGAGGTCCCATAAACCGAAATCACCGAAACAGCGCTCGTAGTCGACATTGTGGCTGCGTGAATCGTGTAGTATCATCGTAGGATGAAGAATAGTACTACAGCTACTGCGTTACGCAGAAGATCGCCCTCGGGGAGATTCGTACTCCGGATCGAGCCCGAGCTGCACGCGGCTCTCCGACGGGCGGCGAAGGATGCGGGTCTCTCGCTGAACGAATACTGCGCCAGGAAGCTCGCGGCTCCGGGGGATCGCGGCGCCGGGCCCTTCGAAGAGGCCATAGGGCAGGCCTCGACCAGGTTCGGTAAGCAACTTATCGGTGTTGTCGCGTACGGATCGTGGGCCCGCGACGAGTTGACCGACAGGTCCGACGTGGACCTTCTCGTGGTACTCTCTCCCGATCTCGCCATCACCCGTGAGTTGTACCGCGCCTGGGACGCGGCTCCGTTGCACTGGGGCTCCCACCCAGTGGAACCTCATTTCGTGCATATGCCGGACGAGGACGCCCGGGTCACCGGCGTGTGGGCTGAGGTCGCTACGGAAGGCATCGTCCTCTTCGAACGGGAATTTGAGATCTCACGCCTGCTCGCCCGGATTCGGCGACGGATTCTGGCTCGGGGGCTCATACGCCGCCGGTCGCAAGGCCAACCATACTGGGTGGAGGCCACCTGATGCGAAATCCAGATCTCGCGCGCGACTACGTACGCCGGGCCTCGGTGCGGCTGCGCGCCCTTGATGTCCTCTTCGACGGCGAGAGTTGGGCAGACGTCGTCAGGGAGTCGCAAGAGATCGTCGAGTTGACGCTCAAGGCGTTGCTGCGTGTCTCGGGGATCGACCCGCCGAGGATTCACGACGTCTCGGAGGTCGTCCTCGCCGAGCGCGAACGCTTGCCCGTGGAGATCCACTCGGATCTCGAAGCGCTGGCGGCCATCTCCCGACAGCTCAGGCGGGACCGAGAGCTGGCGTTCTACGGCGCCGAGGACCTCACGCCGTCCGGCTTCTATTCCAGAGACGATGCAGAAGAAGCCCGTACCGGTGCCCGCAAGGTCGTAGAGGCCGTTCGGCCTCACGTATGATCGACCGGCCACGAACACGTGGCTCATTCGAAGGACGTTGCCAGGTACTGGTCGTGCATCACATCAATCCTGATCGAGGAGCTAGATGTGCCGAAGGGCCCGAATCAGGAGTGCGGAGCGCCGTACTCGAACCCCTCGTAGGCAATCGCGTGGGCGATGTTGCGGCAGTCCTGGGCTGTACCGCCATGCCTCCGAACGTGCTCCTCCCAGCGGCCCACTACGATCTCCTTCATTCCGGTGACGAGCGTGTTCGCCTCGTCCGCATCCAGACCGAAGTGTTGTGCACCAGAGACCAGGTTGAGCCGGTTGGCCCAACGCCCACGCCCCGGTGTCAGGCCGCATGTCATGGCCAGGTTTCGGTCATCCAGACTCCGGTCTGTGGATGGGGCCAAGTCATAAGCCGGAGACAGGCGCCAGCTGCCGGCGTTCGTACCGAGCACGGCGTGGTTCCGCGGGTGGTCGTCCGTGTTCGAGACCAGCGCGTTGAACACCATCCGACGAAAGAGCTCTGTGCTGTCTTCCGCGGGAGCCGAAGAGATCCTCCGCAGTAGGTGGGAGAGGTCCAGGTACGACCACCCCAATCGGTCTATCACGGACTCTTCCAGACGCAGGAGCGAGTGGGCACTCAGGAAGAGCCGCCGGATGGATCCGTCGTTCTCGGGTTCCTGATCGAAGCGCTTTACCAGGAGGATTTTCCTGGCACCAAGCTTGATGATCCTCGACTCTGGGACGGCGATCCCACATTCGTCGGCGAGGCTCAGGTAGGCAGCTTCAATGATGGCGTTGTTCCACCGGTCGCCTCGGGAAGGGAACTTCGCCACCCACAGCTGGCCGTCTCTGTCCATGATGACTGTCTTAGGCCGCGCCCCGCCCATCGCGCTACTGGGCGCGAGCACGCGATCGAGGTCTGCCAGCAGCGGGTGCTCCTCCCCCTCTATCTCCCCCTGGAGCGCGTCAGCCGCGTTACTTGCTGCTTCCAGGTCGTCCAACGAATGAACGTTGGAATAGTCCAGTGCAGGTACCTCCTGGCCGGGGCCGTAGCTCAGCGCGCCAACCCGAACGTTAGAAGATCCAAGTAGGTAGTCGAGTTCGTTCAACGCTCTCCCCCGGTTCCTCCGCTCGATGACCATCCGGCCCCAGGCGTCCGGTGCGGTGTCTCGCAGCGCCCCGAACATCCCCTCGATCTTAGTCGTGGTGAACTCGGTGTCTCTCAATGGCAGGTTGACGGGATCGATGGCCACGGCGTCCGATCGGTCGAGGTAGGTGCGGCCGTAGACGAAGCGTCCCATCAGTCCATCCCCGACCTCCTGCAGCTCGTACCGCGCACAGATCACAGTCTCGCGTGTGGTGGGCAGCTGGACGAAGACGAAGGTGCCCTCCTTAGAAATCACGGTTCAGCGTCCGACGAGGGCGCGCGCGGGTACCGCGGGCCGCTGCCTCGAGAATGATCCCTTCACGATCGCGCTCCGGATCCGCCAAGAGCCGAACGTCCTCGAAAAGCCCCAGAACCCAAAGAGCGTTCAAGTAGAACCCTATCCGCGTAACCGGTGAGCCCCCTTCGATCTTGCGGATCGTATGCCAGGACGTGCCGACGCGCTCGGCGAGTTCCTCTTGGGTCATGCGTCGCCGCATCCGGGCTGTCTTGATCCCACTTCCGATTCGTTTCAACTGAGACAGAATCTCGCTGGGGAGTGCTTCATTCGTTTTCATGTCGGTGCCATAGCCTCAGGCCAACGATTCATAATCTATAGTGTAATATAGTATAACACTAATAATCTATAGTGTATTATAGATATATTCACGAGGAAAGCCAACTGGCTCGGGGAAAACTGTGTCTTCGCCCTCGCAGTCCGCTCCCAACATGGGCCCGCCCCGCCCACTCGGGCGAAATTGAGGAGAACCTGCAAGGGTGTCACCATATATGGCAACCATATATCTTCCCTCATGTCCACCATGAAAACCACCGTCTATCTGGACGCGGCGGACTACCGCCGTTTGAAAGCTCTGGCTGCCGCCGATGGCCGTTCGGCGGCCGAGTTGATTCGGGTGGCAGTATCGGAGTACGCCGAGCGGCGAGCACCCGGAAGATTGCCGCGAAGTCTGGGCGCCGCGTGTAGCGGAGACGGACAGTTGAGCGAACGGGCCGAAGATCTGCTGCAGGGTATGGGCGAGGACTCGTGATCGTGGCCGACACGGGCGCGGTGATCGCGCTCATCGACGCCGACGACCAGCATCACGAGACGCTCCGCAGAGTATTCGAGGCCGAGCCCGGCCTCTGGGTGCTCCCGTGGGCGATCCTTCCGGAGGTCGACTACCTCGTCTCATCCCGGTTTGGTGCACCCGCCGCCAGGGTGTTCAGGGCAGATCTAGCCGATGGTCTGTTCAACGTGGAGTGGAACAGAGGGTCGGACTTACAGCGTGCGGTAGAGCTCGACGAGCACTATGCGGACCTATCCTTGGGATTGGTAGACGCCGTGGTGATGGCGATGGCGGAGCGCCTCGATGCTCAGGCCATAGCGACGCTCGATCTTCGAGATTTCGCGTCTGTCGAGCTGGCGGGGCGTCCGGCGTTGTGGCCACGGGACCTCTGACTGAGCCCCCCCCGGGCCATCTGGAACCGAACCGCTACCTGGGAAACAGAGCCTGCAGCTGAAAACGAAGCTGCCAATCCGCACCGGCGTCGTCCGGCGTCGCCACATTGTAGAAAGCCTGCGTGTTGGCGTTGAAGGGCTGACTGCCGAGCCGGAAGACCTTGCCGAAGCCACCGCCCAGCGGGACGGTCCACTTGTTGCCGTCGTCGGCTTCCCAGTTCGCGGTGATGATCGGGGCCGAGGACAGATACCACCCGCTGGGGAAGTTGTAGTTGACGAAGTATTGGAGCGTCATCTGATTGACGTCGCCTAGATTTTCGTCACCCCCCACGGACCAGACGTTGTTCACGAGCGCTCCTACGACCCATGGGCCGGGCATTATGAGGGCCACAACCGATGGGCCTAATCCCCACTTCTCGGTACTGAGTCCTTCCTTTCCAATGGGGAGGGAGATCACAGGGCCCACCCCCCAAATCACCTTTCCGGCCTCAGCGGGCGACAACCAGGCCGTAAAGAGGACATCACCGAGACCGGTGGTGCTGCCACTCGTCGAGGCCAGATCGGGCTGGGTGATGAAGGGGAAAATCGTGCGGGTGATCAGATTCACCTTCGAGCCCAGACCGAAGGGCACGACGGGCTGAATATTGACGACGTTCTGCGTGCGATCGTTCGGCCCGAGGCCGAAGTTGGTGTTGTTTTGAGCCGGCAGACTGATCAGGCTGGCAAGAGGGTTCTGAGCTTGTTTCCCCAGTTCCTGGTCGTCCTGGAGTAGCGCATGGGCCGGATTCGCCGTGATTGTCATCAAGGTTGTCGTCACCAAGATGACGAACGTGCCCGCGGTCTTGTTCATAGGTCACTCCTTAAGGTTGTCATGAGAAATCGCCCTCCACTGCTCACTCCGGACTGCCGGCGACGTTACCCACCTCGAAGGGATTGAGGTCAGTCTCGGCACCCAGGCCCCCCGTCCCGGGCAGAATTTCAAATCCTATTTCGAACGTGACCATGGTCGATGCGAGTTGATCCAACACGCCGACGTCTCCGTCGACCTGAGCCGTACCATCCTGGATCTGGGCGGCGAGTGACTTGGCACCGGTCATCACGTCCTCAAGATCGGCGCGATCGATCGTGATCGTCAGGTCGGCATCGTCCGCCTGGTAACCTTCAATATTGGTGAGCGTAGCGTTACTCAGTTCGATCAGATACTGCTCCCCGTTGTCGGGCGTCCGCAGATTGATCGTGAACTCAAAGTCCTCGGCCAGGAGGCTATTCATCCGAATCCCAAGAAAGTCCAGGAACAGCCCGGTTGTCATCGCGCGGATCAAGTCAGGACCGCTGGTTTTCGGCGATGCGCCCTCGGGGATGCCCGAGCGGAGCTCAAAGGCACCAGCTAAGAACGCGTTCCGCAGGCCTGGATTTTCCTGCTGGTATCCGAGCTGCTCGTAGACATCAGCCAACAGGTCCTTGGCCGCCTCATTCTGAGGCTCGGCATAGACGAGCTTATTCAGGATCTCGCTGGCCGCCCGGTACTCACCCTCGTCATGCAGCTCCCGTCCCCGATTCATGATGTTCGAAGCTCCGCCCATCATCTCGACGTAGAGCGGTGCGGATTCACCGGGCGAGAGCGGAATCAGAGTGGCCGGATTCGCGTCCCAGTGACCCAGGTAGTAGTTGACGATTCCGCGACTGTTGTTCTCCTGAGAGCCGTGCCAGAATCGCGTCGTCCAGCCTTCCTGCAGACTCGCGGGCGCTCGGTAGACATTGTGTATCTCGTTGATCGTGACGCCCTGGTTCACATAGTGAAGCACCTGATTGTTCATGTGCGCGTAGATGTCGCGTTGATCTCTGAGCACCTCCTGAACCCGGTCGTTGCCCCAACGCGGCCAGTGATGCGAGGCGAACATGACCTCTGCTTCCTGGCCATAGTCGTAGAGTGCTTTGTTGATGTACTTCGACCATCGCAGGGCGTCGCGAACCTGGGCACCACGCAGCGTATAGATATTGTGGACCGAGCCGACGACGTTTTCGGCCATCCACAGCGCCCGCATCTCCGGGATATAAGTGTTCATCTCGGAGGGCGCCTCGGTACCCGGCGTGTTCTCAAAGATCATGCGGACCCCGTCGACCTCGAATTCCTCGATATCGTCTTCAACAATACGCGACGGTGGAATCAGACCGAGGTCACCGGCGGCGGTGTTCTGGCTGAGGCCCTGCCCGGCGTGACCGTATTGGCTTGCCGGCAGCAGCACGCCGTATTGGTAGAACATCCTGCGGCTCATGGCGTTACCGGCGTAGATATTCTCCGAGATCGCGTATTCCATGAAATCGCGAGGGGCAATGATCTCGACCGCGCCGGACACCACATCGGCTTCGTCGACGATGCCGCGCACGCCGCCCCAATGATCGCCGTGCGAGTGAGAGTAGACGACGGCGACGACCGGCAACTCGCCCAGATGCTCATCGACGAGCTCCTTCGCTGCCCTGGCCGTCTCCGCTGCAGTGAGCGGGTCGAATACGATCCACCCGGTATCGCCCCGGATGAACGTAATGTTGGCCAGATCGAAGCCACGCACTTGATAGATTCCCGGGATCACCTCGTACAGACCGAAGTTCAAGTTTAACCGAGAAATGCGCAGCATCGACGGATGAACGCTGTTGATTTCCTCATCAAGCAAGAACTGGTAGCGTTCCATGTCCCACGCGACGTTGCCGGCATCCGCCATGATCTGCATCGATTCGGGGGCCCCGATGAACCCTCTCTGCTGTTCGTCGAAATCCTGTGTGTCATCGAACGGCAGCGTGGCCCTGGCCTCTTCGAATATTTCGAGGGTGAAAGACGACGGCGCCTTGCCCTTGGGGTCGAAGTGTCCTATCGACTGCGCGAAGCCATCTGTCGTGGCTGTCTGCTCGGTTGAACAGCCGATCGTCCCGACGGTAAGCGCCACGATGGTCGCGGCCCTGAGGTGATAGCGCATGGTTTACTCCGGTTGGGCGGGTCGAGGCAGCGGAAGGGGCGCTCAAGAATCGACGTGTCCTCGCTCTCCCGCTATTGGACCTTAGTCCAATACCTCAGGTCGCGACTCCTAAAACGTCCGCAGGCGCAACAGGGCGCGAAGACCTGTGGGGGAAAGCCCCTGTGGCCTACTGCACGGGAGACGTCAACCGCGCCAACCGCACCGCGAGCTTGAACCAGAACGGCCGGTCCCGGTACTCCCCGTCCCCGATTATTCGAGAACGCGCGAAGTCCGCCTCGAACATCTCCTCCACTTCCGAGATGAAATCGGGACCGCCAATGAGTGCGGTGATCTCGAAGTTCAGGCGAAACGACCGGTTGTCGAAGTTGGCCGTGCCGATCCCGGCCGCGACCTCGTCGATGAGCATCGTCTTCTGATGCAGGAAACCGTCCGTGTAGCGATAGAACTCCACGCCCGTCCTGCGGGCATCGTCGAAGTAGGAGAAGGCTGCGAGGTAGATGAGCAGGTGGTCCGGTCGGTCCGGGATGAGGATACGTACGTCCACGCCGCGAAGACCGGCCAGCTGCAGTGCGGCGATCACCGCTTCATCGGGGACGAAGTAGGGACTCGCGATCCAGATCCGTTCCTGAGCCGAGTTGATCGCGTGGATGAACATGAGCGCTGCCGTTTCGATCTCGTCGGCGGGGCCTGTGGGTATAATGAGGATCGTAACGTCGGACCCGTCGGCGGCCTCCTTGGGTGTCCAGTTCAGCTGTGGCGTGTCGCCGGTGGCCCAGTGCCAATCCTCGACGAAGGACAACTGAGCGGCCAACGCGGCGGGACCCTCGATCCGCACGTGTGTGTCTCGCCAGCGCCCGAACTTCGGGTCCCGGCCCATGTACTCGTCGCCCACGTTGTGCCCGCCGATCCATGCTTCGGCGCCGTCCACCACCACGATCTTGCGGTGATTGCGGAAGTTGATCTGGAAGCGGTTCCACGGGCCCTGTCGGGTGTGGAAGTTGTAGACCTGCGCCCCGGCGTCGCGAAGCTCGTTCTTGTACCGCTCGGGTAAGCGGTGGCTGCCCACCTCGTCGTAAAGGAAGTAGACCCGGACCCCCTCCCTGGCCTTCGCGATCAAGTGTGATTGGACTTCCCGGCCCAACTCATCGTCTTTGACGATGAAGAACTGGAAGAGGATGTAGTCTCGGGCGCGGTCGATCCCAGCGAGGATGCTCGCGAACGTCGCTTCACCGTCGATGAGGAGCTCCGCCGCGTTCTTGCGCAGGAAGGGAAGGGCCGCCAGGCGCTGCGCGGCCCGGCCCGCGGCTAGAATCTCTTCCTCGGGGACGAGCAGTTCTGAAAGACGGTCCGCGGTCTCTGCTTCCAAAGAGTCCAACAGGCCCAGGTGATCGTCCTGACGCGCGGTGACGTACCCCTGGAATTGGCTGCGCCCGAAGATCCAATACGCGGGCACCGCGAGGTACGGGAACGTGTTGAGCGAAACCACCCACGCGATGGAGCCCTGTGAGGTGCGGGCGCTCATCACCGCGTTGATGGAGGAGATGAAACCCAGCACATGGAACAGCACCAACAATAAGGCGGTCATTTTTCCCCTCGATAGCTTCGTCAGCCTTCGCACGCCGGGTAGACTCTTCAGCCGCTGCACACCAGGGAGTTTACCGAGCGGTCCCACCTTTCGTCGCCTTACCGAGACGGAAATTGTGCGAGCACTTTTTGAACCGCCTCGGCGACTCTCTCACTCCTAACCTCCGTGCTCGTGCCTTCGCGAACCTCGGCCGTGGCGGTGCCCCGCCAGACCAGCCGATCACTCTCGCCGTCCACGATGTCGATGATGAGCATCCCCTCTTCGTACCGTCGAGTAGTGGGCCCGGCCAAGGTCTGTTTCCAGTTCGAACCCGTATAGTAGTCCAGCGTCTGGGTGATGGTCTCACCCTCGATCGTCACTTGGTACGTGACGCTGAAATCCGCTCCCGTGGTGACACGCACGTAGCCCTTGTCCCCCAGGTGCCGATCGATGTCCTCCCGGATCTGATCCCTCAGGGCCTGCGTAACCCGTACGTCTCTTGGAGCACGCTCGGTAGCAGACCACGCGTAGGTCCCATAGGAATCAAAGGAGACGGCCGGATCCCCCTCGGCTTGAATGGCCATGTTTGCCGCGCACCCCCCGAGCAGGACACTCAGGAACGTGATGGCTACCGCGTTTCCGCGGGGGCTTGTCGATCGAGATCCGATCGCGTGAATAGCGTGCATCGGCTGGCTCCGTGATACGCGTGTAGTGGTGGCACCTCATCCGTCACGCACTGGCGCCCCCCGTCACAAGGAGCGTGACGCGAATTCGGCTTGGCCACAATAGGACCTTGGTCCTATTCGTGGGTGAGTCAGCTCAGCCATACGAGTGGTGTGCCTCGGCTGATCTCGGCACTTTTTCTTCTGGCTTCGGGGTGTCGATCACCCACCGAAATTGAGCGCTCAGCCTCGGTACGCTGCCAGCTCCAGCCCAGGCACGCTGCGGAAGCCCGCTGCGTCTGCGGTGACCAGGCGAAGCTCGTGTCTGAGCGTGCTCGCGGCGATCCAGAGGTCATTCACGCCAAGCAGCTCTCCACGACTCCTGAGGTGTCGGGTCAATCGACCATAGGCCAAAGCGGTTTCTTCGTCGATGGGCAGGAGGACGTGCAGATCTCGCACCAGCCGCAGAACCGGGTGATCAGCGGCCTCGAATCCCTCCGCGAACTCACCGAGCGCGACGGACGGAAGAAACAGCTCGACCTCGGGGTCTTCGGCCAAAAGGGCGTGCGCCGGCCCTTCGACACCTGAACTACGTTCGCGCTGCAGATCTATGAGAAACGTGGTGTCGACGCTCAATCGCCCCGCCACGGATCCTCCGGCGGGCGGTCTAGTCCTTGAGCGGTGTCGAGCCGGTCGATGACCGTTTTGTCTACAGGAGCGATCTTCGCCATTGCGCTCAGTAATGCTCCCGCCGTACGCGGCTGCACTGGCCACTCGGCCCGCTTGATCACCTTGGAGAACGATTCGTTGGGCACTCGGCGTGCTCGGCGGAGCTTCTCGTAGGCCTCCAAATCGATAGAGATCGTCTTCGTTGCCATACATGCATGTATACGTGTATGCATCATGTCGTCAAGAGTCGGCCATCTACCGCTCGTCTCCTCGGAGTGTCGAAGGCGTGCCCCACACTCACTGGACGCGGCGGGCGCCGACATGGCGAAACGGGAAGGACTAGCCAGGCAGATGAGCCGGCTGGCCGGCTTCGACGATGTTAGGGTGCGTCCAAGTGGGGCGCTATTGGACTAAAGTCTAATTCCCGAGGGCCTCGAAATGAATCAGGTTGTTGCGGTCCCTTCACCTAACTCATGCCAAGAGGTCAAATGTCTATTCGTGTGATTATCGCGCTCGCGGTGCTTTCCGCCGTGACGGTATCCGCAGGCGAAGCGCAGCAGCGGCGGCCCACCTCGAGGGTGCCCATGCAAATTGAGCTGTCCGGGGGTTACGGCTTCCACTTTGGGGGGGCCGGTTCGGGCCGAGACGGCACTGTCACGCTTGATGAGTCGGGGTCTTTCGGCTTCACGCTGGACATACCGGTTCGGCAGGATGCACGGATCGAGCTACTCTGGTGGAGGCAGGACACCCAGGCCGAGTTCCAGCCATTCGCCGGGGCGCCGACCTCCGTCGATATAGCGGTCGAGTATTATCAGCTAGGCGGAATGACCGACTTCCCCCAGGGGAATCTCGTTCCCTACGCCGTACTCACGCTCGGCACCACACGCCTGCTCGGAAAGGGCAACCTGTCGGGAGACGAGTGGCGCTTCGGCGGCACCATCGGGGGAGGCGTCAAGATTGCTGGACAGGGCATGGTCGGTCTCAAGTTGGACGGCCGCTTGTTGTGGACCGCCCGGAATTCAGGCAGTTCGTTCTGGTGCGGAACGGGTGGGTGCGCCATCGGCATCACGGGCCATGCCATCGCACAGGGTCTGTTCTCGGCGAGTGTTTTCGTGAAGGTGGGGGGGCCACGCTAGGGGGTCGCTCGTCCAGCAATCGGTCGGTCGGTCTACGAAGTCGAAGGTCCGCATACAGCGGATCATACGCAGATTGTAAATAGCACTTACAATTTGCGCGGCACCTCGGGATGCAGCGCTCCCAAACCTTGTATTTCTGCCACACCATGGCATATTTACGAGTATACATATCATAAGCCGCTTACGTTATCTATGACTGACAAGATCAGGGAATACCTCGCTGAGATCGGCAGTCGGGGAGGCAAAAAGAGCCGCCGTACTCTGGACTCAGAGACCGCCCGGGATATGGTGCGAGTGCGTGAGGCACGACGGGCGTACCGTCGCTTCCGCACGTCCTGCTTCTGGTCCTACCGCCCCGATCTGCTCGTCGGGCTGGACGACGTGGATTGGGTGGCAGAGACTCTGATGAAGAACGGCAACCGCGAAGCCTGGCAAGTCGGGAGGTCGTTGTGCCGTTAACGGATCCTCCAGCGGACGATTCTGGCGCTCCTCGCTCAAACACGAGCACCGGACAGCTACCTTGCGGGAGGTGCTGCGCTGCACTTCACTCCCAATTCGGTCCGGTACAGCAACGATCTCGACTTCTTCCACGACTCGCCGCAGCGCGTGGCGTCGGCCTTCTCGGACGACGCGGCGTTACTGGAAGGGGCGGGATACGGTCTCGAGGTGGAGATCAGCCAGCCGGGATTCATCCGCGCCGTTGTCAGCCGAGACGATGAGGCGACGAGAATCGATTGGGCTCACGATTCGGCTTGGCGGTTCATGCCTCCGATCCGGGACACACTGGGCGGGTTCGTACTTCATGATGTCGACCTCGCCGTAAATAAGACGCTGGCCCTCGCGGACGCGGAGGCGTTCGCGCGTTCTGGCCCTACGGACGAGGTGGGTTGCCTTTACTACTCCGCCGAACTGGAGAGCTTCACGGTGCCTGACCGGGAGAGGGACCTGGGCAGTCAGGGGCTGGTCGCGCATTTCGGGGCGCCGGGCGGGGTGCTCCCGCGGGTGGCGGATGTTTAAGGTGCCGCGCGGTCGAGCCTCTGACTCCACAGCAGCGGTTGCCGCGACAGGTACGGTGTCCGGACCAGTGTAGGGACGGACGAAGTCAGAGGCTGTCGGGTGGCCTACCCGACTCCATTCCCTCTAGGAGATCCAAAAGGCCGACGGCCTCCCATGAGCGATTTCGCTTGGACTCGGAGAGCGGCTCGAGAACACCACAGTCGGTGAGCTGTCGAATCGCTTGGTGGATCGCGGCTTTGGACCGCGAAGTAACGACAGCGGCAACCGGTGCGGTGATGACGGGATGCGCGGGTAAGACTTCAATTACTGCCCATGCAGCGGCGTCGGACCTCGGCGCTGGACCTTCGGCTAGCTGACCGCGCCATTCATCCATCAGCACGGTCACGGCCTCGAGGTAGTTGGCTGCCAACCCTGCCGCACGTGCCGCGGCAGCCGCGAACTGTTCAATCCAGGAACCGACGTCGCCAGATCTGAATCCGGTGAGGCCTCGGATATAACGTTCTCGTTGTATCGCCAGAACGACACTGATGGGAGGGACGTAGGAGGTCGCGATGCCGCGGCGGCGGAGCACTACGTGGACGAGCGCACGACCCGTGCGCCCGTTCCCGTCATCGAACGGATGGATCGTCTCGAATTGTGCGTGAACGATCGCGGCCTGAACGAGGGGAGGAAGCGAACGGTCCAAGATGGCTTCGCAAAGATCATGGAGCAATGAATCGATGTGCTCGGCGGGCGGTGGGACGAAGTCGGCCCCGCAGGGATTGTAGTCATTCCCACCGATCCAGTTCTGCTCCCTGCGGACGATGCCTGCGAGCTTCGAGTTGGGGGCATTGGCCATCAACTTCCCGTGGATCGCCGTGAGGTGTTCGATACCGACCCTCTCGGCGGTGGCCGCTTCATCAACTGCCAGCTGCATGGCATCGATGTTTCCAAGTACTTCCAAGATCGTGGACGAGGCCTTCCCTCCGGTCTCGAGCTTCGACTCAGCACGGGCGAGTTGACGTATCCCTACCTGCATGCCCTCCACCTTCGATGATGCGATCGATTCAGTGCGGAGTAGCAGGCGAGCGAAGGGCGCGAGGGCGGGCCGGGCGCTCGCGTTGAGGGTCATGATCGCCTGCTCCGCGTCAGACACGACACCGGCGATGCCGGAGGTCAGGCCGAACTCGAAACCGCTCAACCTCTCGGGGATGAATGACTCGTACTTACAGGCCTTCCGGTACCTCGGCGGCGCGTAGAGCGTGGGGTCCCACTCCCATACCTTGCTGACGAGTGTTCCGCGCATCCCGAATGGGCCCCTCCTCTTGGTTCAGTTTATCGCACAAGCTGAACTAAGATGCCGCCTTGGTTCAGGATCGCAAGCTCTTTTTCTCAGGGGATCGGGCCGCGGCGGTGTGTTCCCGCGGGTGGCGGAGGTGTAAGCCACACGCGCTCAAGCCCTTCAATTCGCCACCTCATTCCTAGTCCCTCAACCTGATGACCACCCGGTCCAGCGTTCCCGTGAACACGAACGGATCGGTGTAGAGACGCGAGACCTGCGTGCCGGTATCGCGTCCGATGTCGAACGTCTCCGCCAACGAGTAGGTGCTGATATGCATTTGCGGCATCTCGACCTCGTCTACTTTCTCCCCGTTCACGTAGAGTTCGCCGGTCCCCGCGAACTCTCCGGTCTTGATGAAGTTGAACATCAGTTCGGTGGAGCCGGTCGGAAGTGGGGCCGAAGTCAGGTTGTAGTGTAGGCCGTCCAAGAAGTTGTAGTCGAACTTGAGCCGGCCGTCCTGGATGAACATTGCGAAACCACCGGTCATGCCGCCGACGGCCGCGATGACCCCCTCTTCGTTCCCCTGGAGATCGATCGTGGTGGTGATGGAGTGCGAGCGGTTCTTGACCGGCGCCGAGGCCTTCTCGGCGATGCGGATCGCACCTGGGGCGTAGTACACGAACTCGGTCTGGTCACCGAAGAGCCGGTCCTGCATGCTGGCGAGCCGGGCGATCATGTCGTCGTACAAAGGATAGACGTTGTACCGCAAGGCTTCCTCATCGAACATCTCAATCAGTTCGGCGAGCTTCTCAGGGTTCTCGGCGGCCAGGTTGTTATACTCCGAGAAATCCTCGGCCACGTGGTACAGCTCCCACTCGTCCTCTTCGAAGGGGAGGACGACGTTGAGCACCCACGGCATGCGGTTGGCGTGCAGGGTCACGGCCTTCCAGCCGTCCGCCCACATGGCCCGGTTGCCGAACATCTCGTAGTACTGTCGTTCCTTGGCATTGGGTGCGTCCGGATCGTTGAACGCGTAGACCATCGAAGTGCCGTCCATCGGTTGCTGCCTCACGCCGTGATAGGCCTCCGGCATGGACACGCTCGCGGCTTCCATGATGGTAGGAGCGATGTCGGCGATATGGTGGTACTGGCTTCGGACCTCGCCCCGCGCGTCGATACCGTCCGGCCAGTGAACTATCAGTGCATCCGCCTGGCCGCCCCGATGCTCGCTCTGTTTGAAGTATCTGAACGGCGTGTTGCCGGCCATGGCCCAGCCGGCGTGATAGTGGGGGTATGTGGTCGCGTCGCCCCACTGGTCGTAGTAGCGCAAGCTGGCTTCGAAAGGCGTCTGCAGGCCGTTCAACACGTAGGTCTCGTTGAAGGTGCCGGACAATCCGCCTTCGCCGCTGGCCCCGTTGTCGGAGGTCACGAAGATGAGCGTGTTGTCCAACTCACCGATACGCTCGAGCTCGTCGAGAATACGGCCGATCTGGAAGTCGACGTGATCCATCTGCGCCGCAAAGACCTCCATCTGGCGGGCGTAGAGCCGCTTCTCATCGTCGTTGAGCGAATCCCAGGCCACGATTTCGTCGATCCGTTCGGTGAGCTGCGTGCCCTCGGGGATCACCCCCATTTCCAGTTGGTTTTCAAGAATCATCTCGCGTGCCCGGTCCCATCCCATGTCGAACCGACCGCGGTACTTCTCGATGTATTCGGCCGGCGCGTGATGGGGGGAGTGCATCGAGCCGGAGGCCCACAACATCATGAACGGGTCATCGGGCCGAAGTGACTTGTGCCCCGTGATCCACATGATCGCCCGATCGGCCAGATCCTTGTCCAGATGTTCCGAGGTCCGGTAGGGCTCCGGCGTGTGGTCGTTCCACATGACCGGCACGAACTGATGTACATCCGCGGCCATGAACGTATAAGCGTGATCGAATCCCTCTCCGCTGGGCCAGCGATCGAACGGCCCGACCTGAGATACCTCGTGCAACGGGGTGTGGTCCCACTTGCCGAGGGCATAGTTCACATAACC
Source organism: Gemmatimonadota bacterium (assembly GCA_022564055.1). Classification (GTDB taxonomy): domain Bacteria; phylum Gemmatimonadota; class Gemmatimonadetes; order Longimicrobiales; family Gaopeijiaceae; genus UBA822. The sequence goes on from JADFMD010000031.1 coordinate 23,541, forward strand.
CTCCTGCTGCAGGTAGTTGGCCACGGACTTCGCTGTGGCCGGAACCACGGCGTTGTAGCCGGGAAAACCCATCGCCGTCAGCGCGTGGCTCCCGAGTCCGATCGAATGCGGGTAGCGGCCGGCCATCAGCGTGGCGCGGGACGGAGAGCACAGGGCAGTCGTATGGAAATTGTTGAAGCGCAGACCGTTCGCCGCCAGTCGATCGATGTTGGGGGTTTCGATCAGGCCACCAAAGCTGCCGACCTGTGCGAATCCCACATCATCGAGGAGAAGGATGAGAATGTTGGGGGCGTCCTCGGCCGGTCGAACCGGCTCGGGCCACCACTCTTCACTGTCTTCGTAGGACCGGGCGATGACACCGCCGAACTCCTGCCCCTCCTCCAGCTGGGGACCGGAGTTGCATGCGGAAAGCGGGATAGCCAGTACCAAACCGGCGGCAAGTTTGCGGAAGTACCTTGGAGCTGTCATGTGTTTCCTCTCTGGGTGGCGCTTCTCCTTCGGGAAGCGCCTGTGCGTGGGCCGTACGGCACCACGTACATCATAGGGGCCGCCCACCGGAGGTGGTATTGGACCAAAGTCCCATTCCGATGGCACGCCCCGTCCCCTACTCTCAACAAGACTTCGGCCGGCGAATAACCGGCCTTCCACTCGTCCTCACGGGACGTGGTTGATTCCGCGTTGTGGTTGATTCCGCGATGCGGCTGATTCCGCGATATTGAAAACCATGATCGGGACCCACTTCCGTCGGCTTGCCGTCTTCGCGCCGGCACTCACACAAATGCTCCTCCTTGCCCCGGCGTCCGCCCAGGAGCCAGCCGACCCCGCGTGGCCTCGGGAGATCACTGTGGCCGAGGGCTCGATCGTGATCTATCAACCCCAGCCCGAGAGCCTGGATGGGAACGCACTCTCGGCCCGCGCCGCCGTTTCTGTGACGCCGACCGGGAATCCAGCACCCTCCTTCGGCGTGGTCTGGCTGACGATGCGGATCGACACCGACCTCGATGCGCGCACCGTGACTGTCCTCGACGTGAACGTGGACCGGGTGCGCTTCCCGAACGCTACCGACGAGCAGCAGACATCCCTCGCGGAGCTGCTGCAGCGGGAAATCCCCCAGTGGGAGTTGGAGATATCGCTCGACCGATTGCTGACGACCCTCGAGGCCGCGGAACTGGAGCGGCGTTCGGACGAAAACCTCCTCTCGACGCCTCCGGTGATCATCATGGCCACCGAGCCCACCGTGCTGGTGTCGATCGATGGAGAGCCCAGAATGGTCCCCGTCGAGGGATCGGACGTGCTGCGAGTCGTCAACACGCCGTTCACGCTCCTCCGGACCGCCGGTGACGGGCCGTTTTATCTCCACGCCGGCGGGGTGACGTGGTACACGGCCCCAGATTTGGACGGGGATTGGCAGGAGACGACCGACGTTCCGATCGTAGTGGCTCGGCTCGCTCCCGAGCCGGACCCCGATCCCGAAGAGCTGGACCCCGATCCCGACGCCGACGAGCCTCCCGAACCGGGCCCGGCGCCCAAAATCATAGTTGCCACGGAGCCCACCGAGCTCATCGTCACACTCGGTGAGCCGGAGTACGCGCCTATCGATGGCACCGATCTCCTATACATCACCAACACCGAGAGTGACGTGCTGATGGAGATCGGCAGCCAGCGATTCCACTTGATCCTTTCGGGTCGCTGGTTTGCAGCGGATGCGTTGACCGGTCCGTGGGCCCCCGTTCACCCCGACGATCTGCCGGCGACGTTCGCCGCCATTCCGGTCTCGTCAGAAATGGGACATTTGTTGATCTCCGTACCCGGCACCGAAGCCGCGAACGAGGCCGTGATCGAGAGCCAGATTCCTCAGACGGCTGCGATTCAGCGCAGCGAGGCCCACCTGGACGTGACGTACGACGGGGAGCCCCAGTTCGAGGAGATCGAGGGGACCGACATGCGGTACGCCATCAACACCCAGTACTCCGTCATCGAGATCGACGGGCGGTTTTATGCTTGTGACGACGCCGTCTGGTTCACGTCGGAGTCGCCTACTGGACCGTGGAGCCTGGCCAACTCGGTGCCGGACGACGTCTATACGATGCCCCCGTCGTCACCCGTCTACAACGTGAAGTACGTGTACATCTACGACACCACGCCTGAAGTCGTGTACGTAGGTTACTACCCCGGATATACGTACAGCTATGTCTACGGCGGCACCATCGTCTATGGCACCGGCTACTACTACACCCCGTGGTACGGTTCCTATTACTACCCGCGGCACGCCACCTGGGGGTGGCACGTCCGGTACAATCCCTGGTACGGCTGGGGGGTCGGTTTCAGCTACAGCACGGGCCCCTTCACGTTCAGCATCGGATTCGGCGGGAGTCCGTATGGTTGGTGGGGGCCGGCCCGGTACCGCGGGTACGCCTACGGATACCATCGAGGCTGGCACGCCGGCTACCGTCGCGGAGCGGCCGTGGGTTATAGAGCCGGCCTCCGCGCCGGCGACCGAAACGGCCGAGACATCTACCGGCGCCCTGTCAGATGCAAAAACATTGTGTGAGATTGTCCATCGCCACAACTGCCTCACCATTGTGGATACGGTTACTTCTCTGGGCGGTTCCCCTCTTAAGGTTGATGAATGGAAAATAGACGCGGTCTACTCTGGTAGTCAAAAATGTCTGTCGTGTCCGCCAGGTCTATCCCCCGTGAGCTTTTCCGATCGTGTAGTAGAGCTTGTCAAAAACCGCAAGGTAAAGGTACAGAGCTGGTTCATGGATTTAAACCTACTGCTAGGCTATTGGGGCGCCACTCGAACTTATCACCACACCGCACCCACCAATGCACTCTATGCGCTGCACGAGGCGCTATTTATGCTATATGAAGAAGGACTAGAACATGCTTGGGCTCGTCATCAGCGTAATCACAAGGCATTGAAGGCGGGGCTAGAAACCTTTGGCACTAAGTTCTTGGTTGAGGAAAAGTACCGTCTACCGCAGTTGAACTCTGTATATGTACCAACTGGTGTGGATGAAAAAGAGGTGCGACGCAGATTGCTTGCTGAATACAATCTTGAAATCGGTGCAGGGCTAGGTGATTTTGCCGGAAAGATCTGGCGATTTGGCTTAATGGGTTACTCGAGCAAAATAGAAAACGTGATGTTATGCTTGAATGCGTTAGAGACAGTTTTTGCAAATATGGGTAAGAAGATAGAAATTGGTGCAGCAGAAGCAGCGGCACATCGAGTTTATGCGACTAGTCCACTAAACGCTGTGCCAGCCAAAACAACAGCCTGAAACGGGCCTCTTTCTCTTCTGCCTTAGAAGAAAAGATAAAAATAGTTCGTCTA
>JADFMD010000032.1 GCA_022564055.1 Gemmatimonadota bacterium
GAGTCGCTGCGCCGAATGGGTCTGTTGGTCCATCGGAATAGGTATCTGCATTGTACGCTCGCTGATTGGCGGTGCCCGCATCGCCATAAAGATCGATCTTCGACCCATGATGTACGACCAGCCAATACGTGCCGGGACTCAAAGGCACCGGCGATGAAAAGGCTGATGCATACCACTGTAGGGTGCCGGTTACCGCTACGGGTTGAGCGGTGGCCACCCAGGCCCCGGGCACCCCCGCGTTGTCTTCGTAGATGACCCCCGTTCCTTCGAGCGGTGGCGGTGCTCCTCCACCGAGTTTGGCCCAGAAATAGAGCGTATCAGCCATGGCGCTCTCGGACAGCGTGAATTTCGTCCCCTGTTTGTTGTCTGGCTGTTCGGTATATCGTGTTGCGCCAACGGTGGGGTATCCGAACCCCTGGACGACCACCACCGTGAAGACATCGTCCACAAAGAGCGCACCAGAATCCATCGCCCGTATCGTGATCGTCGCTGTTCCGGTGGCACTGGCGGTGAAACTCAGATCCAGCGTACTGTCTGCCGCGATGATGGTCGGCGTGACCAGGCCCGAATTGGTGTTGCTCTGAATGGTGAAGGTGAGCCCAGATCCATCCTCCGCGTCGGTGAACACCGCCTTGAGATCGCGGTAGTTGTCAATCGGAGAGCTATCCTTCAACACTCTCAAATCTGGGATCGCGGCGGCCACCGTGGGCGTAGTATTCGGCGCGGTATTGTAGGCAACCCAATCCAGGGCCCGGTTGAATATCGTGATGCCGTCGGCCGTGAGATTCGCAAAATATTGCGCGCCCCAGAATGCTCGTCGGTCGGCGGCGGTATTGACCCCACCCTGCAACACGCCGCCGATGTCTACATACAACAGCTTCGCGAGCGCCGAATTGGAATTGTAGTGCGCCAGTTTCCCTACCCCGTTTGCCCAACCGGACATGGATCCCAAGTTGGTGGTTACGGTCGTTACGGTGAGCACTCCGGTAGGGAATACCGAGGTGATGTAGTGTGTGTTGTCGGTAATATTGATCTGGGTGTCGGCCCCTAAATCACTGGTACCGGCGGATCCCATTTCGAACTCATCCCAGTTGGAGCCTTCTAGGGTCAATATCCCGACGACTTCAGTCTTGAGCCATGCGGTGCTGCTGGAACCAACTGACTCCGAGATAACCACGACATCATAACTCGAGGGAGTCCACCCTGTGTCGGCGGCAGCAAAATTCGTTACGGTATGCCCGAGTGTGCTGGTCAGATGATTCACCAGCGGTACATCAAAATCGACATCAGCGCAGGCCGCAGTGCCGCAGACCAAGGCCACATTCAGATTCCCTGTCGCAGTGACGGTCACCGTGAAGACGTCATCCACGAACAATCCATCACTATCCGTGGCCCGAATTGTGATCGTTGCGCTGCCGCTGGTGCTGGCGGTGAAACTCAGGTCCAGCGTACTGTCCGCCGCGATGATGGCGGGCGTGACCAACCCCGAATTGGTGTTGCTCTCGATCGTGAAGGTGAGCCCCGAGCCATCCTCCAGGTCGGTGAACACGATTTTGAGATCGCGATAGTTGTTGATCGGGGGGTTACTCTCAACGACGGTCGTGTCCGCGATCGCCGCAGCCACCGTAGGGGCCTGGTTCGTGTACAGCTGAATCGTCAGATCGTCGAATTCACTCGTGGTGAAATTGCCGGTGCCCAGTTCGTTGGTGTAGATGCGCACCGCATCGATGTTCACGTTGTTGTCGAACGCGACTCCGCTGACTTGGATGACGTCGTCGATCTTCAGCAGGAAGGTGTTGAGATCCAAGTCCGCGATGACTTCGATCGTGTGGTCATTGCCCACTCCGCCGCTCACAACGGCCACTTGAAAAGTGGACCCCCCCTGCACGTATCCGAAGCCTTCGTGATCCGTCATCCCCCTGTTGGTGCCGGCCCATTTCAGGTTGACGGCCACGCCCGTGTTATCGCTGGTCGCGGGGTCGACCATCGTCGCACTGTTCCCCAACTGCATCCACAGCTCGTAAGTGCCTTCCCCGGCGTTCGATCCCAGTTGAACACATAGGTCCACTTGAGGAATCCGGTGGACACGTTGGTAAAGGTGTGGAGAACTCTGGGGGAGTTGACCTCGTCGTCCGAAGTCAGCTGCAATCGGTTGGTGTTGATAATCGCATCGGCCGTCCCCGTTTCAGATTCCACCCAGCAGTTGCCCACTGTGCTGCTGTTAGTCCGGGTGAAGCTGTCGCTGAACGGCAGCGTGGCGGGTCCACAGCCGGCGGCCGGAATCACCGCTACGCCAATTATCGCCCACTTGGGACTAGGATTGTTGTCGTTTGTCCAAGTGAGGACAGTGCTTGTTCCTGTCGCGGTCTTGTGCTGTCCTACGGTCAAGTCTTCACTACTAACCCCTGGGATATCAAAATCCTCAATGCCAGCGCCAGAAACGGCCAATCTTGAACTTGAATCGTACCATTCAACCCACGCGGCGGCTAAAACGAGGTCACCAGATTCTGATGGAACCGTAATACTGGCTCCATCCGTCGTTTCTCCTGATACGCCGATCGCATCCCTAAATGGGGTGGTTTGGTCAACCCCGCTAAGCGACCAAACTCCTACGTTCAGCCCTTCATCGCCCTGTGTTGCGGCGTCAAGCAAAACTCTAACAATAAATGTTCCAGAAGGAGGATTCTTTACTCCCCAAATCGTACAGTGACCGTCGTCACGAGTCCCACTAGGAGGACTGATACCGGCGGCTTGGTCGCCTACGTCTAACCAATCAAGAGAGGTCTGGCTTGCGCCACCAGGGTCAAGAGTGACAGAAACAGGGAGTTGGAAATCGTTATTATTAAAACAAACTGCAGCCACTAGCGCGGTGTTAGAGCCAATGGAGGTATTGACAGCCGTAACATCAAGGCTGGCGGCACCGACGTCCCAATCCCATCGAACCGACTCGATAGTTACCTGGGCCTGCGCATTGGACACGCCCGCAAACAGCAGCGCTAGGCTCAAGAACAGCGTTCTCGAGTTCAGGCGAGCGAGCATGTGGAACGCCGCCAGGCAGGCCCCCCGAGACCCGAGGGTCCAAGGAAGCCTGCCTGAGCTACGACAGAGTCGAGGGCAGGGTCTCATGGTCAGCGGTTAGTTCTCCCCCCGCCTCGACATCGTCGAGCGCATCCGGTTCTCCCAGTAGTCCACGATCGGGTTCAGCACGCTCTCGGTGACACGCAGCTGGAGGGTGAGGAACCAGCCCTGGCCGCCGTTCGAGGCGAAGTCGGGGTCCTGCAGGTCGCCGAGGCGATACCCGCTGGCGATCTCAAATGCGTTGATGGGCGAGAGCTTCAGGACGGGTGCGACGTCCCAACGCATCTGGCCGGTGGTGCCTTCCATGAGCATCCTGCCTTCTCCCCCCACGCCGAGCCACGACGTGAGCCCAATGTCCAACCGTGAGCCCAGGTAGTGAGCGCGTGAGTCGAGAGGGGCGGCCGTGCCGGTGACGAGGTGCGTGGCGCGCGTCGCGTACCGGCCTCCCAACTCGACACGCGCCAACGGGCTCCAGATGACCTCGGCGGCCGCGATGAGGCGAGACTCGACACCGAGCACCCCGAAGACGTTCTGCGAGGGCCGGTTTTCGTCCCGCCGGTACTCCAGCTTGACGAGGGCGTTCAGCGCGTCGCTGCCCGCCGGTCTGAGGGCCAGGCCGAAGAGGCCGGAAAGGGCGATCTGGGTCGGCTGACCCGTGGCCACGTCCTCGATGCGGTTGTAGGTCCCCCGTGAGAGTATGGCCAGGCTGCGGTTGAACGTGACGGCCGCAGCCATGTTCGCCATGCTGCTCGAACGTACCGTTCCGTCCTTCATCTCCAGCTGTGCACTCGCACTGTAGGGGCCGCCCTGGGGGAGGAACTCGGCGCTCAGCCCAGCCGACCAGTAGTCCTCTTCCTGCTGGGTATAGGGGGCCGCCCGGAGCGGATCCGAGACCGCGGCCCGTTCGATGCCCAGACGGCGCTCCATGGTGCCGCTGATGGCCCAGGACTGACCCAAGCTCACCCGCTGGTTGAGGCCCACGATCGCGGCGTTGGTCTGGCGGTCTACGCCCCCAGCGATCTCGTACGAGCCCCAGGCCCGTGTGCCATGCTCCAAGTTGGACTTCAGCCCAAAGCGTGTGATGGCGTAGTCACCCCGGTCGTCCTCCACTCGCAGATGCCGGCCCTCCAGCGAGAGCTGTTTGAACACGTCCACAGACGCGCCGCCACCGATGAAGTCTCCGAGGCCCGAACCCTGCTGGAGGAAGGAGTTTTGAGCCTCCGTCCAGAGCCGTACCCTGGAGGTCGGCTGCCACGCGAGCTCCAAGCGTCCGGCCCGCGAAGCCCCACCCGGCACGTTGTTGTTGACCACCGCCTGGTCAGTGAAGCCTGCGGTGAGCGAGACGCCCATACCGGGAGAAGCGACGACCTGCGCCTCCGTGGTGCGCCGCTCGATTCCACTTGCGTTGAAGCTCTGACGGCCGTGGCCCACGCGGAGCGCGTTGCCGGCGACCCGCATTTCGAGCCCTACCTGGATCTCGTCGACGGCCAGCAGCCCGACGTTGGACGGATTGCTGAATCCGTCGGCCACGTGCATCCACCGGCCGGTCAGTGACACGGCGCCGCCCAACAGGTTGACCTGGGCGGACGTGAGTACGGCCAGGCCCGCCGTGTCAGGGTTCTCGGCGTACGCGACCTCAGCGGCCAGCTCGGACCCGTTGCGCGCCCGAATCCGCACATCCGCGCCCACCATCTGGAAGGACGCGCCCTCGGCCCGGTCCTGCACGACCGAGAGCCCCAGCCCGAAGTCGGTCGCGGCGCGAAGGCCCCACACGGACGTCTGCTCGCCACCCGCGTCCGACTCGAAGGTCACGACGATGTAGACCGGATTGTTGTTCAGGTCCGTGGAGGGGACCGGGTTCTTGAGGAGCAGGGTGCCCGTCACGTAGTCGATCTGGTAGTCCGCGAGGCGCCCGAGGGTCTGCACCTGAAGGCTGAGTTCCGGGTTGTCCAGATCGCGAGTCTCCACGGTGACCCGCTCCGTACCCGGAACGATGCCCGTGCCCACGTCGTAAGGGCCGGAGACACCCTCACCGCGGATCTGGACCTGGCGGAGGCTCTGGGACGTCAGGGCGCCAAATCCACTCCAGGTCACCGGGCCCGTGCTGACGTTTGCCGCCACGCCGTCGAGAGCCCGACGGTACTGGGCCAGGGTGAGGTTGGTACCGACCCCCATGCCCGCCAGCTCCCCGACGGCGACCCAGTCCGTTCCACGCTCGATGCGGGCGGAGAGGCCGGGCCGTGAGCTCCCCTCACTCCGGCGCTCGGAAGCGTCGCCGAGGATGGGATACTGGGCATCGTCCAGGGGGCTGATCGTCCTGCCGTACGCGTCGCGCCCGGCGTCCAGAGCCCGGCTGTCATAGGCGACCGTCACGGCGGTCTCGTCGCCCAGGCGCCCACGCACCGTGACCGCACCGAAGTCGTCCGGCGCGGCGCCAAAGCCGTACTGCCCCATGCTCGTTATCATGAGCTCCCGCGCCTTCGGGACGTGCTGAAGGGCCACTTCGCCGAATGCGTCGGCGGTCTGGAGGGTCAGGACGTCTACGGAGACCTCGGAGCCGGCACGGATCCGGATGTTCAGCCATCCGTCTGGGCCGGGCTGAAGCTGATGGCCGACCGATGAGGCGTCCTTGTCGAGGTCGACCACTTCAGCCCGCCCAGTGGACACGGTGACGAACGGCTGGTTGACCACGGGGACGCCCCAGGCGTCCAGGACGCGGACCCTCGTCTCCCGGATGGTGAAACCGTCTGCCGGGAGGTTGATCGTGTCGGCCACCGGTGCGAAGGACGCGGGGGCGCTCGTCACGTGGACTACGAGACTGTCCCACCGCTCCTGGCCCCAGGAGTTGAGCATCCGCACCCGGAGGCGGCTGGTGCCACGCTCCAGCCCCACGCCGATGAAGTCCACCTGGCCGTCCCCACGGATCGAGCTCTCCACCAGGATGGAGTCACCCAAGAAGAGCGTGGCGCTGGCACCGGGTTCACCCCTCGCGCCAACGTAGAGCCGGTCGCTGCGCAGCACGGCGCCGTCGATCGGCGCGATGAACGCAACCCCGGGGCCCTTGATGAAGCTCGAGCCGCCGTCCTGCTCCCGCTCCTCGTCGGAACGGAGGGGCGGAAGTGTCACAACCTCCGCGCTCCGAACCGCACCCTCAGGCTCGAGTGTTACGGTGAGGGGCTGGCGGGAGCCCTCCAGCGTCCAGAACATCCAGGCCGAGCCGTCCCGGTCGAAGCGAATCTCCGGGTCCGCGACGAGCGCGTCGCCCACGCGGGAAGCGCCGGGCAACGGAAGCCATCCCTCTGGGATCGGGTAAGCCACCTCGGGCCAGCCGGCCCGGTGGGGCTCCAGCACCAGCACGCTCCGTACGACAGCGTCGGGAGCGGCCAAGCCCGCCAGTCTCGCTATAAGAGACTCCCCACCGGCGACCGCATCGTCGGTGACCTGGAAGTCCACCAGCCTCGCACCGCGAGGGATCAGCCCGAAGGAAATCCGACCCGAAGCCCATCCGTTCAGGTGGAGCGACGCGAATCCGTCGTCGCCCTCGGAGTTCACTTTCAGCGCCAAGGGTAGCGTCGAGCGATCCACCCGGAACGTGTGGGATCCTGGCCTCACGTTCCGGAACGACAGCTTCCCTTCGCTGTCGGAAGAGGACACGTCCCCGGCTTCGTTCCAGATCGCCACTCCCTGCACGCCGACCTCGCCGTTGTCCTGTCGGCCGTTTCCGTCGTCGTCGATCCAGATCTTCCCGATGACCGTCCTGGTCTCGAGGGGCGTGCCTGCGCGGACACCCACGAAGATCTGCTGCTGAGCGGAGTAGACGTCGAAGTTGGCCCCGGCGTGCGAGGAAAGCGCGAGGTCACTCGCGGGTGTCACGCCGCTGGTCAGGGCGGCGACCATCGGTGCCGGAGCGCCCATCGCGGTGGCGTCGACGTGGCCAAACGCGACCACAGAGATGACCATGTTGCCCGGGAGAGCCGACACCAGCGCGAAGGCGACTCGGCCCTCGAGGCTGGCACCCGGGTCGAGCGATCCCAGGAACAGAACTACCCGTCCGGGCTGGCTCTGAACCGAGTCCACCGCCTCGAGGGACTGCGAGAAGGCCAGGCCGCTAGGGACGTCGATCCTCACCTCGAGGTCGCTGACCAGCATGCTGCTCGGGTTCTCTACCGTAAAGCTGAGGTACACGGGCTCGCCGAGTTGGGCTTCGAGGGTCTCGGCCTGGACGTCCAGCGCCAGGATGTCGCCCGCCGTGCCCAATAAGAGGACGGAAGGAGCGGCTGCCGTCATCTGGGGCACCCCTCCTAAGGAGACATCGGCCACGTTTACCACCGAGAGTGTGTCCGGGATACCCGCGGCGACCTGTACCTGGAGCAGAGCCTCGACCGTGTCGGCCGGGTTGAGGTCGCCGAAGTTCCACGTGATGACGTTGCCGACCACGGTGGCACCCGGGCCCGCGTCCACGATTTCCAGTCCCACTGGAAGTGTGTCGTTGACCACGGCGTTCTGGGCCAGTCCCGCGCTCGCGTCGTTCGACAGCACGATCCGGTAGACGAGCGCGTCACCGAAGCGGGCAGGGTTGGGGCCCTGAACCGTCTTCTCCAAGAGAAGGTTGGGGCCCGATACTACTGTCTGAGCAATGTTGGAGTTGGCGGTGAGCGCCCCTGAGGCCGCAAAGGCCATGTTCTGCCTCGTGGTCGTCGCAGGCACTGGAAGAACACGTACCTGGAAAGAAACCGTGTCTTCGAGCTGGATGGCGGCGAAGGGGATCGTGACGACGATGGCGCCGACCGGGTCGTAAAAGCCCTCGTCGTCTCCGTTGACGTCCGTGAGGACCTGTGTACCCAAACGCAGGGTACCGGGCTCGTAGGTCAGTCCGGCAGGGATCGTGTCTCGGATCGTGAGATCGTTCGAGCCGAGCCAAGCCGACTGGGAAATGATTGTGTAGGTGAGAAGGTCACCGGCCACCGCCGTAGCGAGATCCACGGTCTTGGAAAGCCCCAGAGTCGGAATTGGGGGAGTGACTTCCAGGTCGTCGGTGAGCGAGTCTGTGACACCAGCGTCGAATTGGGACGTGGCGGTCAGGGTCACGGCAGCCTGAGCAGGAGTTGCTGGGGTCACCCCGGGGATGTCCAGGATGACCAGGATTTGGGCTACCTCGTCGGCGATCAGGGCGAGAGGCCCTACGATTGGTGTGTCGCCTACGTCTTCAGTGCCGTCGCCATTGACGTCCAGCACCAAGCGAATCGGCCAGCCGTCGAGAGACGTGGCCGTCAGGATGAACGTGTCGGGACCGTTCCCGACGTTCTCTATAGTGTGGGGGAAGAGGATGCTTGAGGCGGCAGGAGCCACGCTCGAGCGGGGAGGCTCGACATCCACTCCGGCGACCTGGCCGATCCTGACCATGACGTCGGGGGACGTTCCACTTCCTGGAGAGCCGTTGGGGTTGGTGTAGGTTACAGACGCGCTTGCGGTAATGAGGGTACCCACAGGTGTGCCGCCGGCACGCAAATCAGCGGCTGCGCCGAAGAGGACCGCCGCGACGGCGATCCCAAACACCCAGGAGGCGACTCCCCGGACCCGAAGGTCCAGGGAGGCCTGCCTGAGGCAACGACGGAGGTGAGTACGGAAATCCATGGTTGGTGGTTAGTTGACCTGCACTCGGATCCAGAAGACGCGCGGGGATCCGTTAACGAGGACGGGTGTGAGATCGGCGTCGAAGTCCTGGAGCAGGATCGTGAAGCCCCAGTCCAGCGCCACGTCTCCCTCCGCCGAGATGTAGGTCACCTCGGACGGCAAGAGGTCGTCGACATGGACGTTGGTTGCGTCAGCCGTTCCGGTGTTGGTGATAGTGACCTTGTACTCGATGAAGTCACCGGGCAGAACGTCGGCGCTGATTAGCGCGAACCTGAGATCGTCCCATGCCTCCTTCAGGATGGTCAGGTTCGCCTTGATGACCGTCACGTCGATCGAGCCCTGGTCGGTCTCCGAAGTGACTACGGAGGTGGCGTCCAGGAAGAGCGTCTCGGTGGCTCCAGCGGCGGCCAGTGTTGCCACGCTGTAGACCACGTTGACGACCCGAGTCTCCCCCACCGCAAGGTTGGTGATCGTGGTGCTGGCTCCCAGAACCCCGTCCACCGACACGATGGTGATGAACACCGAGCCACTGAGCGTGACGAGCAGGTCGAAGTCGTCCACCCCGTTCTGGTTGTTCGTGACGTCGAAGGGGAACGTGTAGTCCCCTCCGTTATTGGGCAGCTGGGGGACGGCCTGCGCGTCCGGCGTCGTGACCACGGTGCCCGTGAACCCTGGAGTGACGACCGTGTTGGCGTTGTCCGTGGCGGCGCCGGGACGGCGCGAGGTGGCCGTCAGCGTGTAGGTCGACGACTGGCCGCCCTTATCGGGCTCGATGTCGTAGGTGACCGTGATCGTTTCGGTGCCCAGGGGCGCAATGGCGATCCCGGCTAGGGCGTCGTTCAGATCACCGAGGGTGAAGTAGTCGATGGTGTTCAAGGTGAACTTGACGAAGGTCAGCACTGTCAGGTCCGTATTAGTCACGGCGACGACCACGCTGTCGGTGCCGTTCCCCAGGTTGATGACGTCGAAGTCCAACGTGTTGTTCAGGCTCGGCGAGGCCGGTGAGGCCGTAGCCTGGGCCGCCACAACGCTGACGGCGCCGCTGAAGCCGACCGTCACCCTCACCATGCTGCTGATGACCGGCGAGTAGGTGTTGCTGTTCGCGTCCGTGTAAATCACGGTGGCGATGTTGTCGATGTCCGTGCCCTCGGGTGTCTGCCCGTAGGCGGCAGTAGGCTGAAGCCAGCCCACCGCCACCATCGCAAGTATCCCGAAAAGTCGAGATGCCAAGTTTGAGTGCGTTTTCATTTTCCGTACTCTCCTGTTGGTCGCCCGCTTTGCGCGCGAGCGCGTGATTTTGTCGTTACCCTTTTCTTCGCAAGGTACGGACCACTTCGGTCGTGTACGGATATAATCATATGTTTATATCTCATAAACCGTTTATTAGTAATGCTTTAGTGGATATGAGTTCAGTCCCTGTTATTCGGACGCTACCGCCGGGTCACTTTATGCTGTGGTTGGCGTAACTCATTATATTACAACGTATTACACCGTATTCCGTGGGTCAGGATTCTTGCGCTAAGACGCCGCGACGTATGGGAAACAATGTATCGTAAGTCGTTTGTTAGTATGGTTTTAGTAGCTGCACTTAAGGTGGTGTGTGGTTTTTGTAATCATATGTTTACATTGTACCTAAGGCTATTGATAGAAACAGCTTACACGATACATAGGGGGACCATTTGTCGAGCCCGGACGACCCCGAAATTCGGGAAGTTGACGGGGCCCAAAAGGCCATAAATCGGCAAATTTTCCGGTGGGTATATCGTGCCGGAAGGGGCAAAGTTTTCCGGGTCCTGGACCGCCGACGGAGGCAACTGGTGGAGCCCGCTTCGGAGGAGTCTGAGCCGGAGATCCCGAGCAGGGACACGGCTTTTGCGGGGTTCTTGTCGGTGGCCCCGACGGCCCTCGGGAGGCCGAGCAGTCGGGCACGGACCTTGCTTTACTTATAGAACAGCTGGTCGGATAAACATCTGGTCGGACACCGAGCCGACATTTCGAATAGGAGTCGTTCCGATGTCGAAACCCGACGGACACCTGATGCGTTCAGGAGGAAGAATGAAACTCCTACAGACTGCCCTACCGGTCGCGGTGGTGCTGGCCCTGGCGGGCGGCTCTGCGACGGCCCAGGTGGCCGATGAGCCGCAGGCCCTCGTGGTCTCGGCGACGATCCTCAAGTGGGGACAGGAGCGACCTCAGACGATCCAAACCCGTGATCGAGAAGAACCCAATACCGTGGCACCGGGAGATGTGGTGGCGTATCGGCTCGTCTTCACCAATATCACGGGGCGGCCGGTCAACAACATCCAGTTCACGGACCCCATACCGGAAGGGATGCACTATCTCCAGGGCACGGCGGGCGCGGACCGTGAAGGTGTCGACGTGGAGTTCTCATTGGACAACGGCACGTCCTACTCCGAACAGCCCATGGTCGAGGTCGTCGTCGACGGCCGTACCGAGCTGCGCCCTGCCAGTCCGGAGGTTTACACGGACATCCGGTGGACGGTGCACGGCGAAGTTGCGCCCAACGCCAGGGTGACGGCGTCCTTTCAAGTTCGCTTCGGCGCGTTGGAGGAGGCCGGCTCCAGGCGCTGAGGACGGCGCCGTGATCCATCGGTTCGATAAGCGGACTCAGTCGGAAGCGCCGCTCGTTCCACCCTCCGAGGCGATCGTAATCTTGTAGCCGTCCGGGTCCACCAGGCTGAAGGCTCGGGCACCCCAGGGCATGTCCTCCGGAGGAGACTCCAGCGTGCCGCCCCGCGCCTCGATCGCCGCCGCGAGCTCGTCCACGTCGTGGGCGGTGGTCATGTGTAGCCGAAACCCCACACCCTTCTCGCGGTCACGGCCTTGTGCCCAGTCGTCCTGGACCAAGAGGAGGGGACCCAATCCAGCTATGAGAGCTGCGCCCCCGACCTTACCCTCGTGCTCCCACTTCTCCTGCACGTGGAACCCGACTATGTCCCGATACCAAACGAGGCTCGCCTCGACGTCTGCAACGGTCAGAGCCGGCGAAAGGCTGCGGAGACGGAGAGTCTTACCGCTTGTTTGGTCCCTCCGGTCAAAAGGCCCACCCGAATCCTGGGTCATGTAAATCTCCTGCTGGCTTAGCTCGAATCGGACGCACGATCCGCACCGCACCGCCGCGGGCTCCCATCACAGGCGTGGGAGCAAAGTCCCGCTGCAAAGATAACATGCGACAGGGCCAGGCCGCTCATATGGCTTGAACGATACGGACGAGTTAGTCTGCCCGCCCAACCATATGCAAAGGAGTGGACTGTGCCGAGAGGATGGATGTACACGGTAGCCGCAATAGCGGCGGCGTTACTGTCCGTCGGGGGACTCCATGCCCAATCGAGTGCCTACCTCGACTACGACGGACTCACCGATGAACTGCGGTCTCTCGTGAACGGCAGTTCCAACGCGAACATGCGGTCGATCGGCACGTCGCACGAAGGCCGGGAGGTCTGGCTCATCGAGGTGAGTGATCGCTCGGGAATCCCCACGAACGAGCGCCCAGCGATGCTCGTGGTGGGCAACCTGGAGGGTGATCATGTCCTGGGTAGCCAGCTTGCGCTGGAGACGATCCGCTTCCTGCTCAACGACCCGAGCGCGGCGTCGGTGTTGAGTGACCAAGTGGTCTACGTGATTCCGAGGCTCAACCCCGACGGCGCCGAAGCGATGTTCTCCGCCGTAAAATACGACCGAGGCGGAAACGCTTTTTCGTACGACGACGACAATGACGGCCGCTTCGATGAAGATCCCGGTGAAGACTTGAACGGCGACGGCATGATCACGCTCATGCGGGTCCCCGACCCGTCGGGCGACTTCATGGTCGACCCGGACGATCCGCGCCTGATGAAGCGTGCGGACAAAGCCGAGGGCGAGACCGGCACACACACGCTCTACATCGAGGGCGTGGACTCGGACGGCGACGGTTTCCTGAACGAAGACGGAGCGGGCGGGGTCGACCTCAACCGCAATTTCCAACACGAACACCCCTACTATCAGGCGGATGCAGGTCTATACATGGTGAGTGAGCCCGAGTCGCGCGGGTTGATGGACTTCATGATCGCCAATCGCCACATCGGCGCGGTCCTTACGTTCGGCCACTCCGACAACCTGGTTACCCCTCCGGACAGCCGCGGCCAGCTCGCCGATCCGGACATGATCGACCTCGTCGCCTTCGCGGCGGAGGCCAACTCGGACATCTACCGCAACGGCGTGTTCGGCGGAGGCGGCGGTCGTGGTGGTGGCCCAGCGATCGGCGCCCGCGGCGCTCCCATTCGAGGCGCCCAGCCGGGTGCGGACAACGACCCGGATTCGGGCCGGCGGCCCGCCGTCACGGTCAACGTCGAGGACCTCGAGTATTTCTCCGCGGTCTCCGACCTGTACCGGGAGATCACAGGCATCACCGAGATCGGTGTGAACCGCCAGGCAGAAGGTGCGTTCTTCCAGGTCGCCTATTATCAGATGGGTATTCCCGCCTTCAGTACCCAGGGTTGGGGGCTTCCTGCCGCGGAGCCCGAGGAGGAGGAGTCGGAGGAGGGCCGTGGAGGAGGAGGAGGAGGAGGAGGAGGAGGAGGAGGTAGTGGTAGAGATGGTGGTGGTGGTGGCGACGGCGGTGGTGGTGGGGCACGAGGCGAAGGCCAAAGCTCGAGCGATGACGCGGGGATCGACAGGAAGTTGATCGGCGCCATGGACGCTGCGGGTATCGAAGCCTTCGTGGAGTGGTCCTCCTACGATCACCCCGAGTTCGGTCCGGTGGAGATCGGTGGCTTCAAGCCGTACGTCACGACCAACCCGCCGGCGGAGCAACTCCCCGACCTGGGCCGCAAACACGGTGAGTTCGTGGTGCGACTCACGGAAATGCTTCCTCGCGTGAACATCGTGGACACGGAGGTCACTGCCCACGGCGGTGGCGTCTTCACGGTGACGGCCGAAATCGAGAACTCGGGTTATTTCCCCACGTCGCTCCAGCACGGCGTGGTTTCGCGCTCCGTGCAACCCACCACCGTGCGCATCCAGGTGGACCCCGAGGCGATTCTCACGGGCGACGCCAAGTCCAGCACAGTGCAACGTCTCGAGGGCTCGGGTTCACGCGCGAAATTCTCGTGGGTGATCCAGGGTGACAACGGCCAATCGGTCGAGATCTGGGTGCGCTCTCAGAAGGGTGGCACCGACACCGCAACCGTCACGCTGAGGTAGACCGATGACCACGAAATTCTTCGGACCAAACGTCCTCGGATTCGCTGTCGCTGCGCTGGTGCTGTCGACGGTGATGGCCGCCTCGGGCACCGAGGCGCAACGGCGCGGCTCGGATCCCGAGCACACTCTGGACCTGACCTGGGACCGCTGGCTCGATCACGACGAGATCGGCGAGCGCATGAAGCTCATGGAGCGCACCTGGCCTGAGTTCCTGGACCTTCAGTCCATCGGAATGAGCTACGGAGGCCGCGAGATGTGGCTCATGACGATCAACAACCCGGCCACCGGGCCCGACGACAGCAAGGCCGCGATGATGATCGAGGCCAACGTGCACGGGAACGAGATCCAAGGTGCGGAGGTGATCCTCTACACGATCTGGTATCTCATGGAGAACTACGGCCTGATCGACGACGTCACGAGGCTCGTGGACCAGCGCGCCTTCTACCTCCTTCCCAGCGTGAACCCGGATGGCCGTGACTATTTTCTGGACGAGACCGGATCCGGTGGGCGTACCGGCCACATTCCCGTCGACTCGGACGGGGACGGTGCGTTCGATGAGGACGGCCCCAACGATCTGAACGGCAACGGCCTGATCGAGCAGATCCGGAAGTACACACCCGGGGAGGGCACACATCGCCTGAGCGCCCTGGATCCGCGTATTATGGAGCGGGTGCCGCCGGGAGAGGTCGGCGACTGGGTGCTCCTCGGGTCCGAGGGCATCGACGACGACGGCGACGGCCGCGTGAACGAGGATCCGGTCGGGGGTTACGATCCGAATCGGAACTACGCCTCGGACTGGCAGCCGAACTACATCCAGGGTGGTTCCATGAACTACCCGTTCGAGCTGCCCGAAGCGAGGGCGATCAACGACTTCATGATGGCCCACCCGAACATCGCGGGCTTCCAGACGTTCCATAACTCGGGCGGCATGATCCTGCGTGGCCCAGGCGCCGCGTGGCAGGGTCGCTACCCACCGGCCGACATCCGGGTATACGATGAGATCGGCGAATTCGGTGAGCGTATGCTGCCGTATTACGAATACCTCGTGGTCTGGCAAGGCCTCTATACCGTACACGGCGGCTCGATCGACTGGACCAACGACGGGTTGGGGATCATCAGTTACTCGAACGAGCTCTGGAACGGCGGGCAGTACTTCAACAGCCCACTGCTTCAGGAGCAGCAGGAGGATCCACGTCAGCCCATCGCCGGCCAGCGCTCGAGCCTTTTCTTCGACGATTTCCTGGAATTCGGCGACGAATTCGTGGAGTGGGCGCCCTTCGACCATCCGCAGTTCGGCCAGGTCGAGTTGGGGGGCTTCAAGAAACTCACGAGACGCGTGAATCCGCGCTTCATGAGCATGGAGCTCTTCCACCGCAACATGTCTTTTACACTCTATCACGCGGACATGATGCCGCTCATGTCCATGGGAAAAACAACGGTCGAGCGCCTGGCCGGCGACGTACATCGGGTGCGCGTGGATATCATCAACGAGAGGCTGATCCCGACGATCACGTTTCGGGCTCGCGAGAACAACGTGGTGCGGCCGGACCTGATAACGGTCGAGGGCGACGTCGAGATCATCGCGGTCGGGTGGGTGGTGAACAAAAATCGCCCGGGCCCCACCCAGCTGATCGATCAGGAGGAACTGGACCGGATCATGGTGCGTAGCGGACACGCGGGTAGGACCACCAGGACGATCGAGTACCTGGTGCGCGGCAGCGGAGAGATGACCGTGACCTACTCTGCGCTCAAGGGCGGGACGGTGAGCACGACCGTCGAGCTCCGGTAGACCGGAGGGGGTGCTCGGAAAGGTGGGTGGGCCCTCCTAGGAGGTGGGCCCTCCTAGAAGAAGGGTCGCCAAGCCGCCGAGTCCGGCGTCTCCATCATCTCCCGCACGATCGGGGCCACCTCGCTCCGAAACTCGATAGACGTACTGAAGAACCCTGATGCGTCCAGTGTCACCGTGACCGTGTCGTCGGTTTCGTTGAGCCAGTACCAGCCGTGGATCCCCGGAAACGGCGCGACGTAGCTGCCGTGTCGGGCCAAGGTCCGCTCCTCGACCTCGAAGAACTGGGCCGTACCCTCCTCTGCCCCGTCGGCTTCGCTGTGCATCTCGGAGCGGACCCAGTAGCTCGCGCTCCACGAATACACCATCGAGCGGCCTTCTTCCAGCCGGTACTTGTATTCCACGAACCCCCCGGGCTCGAGCTCGAACGTCATGTGGTCGACGCGATAGCTACTCCCATGGGCGATGATACCATCCGCGCGTACGGGAATCGCACCGCCCACGGGGTTCGCAAGGACGCGCAGCCCCAGAGCCTCACCGATTCCCAGGGGATCGATGTCGTACTCTGCCGGCAGGACGGCGGATACGAGGACGACTCCGGCCACGACCAATGCGGCTAACGTCGCCCAAGCCAGTTTGGCCTTCGAGGGAGGATCGGGAACGCCCGTTTCCGAAACCTGGGGCTCGGGGACGGAGGCCTCGGAGACGGGGCCTTCAGCGACCTGGGTCTCTGGGACGTCCGGCTCGGGAACGACCGGTTCGGGAACATCTCGGTCTGATGCTGTCGGATCTGTCATCTCAGCCTCACGCGGTGTCCACGAGATATCCGACGATCTGATATCCCATGAGAACGAAACCGCCAGCCATGAGTAAAGCGTTCGTCGCGAACGCATGTTTCATGAATCCGTCGCGCGTACGCCAAAAGCTCAACACGATGAGGACCCCCATCAGCGCCAGGATCTGCCCCATTTCAACACCGATGTTGAAGCTGAGCATGTTCGTGACGAGACCCTCCCTCGAGGGGGCATTCTCCTGAATCGCGGTCGCCAAGCCGAATCCGTGGAAGAGGCCGAAGATGAGGACCGCGACCTTGGTATTCGGCTGGACGCCGAGGAAGCGGCGAAAGCCGTCCATATTGTCGAACGCCTTGTATACGACGGAGAGACCGATGATGGCGTCGATGACGAATGGGTTCGCCTGCACCCCCCAGAGAACACCCGCCAACAGGGTCACGCTGTGTCCCAGCGTGAACAGGCTCACGTATAAGACCACGTCCTTGAGGCGGTACAGGAAGAATATGACCCCCACCAGGAAGAGAATGTGGTCGTAGCCGGTGAACATGTGCTTGGCGCCGAGATACATGAACGGCCCGATGGCCGCACCCACGTTCGTCAGGAAGAACGAGGCGTCGTCTTGTGCCACGCCGTGGGCAGCCGCGACGTCCACAGTCCATAACAGGAGGAGGGCGCACGCCAGACCCACGGACACGCTCCAACGCCGAAAGGTCTTAGTCATATGGCTTCACGAGGCACGTCTGGAAAACACTACTGGTCGAGGGACCTTACCGCCCGACCTCGCAAAGCTCAAGAGTCCGCGTTCCAGCTCCGTGGCCCTGCGTGGGGGTCAGGGCCGTTGGAGCTGGCGGCGTTCCGTGACCGAGCAGGCCCGAGAATGTAGGCTGCCTATCGCGGGGTCCTAGTCCGAGGTCAAGAGTGCCGTGAAGGTCCCCTCACGGGACGCAAACGCCGAGAACACGCCCAAACCACCCCGGATATTGCTAGGTGGCTCGTTGAGGTCGCGGGAGTCCTGCACTCGACCTTCATAGAGATCGGCGTATTCCTGATTCACGTGGTACAGAAGAATCCGATGCTCGCCGAGGTGCGTGAGGGAGAGTTGGCTTATCGTGGTGCTGTCCGCCGGTGTGGGCGCTGACACGAAGCGCCTTGCCTCTCGGATGAATTCCGGAGCCGGGATCTGCTCCGGATCGGTCTCGAGGTTATCCACCACTACGAAGAACAGGTCCCGCTCAGGGTTGATCCAGCGGACGATGAGGCCACCGAAGGCAAACCCGCCCGGACCGCGGAACCCGGCGGTGAGATCCACTACCTCCAGGACATCGGACGACACGGCGAATCCCTCCGGTGCAGATGGCACTACAGTCGTTGCCGAGAGACTCTCGGAGCCACGGGAGATCCCCAACTCGAAGACCTCGCCCTCCGCGATCACCAGGTCCGAGCCCGGATAGTGATACGCCCCCTCCGCTCCCGGAGTGGCGATCAGATCGAAGCGAATGCCGTCACGCTCGAGCCAGACGGCGGCATCGCTCACGGGTGTGCCGAGGGTGTCCTCGGAAACCAGGGGGACCGTGGTCGTGACGCGGATATCGGCCACGGGCTCGCCGGCGAACAGAAACGCCCGAACCACGAGAATGTCGGTGTCGGGACCCATCGGATCGGAGTCGGTGCAGGCCTGGGCAGCCAGCACTCCGACGACCGCCAAAACCCAAGCCGCATGTGGCCTCATCTGTCTCATCTACTTGATCCCCATGCGGAACCCGATACTGGGTGTGAACGGGAGCGTGGTCACGTCCGTCACCACAACCGCTCCTTCGCTCAAGTCGAACTTCCGGTACCACACGTTATCGTGGCCGTAGGCATTGAACGCGGACACGTTGATCTCGTAAAAGAAACGATCGGACTCGAATCGACGCGTCGCGCCGAGATCCAAACGATGGTAGGCGGGAAGGCGCTCAGCGTTCTTGTCTCCAACGTGGATGTAGCTGGAAGAGGTCCCATCGAGCAGCTCCACGACATATTCGCTCTCGGGCGCCGTGAACGGGCGACCCGACCCGTAGACCCACGTACCGGAAAACGCCCAAGGTCCCATTTGATAGATACCCACTGTCTTGAACTCGTGCGTTTGGTCGTGGCTCGCCGGGAAAGGCTGCCCGTTGTTGAAGTCGTCCAGATCGTACTCGACCCGACTCAGCGTGTAACTCACCCATCCGGTGAGGGGACCCACCTTCTTCTGAACCAGTAGCTCCAAACCTTTTGCGACGCCCGTGCCCGAGAAGAACAGCTCGTCGAGGGCCTGCCCCGGTCCTCGGCGGGAGCGTGTGGAGAACTGCGTTACGCCGTCCAGACTCTTGTGATAGCCCTCGAGGTCGAAGAGGAACCCCTGGGTCTCGTAGCTGACACCCAATACACGATGTTCGGCCGAGGTGGGGGGCAGAACAGAGTCGGCGAGCACCCAGAAGTCACGGCTCCCCTCGAGAATGTCCTCGTTCTCCACCCGCTTGATGAATTGGTTGTAACGGCCCCAGGCACCTTTGAACCTGAAATTGGTGCTGAAAGGAAGTTCCAAGGAGGCGCGCGGCTCGAAGTAAGCCTTTCCCGTTGCGTCGGAGTGGGTGCCCCGGGCTCCCACGGTGAGTGTGAGGCCGACCGGACCGGTCCAGACGTTCTGGACGTACCCGCTTGTCTGGAGCGCATCACCGGCCAGAGCCAAGCTCCCGCGGACCGAGTCCCCCTGAAGCTGTTCGAAGCTGTAACGCACATCGCTCCTGGTCACTAGAGTCCCGAACTCGACGGTAGAAGACCGTGCAACCGTCCAAGTATTGTCCAGACGAAGGCTCAGATCCTGGACCCGGTTCTCTTCCAGGAAACCATTGGCGAACCGATCGGACGTGATCTCCCGGGTGCCGTCGCTGAAGTACTCGCTGGCCGCGATCTGTGCATCCGAGCTGAAGCGACTTCCCCACTGCCGGAACCAGCGTCCGCTGACGCCTCGATTCCCCCAGTCGGTGACCTCCTCACGATTCGGCGTATTGAACGTGTTACCACCGAACTGAATGGCCTGGCCGGTGGAGGATTGGTCCAGATTGTCCGCCCCGCTGTAAAGGCTGGCCGCCATCACGTCGCGCGACGTCGGCGTCCAAGTCAGCTTGGCGTTCACGTCGTAGAAATAGAACGAGGGCGTAGCCTCCTGGACCTCGAATCGCCTGCGACGGCCGCCGAAGCCCTGAGGTTGCTGTGTTTCCGCCGCTTCATCCGCGTCGCTCAGGGTATTGAAGAGGGTGTTGAAAAGGCCGCTCTGGATGACGTCCGTATACGACCTTCGGGCGGTGACCATGAGCGCGGCTGCGTCCCCGAGCGGGATCTCCGCCGCGCTACGGGCGCTCAGCAGATTGACACCGGCGCTCGCGCGGAACGCCTGCGGATCCCCAGCCCTCCCGATCATGTTCACGACGCTTGATGTGCGCCCACCGTAGCGGGCCGGATACGCGGCCTTGTAGAGCTCCACGTCCTTGATGGCGTCGGCGTTGAAGGCGCTGAATATTCCAAAGAAGTGGTCCACGTGGTAGACGGTCATGCCATCCAGGAGCACCAGATTCTCGTCGGGCGTCCCACCCCGCACGAAGAGTCCCGAGGTGGCGTCGTTCGTGCCGCTCACGCCCGGTAGGAGCTGCAGCGAGCGGAAGATGTCTGGCTCGCCCAGGGACGGCAGAACCTGGATCTGCTCCGGAGCGATCGAGACCCGGCTGACCCCACGACCCGCGTCCATGACCGGTGTCTGCGCACGGACGCGTATTCCACTGAGCTCGATGGCGTCAGGCGCCAGCAACACCCTGAGCGGGTCCGTCGGTACGCCGGCAAGCTCCAGCACAAGCGTCCGGTAGGCGAGATGTTCGAGGGTGAGCTGAAGGGGCCCTGAGGGCAGGCCCACGAAGGAGAAGCGGCCAAAGGCATCGGTCAGAGTACCGAACGAGGACCCACCCAGGGTGACCTGCACATTGGGAAGCACCTCGTTGGTGAGGGAGTCCACCACGATACCCGTCATGTCGGTGCTTTGGCCGTGCACGCTAACGGGCATCACAAGAACGAGGCCCAGGGCCAGAACCGGCAGAAAGCACTTATGCCGGCTGAAACCGCCCGGCCCGGCTTGAGCGGCCCGCACTACACCTACCTCGGCACCTACCTCGGCCCTCAAGGCGCCTTCCTCCTATAGAAGAGCCTCGCCTCCACATCCGACCCTCGGGGGTTGTCGATGCGGCGCAGCACGATCATCTCGTTCCCGTCGGCCGCCACCTCGTAGCGCTCTTCGACCGAGAAGCCGCCGATCTCCTGCCGGATCCTCAGCTCGCTCCCGTCCCAGCGCACGCGACGCTCGAGGACGCTCCCGTCCAGCAACTCCTGCTCGTTCTCCTCGCCGTCGGTGTCGAGCGCGTACCCGACTCCTCCATTCGGCGTGACCCGTACCAACACTGAATCCAGGCGCAATTCGAGGGTAGTCGCAACGTCACCGGCAAGGGCCATTCCCATCTGCATGGCCTCCGGGGAAGGCCGTGCACCGCTGGAACCACCCCGACTTCCACCACCTCCCGAAAAACCACCGCCCCCGCCACCGCTGGGTCGACCTCCTGCTCCGCCACCGCCTCCGCCTCCTCCTCCTCCGCCCCCACCACGTCGACTCACGCCTGAGCCGCCACCACTTCCCTGCTCCCGGGCTGCTGCTGCTAGTAGTTGGGCAGGATTGTCACTGCGGCGCGTATCGAGCTCCCACGTCGCGCTATATCGCTGAAAAACCTGCTCGGCGGCGGGCCCCTCGAGCTCAAGCCCGCCCCCCCCAGCACAACCGCCCACACCCAAGGCCGTGATCAGCAAAGTGGCCTTCAGTCCCGAATCACGCATGGCTCCCTCCTCGTCATCCACCGTCACCCCGTCCATCTTCCGTGATCGATGGAGGCGCGCCGACCGCGGCAAGACGTCGCCGCCCGGGGCCTCCGTTCCTTCCACTGCATCGGTGAGATGGCGTTAGGAGCGCGAACGTTAATTCGGGCCCGTCAAGGCAGTCCCAAGATCCCTGGGCAATAGGTCGGCTCGACGCTCCGGACCTTCTTGAGTTACCCCTACGCCTCAGGGGTTCAGCCAGTAGTTCACTTTGATCACGAAGATGTTGTCGGCGGGCGTCCCGACCATGTCGGCCACGTCACGGCTCAGGTCGAATCCGCCGATCCACGGATCGGTCCCGCCGAGACCGTCCCCCGTAAGTGAGCTGATCCGCCTTTGCTGCCACACGAGAAACAACGTCGATCCCGGGCGCCACTCCCAGCGGAGCACCGCGTTCCCGATGAGGCTGCGGTAACTGAAGTCACGGTCCGACACCACGAACGGTGCGGCGGGCCCGGTCCCGTCCGGATCGATGTCGTAGCTACCGCCGGGATCCTGGGAGATGGTCCCGATGTCGGTCCCGTATTCCAGAAATTCGTACGCCCCCGGCCGTTCGAACTCCTTGAGCTCCTGATAATCCCCGGTGGATATGAAGGGCTCGACATAGAGCTGCAGAGACAGCGTGGGCGTGAACGTGAAGTTCAATCTTGTTTCGAGGGAGACCGTGGTCTGATCGAGTCTGCCGAAGATGTAACGGCGACCGAACGTTTGGGTGGCCAGGGGGTCCGCCACCGACGAAACGTACTGGGCCGACGCATGACGTCGGTTGTACGACGGCCCAAGCTGAATCCTCAAGCGCTCACCTAGGTTTGCAGTCAGGTCAAAGCTCATGGTGCGGTCCCAGGAATCGTCACTCTCGGCGGCCCACTGATAGGTGAGGCGGCCCGTCGTCCTTCGCCTTCCGTCCGAGCGGACATTCACGCTGCCCCCGAGGCGACGCGGCGTGCCCGCCAGCGGTCCCCCACGCGTCAGCCGATCGTCGTAGTGCCGAGGGTTGTAGGCGAGTCTGCCCCCTACCCTCCAGTAGTTCAGGAACTGCAAATTGAAGCTCGCGTTCACCTCGGTCCAAACCCGGTCGCCTGCATAATTCCACACGGCGTCCGGGCTCCCACGCACGTCCCACTGCCTCAGGATCCGACCCGGGTTCGGCTGGTTGTAGCTGAAGTTGGTATCGACGATGAGCCGGTCCGAGGCGGATTGGAATCCGAGGTCGTTTACTTCGTAGCCGGGGCTGGCCGCCGCCAGCGCGAGCTTCGCACCAAACGCTCCGGCCTGCTTCGCGATGTCGACCATCGCGTAGTATCCGCTCAGAGACGTAGCGGCCGAATCCAGGCTCAGGTGGCTTGCGTCGGGACGCTGGTAGTACCGGGTGGAGGATAGCTGCGTACGTGTGATCGCTGCCGGACTTCCCTGTACGTAACTCCCCGAGAACATTGTACTGATCCGGTAGGTTCGGTTCGACCATTCGTGCGCGAAATCCGCACTTCCGGAGTATGCCGCCGAGTGTAGACGGCCACCCATTCCCGTCCCGGACAGGGCCCGGTTTACCGCCGTACCAAGAACACCGAACCGCGTCTCGCCACCGCTGATCTGTCTTCGAAGCCTCCCCGCCAAGTAGTTGGTCGCCGGTTCGACTACCGCCTCACCCACGCCCTGGTCGGCCTCCATATACCTGGCAGTCTCCCGAGCGGTGACCGCCTCGAGGAGCCCTAGCGACCAACCGTCCCCTACCCTCCCCGTGACCTTCGCGGCCCCCAGGATGGTCGTGGCGGACGCGACATCGGAAAACACCGACTCGGACGGGACCGACCCCGACGGGGATCGTCCGATCCGACGGGAGTAGAACAGCTGCGGGGCCCGCCCGGTGCTACCGGCCGGACCCCCTTCTCCGACTCGGAAGATATCTGCGCCCTCCACGAAGAAGGGACGACGCTCCTGGAACCGGGTCTCGAACGCGGTCAGGTTGATCACGGACGGATCCACCTCCACCTGACCGAAATCGGGGTTCACCGTGGCGTCCAGGGTGACGTTCGACGTCAACCGGTACTTCAGGTCCAGCCCGGCTTGGCCGAAGTAGTCGGATCCGCTGCGATAAGGGTTCGAGAAGTTGATGCCCGTGGGAGTCGCCAACTGGAGGTACTCGCCACGGGCCGCCACGTAGGGCAGGAGCTCCAGCCTTCGGTCCGGCTCGATTCCCTCGATCCCATCCAAATGACTGAACCGGGAGGCCCCTCCTCTCTCCAGGGTCGGTACGAAGGGGAAGGCCACCCTCTCCTGGTTGCGGTGGATGTTTCTCCTGATCTGGATGCCCCACACCTGCTCGTCGGCGGGGCTGAAGCGGAGCTGACTGAACGGGATCCTCATCTCCGCCGACCACCCCGCCTCG
Source organism: Gemmatimonadota bacterium (assembly GCA_022564055.1). Classification (GTDB taxonomy): domain Bacteria; phylum Gemmatimonadota; class Gemmatimonadetes; order Longimicrobiales; family Gaopeijiaceae; genus UBA822. Next base: position 23,816 of record JADFMD010000032.1, read on the forward strand.
GAAATCCGCGTTGCAACGTCCCAAACGGGATCCCATGAGGAATCCCTGCCGCCTCCACCTCCGCGACCGCCTCCACCGCCACTGGATGACACCGCATCGTCGTAAGAGCCCGATGGGTTGACGGAAAACTGGTACGCCGTCTCATGGTCATGGTAGCTGTCGAGACTGACCGTGATCCAGTCGAAGTCGCCGCCGCCCGCATCGCGCCGCTGGAGCCGCGTCGTGACCGGAGACCGGTCGTAGAGCATCGCTCCGATATAGATCGCGTCATCGTCAAAGACCACGCGGAATTCGGTACGCTCGGTCCCGGGCTCTCCCTCCGCCGGGTCTTCCTGGATGAACTCGGTGATGGCCGGCGCCTGCATCCACACGGGCTCATCGAGCCGGCCGTCGATATCGATCGAGGTTTGCACTCGAAGCGCCCGGGCCCGGGGAACCGACTCGTGATCGTAATCCGCGTCGATCGGCGCTTCCTGGGGCGGCTCGGTGCTGCTCCCCTGGCCGGCCCCGACCGCCTGGGCCCGGACGTGCAGAGGGTTCGCAAGCAGGGTGGGTCCGACGAGAACGAGCCCGAGGAAGAGTCGCAGAGCGAACCATGCCACCCGGAAGCATCGCGCGGCGACTTCAGTCAGTGTGTCCCTGCCGACAACCATGTGGATCTTCCTCTTCAGCCTCAGTCGGTCGAGCTCGATGCGCCCGGAAGCGCAGGCGGCGGTTCACCGTCCCCGACCGGCGTGATCCGCCAACCCCCCTGCGCGTGGCCAGCCAAGGCACCGAGGAGCCCCTCGAGCGCCTGCCGCCCCCTACGGATGCCGTAGCGGTACGCCGCTCGATAGCCCTTCACGCCGAGGCCGCCCCCGACCAGGCCCCCCACGGCAATGAGGATCGCCGCCAAGGCCGTGAGAGGACCGCCCTCCGGCACGTTGCTTAGCCCATAGCCGAGGACACCCAGCAAGGTGGCGGGGACTGCGGCAAATCCAGTAGCCATCACCCCATGAAAGACCCCCATCCCGTACGACCAGGCCACGGGACCGCGTAGGGTCACCTCGCATGAGGGTGTGGCTCCTTCGATCGGTCGGAGGGAAACCCACACCTGCCGGAGCCCCGAAAAGCCGGCGTCGCGGGCCAAGCCCTCTGGGGCGAGCGCCCCAAATCCTTGGATGTCGAATATCAACACCCCCCCATCGAGCAGATCACCCTTTTGATCGGTCAACGTCAGGCGGTAGGGCTCCCGCGGGAAGATGTCCTGCATCGCGGAGAGCACCTCCTCAGGCGCCGCCTCGATGACACGCCGCACGGTAATAGTCTCCGGGGGGTGCTTGAGGATCCACCGCGGCAGACTCCACCCTCTCTTTTTCCGTGGGAGTGCACGCTCCGCGTTGAGGTCGGCAAGCGCTGCGTCCATGAACTCCTCGGATATGCCGGCCTCCAGCGCCGCGGACCGCACGTGTGTGAGCGCGTATCCCTCGGGAGGAGCCACATCGGCTTCCTCGCTTCCCGGCTCCTCGGCCAGCGACTCGGCTTTCTGGGCGGCCTCCGCCTGAAGCTGAGCCGCCCGCTGCCAAAAGCGGGCCGCCTCTTCTTCGCTGAGGATTTTGGGGTCAGGATCCACGGGGATCACACTCCATCAGTGTACGCCTGCACCTCGCTCATTGTGCGACCTGGACCTCAGTCATTGTACGATCTGGGCGTGGTTGGTCGTCACCCATGGACGGTCCGTCCGTCAGCTTCCGCCGCATTTCCACCGACAGCAACCACCAAACGATCACAGCCTGAAGAGCCAGGGTCGCGACCGAGACCCACCAGAGGTGGTGGAGCTCGAACCAGCTCTGCCTGGAAAGCCAAATCGCGGGAATGACGAAGGTCACCAGTCGCGTGCCGCTCGCGAGAAGGGCGGGGACCGTGTTTCCGAGGGCCTGGAACATGCCGGAGCACGTGAAGACGATTCCCATCGCGACGAAGTTCCACGAGATGATCCGCAGGAAATCGGCGCCCACGTCGATGACCGCCTGGTCGTCGGTGAAGAAGGCGATGAATATGCCAGGGCGTAGCTGACACAGCAGCGTCAGCAGAAGCATGATCACGCTGAGCGTGCCCACGGCCGTGCGGAACGTCTCCCGGACCCTGTCGGGCTTGCCGGCACCCACGTTCTGCCCCGCCACCGGGGCGGTCGCGAAGGCGATGGCCATGGCGGGAAGGAAGATCGCTTGCATGACCCGCGAGCCGATTCCAAAGCCCGCCTGGGCCTCCGATCCGAAGTCCTGGATCGTCCAATAGATGATGCCCATGTATACGAACATGAGCGCAAACTCGCCTCCAGGTGGGAGCCCCACGGCGAGGATTCGCTTCCAGGCGGCGGTGCGCGGCCTGACCATGCTCTTGTCGAACGTGACGTATCGCTCGAGGCGCTTGAAGTAGAGGGTCATCAAGACGACGGCGACAGCGATCGAGATCGTTGTCGAGAGGCCCGCACCCACCACCCCTAGCGGCCGGCCCGTGCCCCAACCCGTGATCATGATCGGAGAGAGGATTGCGTTCAACACGACCGTCAGCACCTGAACGATGATGGTCGGGGTGACGATTCCGGTCCCTCGGAGCGCCGACCCCATCGAGATCAGTGCGAACTGGAGAGCGAGGCCCGGGAGGACCCAGTGGAGATACGTAATTCCCGCCGTCACCGTCTCGGCGTCCGCACCGAGAGTGCGCACGTACAACCCGCCCAGACCGTATCCACCGACCAACGTGATGGCGCCGCACAGCGCGGCGAGCACGAGACTCTGGTTGAAGATCAGGTTCGCGTCGTCCCGGTCCTTCCTCCCACGCGCCTGAGCAATGAGCGCAATCGT
>JADFMD010000130.1 GCA_022564055.1 Gemmatimonadota bacterium
CGGGAGTTCGCGGACGCCAACCCTACGGCGTGCCTCAACGACAAGGCGGTACGTGGTCTCGACCCCGCGGACGCGCAGATCGCGTGCGACCGCATCGGCGTCCGTGACTTCGACATCGAGCGGTGGAGCGTCGAGGCGAGGGCGGACTACCGCTTCGCCGATGACGGAACCGTCGTGGGGACCTACGGCCGCAACACCTCGTCCGGCATCGAGCTCACGGGCCTCGGAGCCGGTCAGACCTCTGAGTGGGTCTCCGACTTCTTCCAGGCCCGCGTCACGAAGGGTCGCTTCTTCGGACAGGCGTACTACAACACGAGCGACGCGGGCGACAGCTTCTTGTTGCGCGACGGTGTGGCCCTCGTGGACAATTCGACATTGTTCGCGGTCACGGCCCGACACGGTTTCACGATGGCCGACGATCGCCAGGAATTCACCTATGGCGGTGACTACTTCGCGACACGACCCGACTCGAAGGGCACGATCTACGGGTCGTACGAGGACGACGACGACATCAACGAGTTGGGAGGCTACCTCCAGTCGAGGACGGCGCTCACCCCTGAGCTCGACTTTGTGCTGGCGGGCCGTCTGGACTCGAACTCGATGTTGAACAGCAACGTGTTCTCCACGAGGGCGGCGTTCGTGTACCAACCGAAGCCGGGGCAGAGCTTTCGCGCCTCCTACAACCGAGCCTTCTCCACCCCCAGCGCTCTGCACTACTTCCTCGATATTTCGGGTGGCATCGCCCCGCTGCCGCTCGGAGCTGCCGGTTACAGCACGCGCGCGTACGGGAGCGGGCGCGACGGATGGTCGCTCCAGGAGTCGATCGGGACGCTTCGGGGCATGCGTTCGCCGTTCAACCCCGGTGGGGCAGGTCAGCTTCTGGATGCGGACGCCTCAACGTTATGGCAAATGGGGATCAACGCGCTCTTGGCGGTGGACTCGATCACCGCGGCAGAGCACGCCTTGTTGAGTACGCTGATGCCTACGAACAGTGAAGTCGCGCGCCTGCTCCTCGACACCAACACCGGGGCGGTCACGCCGTTGGCCGGTACGGAACTTAGGGATCTTCCCCCCACCGAGGAGGCGTACACCGAGACATTCGAACTGGGGTGGAACGGACTTCTTCTCGGTGGCAAGCTCTCGATCAACTCCGACATGTACTACATGAAGAAGAACAATTTCGTGTCGCCGCTTATCGTCGAGACGCCGCTCCTCTTTCTCGAGGAAAACGATCTCGTCGCTTTCCTGACCCCCTTCGTGGGTCCCACAACGGCCGCGTCGTTGGGGGCAGGTGTTGCCACGATCCCCCTTGGCGTTGTCTCGTCCGACCAGGTGGGCGCGCAGGGTGCCGATTTGATCGCGTCGTACCGCAACATTGGCGACATCGACCTTTGGGGTGCGGACATCGCGTTCCAGGCGAGCCTCACCAACCGCTGGACGGTGGGCGGTTCGTACTCGTACATCAGCGAGGACTACATTCAGCAAACTGGCCAGGCCCCCGTCGCGCTCAACGCGCCCAAAAACAAGGGAACGCTGAACCTGACTTTCCGTGACGTCCTGTCCGGCATCAGTGCTACCGGAGGTGTCCGCTTCACTGCTGGATTCCCGGCGCAGTCGGCGGAGTTCAGAGGAACCGCGTGTATCACAGGTGGGATGGGTGGCGTCTTCGAGGAGAATTGTGTCGACGATTATGCCATCTTCGACCTCAGCGCGGGGTACGCGGTACCCAACACGGCCGCGACCGTGCAGTTTTCCGTAACCAACGTGTTCAACACGGCTTACCGGTCGTTCCCCGGCGTGCCGAAAATCGGCCGCCTCGCGTTGCTGCGTGTGAGGTACGACCTCTTCTAGGTGACCAGAGTTGAGTTGGGCCGGAGGTCCGGGCGGCGCGCGAGAAGCGCTCCATCGTTAGGGCCCGGGGAATCCCCTCCCCGGGCTCCATTCGATCGTCATTGAAGCGGAACCGGGAGCTCCCGCGGTGTGATCGAGGGCTGACCCGTACACGGCGTGAGGTGGGGTGCATCCCCGACGGTGGGCCGAGTCCGGTGGCATTGGGAAGCGCAGGAAGCCTTCGAGGCTGCTGGAGCTGGAGCGATGCTGAGGGGAGAGGTCTACGATGAGGTTTTCGCGGAGCCCTTCATTCCGTCTTGTGGGGAAATTTCCCTACAACGGATCAGCCGTATCCCGACTGTGCCGGGCTCGTGACTAGATCATCATTTACACATGAACAAAGAGAATAATGGATCCAAGTTGACGCCACGCAGCGGATCGGAACGATGAGCGAGCTTATGATCACCTCATCTACCCGACTTCGGACGGGATCTTCTACATGACGACCCGAACCCCGACCAACACCGCCGAATGGACCGAACTCGAGGGCAAGACCCTTGTGCTGGCGGAGGCGGCCAACCTGCTTCATAAACCTCGGGCGCATGATACCCTTGGAGGAGGCCATTCTCTACGCTCTCGGAAGTTGAAGGCCCAACGGGTGACTCACAGTCCCTTCGACGTCTTCGGATCCACGTGCGCCGACCAAAGTTGAGAGCGTGCGGAAAGACTGTGGATCAAAGGGCTCACTGGGACCGGATCTACAAGACCAAACCATCAACAGAGCTGAGTTGGTTTGAGGCGCACCCAGAGACTTCGCTCCGGTTGATCGCCAACGCCGGTTTGGATCGGGCAGCTAGGATCATCGACGTGGGAGGGGGCGAATCGCTTCTCGTTGATCGTCTTCTCGACCTTGGCTTTCGGAACGTGAGCGTGCTGGATGTCTCTTCCCAAGCCCTAGCGCGAGCCCAAGCCAGGCTCGGCCAGCGGCGAGACATGGTTCGATGGATCAATTGTGATGTGACGGAGTTTCGAACGAAAGCGAAGTTCGATCTTTGGCACGATCGGGCCGCTTTTCATTTCCTGACTGATCCCGAGGATCGGGGGCGTTACGTCGACGCGGTGAAGAGAGCTCTCACACACGATGGTCATCTCATCATGGCAACGTTCTCGCTTGGGGGGCCACCGAAGTGCAGCGGCCTGGATGTCGTGCGCTATTCCTCGTTGAGCCTCGCCCAGGAGATAGGATCAGACTTCCAGCTGGCGGAGTCGATTGACCAGGTGCATGTGACTCCTGGAGGCACAAAGCAGGCGTTCGCTTTCTGCCGGTTCGTCCGACACGCCGCTTGAGTGACCGCAAGCGAAGCGCAGCAAGCCTCAGAGCCAAAACTACTCCACCACCACGCTCCGCACCGTCTCGGACCAGAACGGCATCGGAGTCTCCCCCACCCGATCCGTCACGCGGGGCCAAGCTACCATCTCGCGACGCAGCTCTGGATTCCGGATCGAGGAAACCTGGGCTCACATCACCAGCTCTTCGAGGCTGGCGTTCGACAGGTCGAGTGTTGGGACTCTAGGGAGGAGGCTCCACAGTCGGGAGATCCCCCACACCGGTTTCAGGGCTTCCCGGACATCGTGGACACATGGGGACGGTCATAATAAAGGTGCGGTGGTTCGCGCAAGCCATCCAATTTCCGGGAGGATCCTATGGAACCCAATAAGATGGGCGCATGACACCGGAGGGGCGATGAACACGAAAGCTATTCCCGCTGAGGCGGCGGCCATTAACCTCGAGACGGAGAACGACCGATTCAAGAGGTCTTTCGGATCGTGGTTTTGGGGCTCGATGATTGCAGCGACGGTTCTCCATTTCATGCTCTTTCAGTTCTGGCCGACGCAGACGGCGGCGGACCTGTCCTTCACGGCCGAAGAGTTGAAGCTGATCGAGCTTCCGCCGGAAATTGAGATTCCGCCGCCGCCCGAGGCGATTTCCCGGCCCGCGACGCCGGTGATGGCCGTGACGGAAATCGATGACGATATCACGATCGCCCCGACCACGTTCGCGGATAATCCGGTCGACGTCCTCCCTCCGCCGCCCATTCACGAGGGGGATGCGGATCTGTCAGCCGGTCCGGTGTTCACCCCGATGACCGTCGCGCCGGAGATCAGAAACAGGCGTGAGGTCGAGGCAGCTTTGCTGAGGGAGTATCCTGTGCTTCTTCGGAACGCCGGAATCGGTGGGCAGGTGGTCGTTTGGTTTTTCATTTCGGAAGAGGGCACGGTGCTAGACAGGAGAGTTTCTCAGAGCTCCGGTCTCACGCTGTTGGACGATGCGGCTCTCCAGGTCGCGGACGTCTTCAGATTTACGCCAGCTCTGAACCGGGAACGGATCGTCCAGGTTTGGATTGAGGTTCCGATTACTTTCCAGGTCCAGGAGGCCCCGTGAGAGGCAGAACGTCACCTCAGTGGGCTTGAGGGGTGTGTCGGGATATTCGCAGCGGATCCCGATCCGGCAATGGGCGTTTGTTTTTCCTTCTATGGGGCTAGCAACGGGGTCGCTTCCCCCGGGGAATAGTGAAGGTGACCAATAAGCGCCAGGATACTCCGCAGAAGAAGCTCACGCGTACGATCCACCGCGTCGGGTGCTGGCTCGGTTCCTGGGTTCGTGTGCAGACACGCTGGCTGCGGCTTGCGGCCGTAACCCTCCTCCTTTGGGCCCTCGTCGTCTGGAAGGTTCCTCCCTGGCAGGCTCGACAAACAGGCCTCCACGAGACGATCGAGGCCTATCCTGCCACGGTCGAGGCGCACCGGACGACCTGGCTTCAGCTGTCCGGGATCGCACTCGTGCTATTTGCCGGACTCTATGCGGGCCGACGGGGCTTGCGAGCTGGGCGCCGGGACCTGCTGACCCGGAGGCTAGCCGTGGCCCGGCAGGGGCTCAGAGGCAGCCGGCTCGACAGACGCCTCGCGACGATCTCGGTCTTGGAGCGGCTTGCGAGCCGGAGCGCCGAAGCCCACTGGCAGGTGGCGGAGGTGCTCGTCGTCTTCGTCCGTGAGAGGAGCCAGGAGCCTTTCACCGAGGGCGAGGACGCGGCCCATGAGGTGACGACCGAGCGGGAAGGACCTCGCAGGGCGACCGCACCCGATGTGCAACTCGCTGTCCAGGTCCTGGGGGGGCGGAACTGGCGAGAACGGGACGAGGACAGCCCAGCGCTCGATCTGGCGGGCTGCAACCTGAGCCGGATAGGCCTAACGGGAGCGCACCTGGAAGATGCGATTCTACGCGGCGCGTGCCTGGTCGGCGCCGAGCTCTGGAGAGCGCACCTAGAGGGTGCCGACCTGACGGGCGCTCACCTGGAGGGTGCAAATCTCGCGTCCGCGACATGGGACGAGGCCAACCTGACTGATGCGCATCTCGCAGGGGCGGACCTCCAGTACGCGAGCCTGCGGCGCGCAGAGCTCACGCGAGCCGATCTCACAGGAGTCCGACTCACCCTCGCCCACCTCGAGGGCGCGAGATTGGCGGACGCCACTGGACTTACCCTGCAGCAGCTCGAGTCGGCCTACAAGGATCCGGCCACCGAGCTGCCCAAGCACCTCAACTGAGGATGGCATCGGTCCCTGCTGATAGATGAACAGAATTGGAGTCGCCCCGGTTTCGTAGACGCCTTGGATCCGCAACCGGGTGCGCCAGACGGATCTGAGTCTCTCGCCCGGATCGACGCGGTGACCCTGGAGGAAGTGAACGCCGCCTGTCAGCGGTGTTACAACCCCGAGGACCAATTTACCCTGACCTTGGGACCTGGGTGATATGCTGATCGGAGTGCCGAGAGAGATCAAGCCGGATGAGCACCGGGTCGCGCTCACGCCTGCCGGTACGGAGGCATTGACGGCGGCCGGCCATCAGGTGCTTATCGAGGCCGATGCGGGACTGGGTAGCGGGTTCACCGACGACTTCTACGCCGCCGCCGGCGCGGAGGGTTTGGCTTCGGCGGACGACATTTGGTCCCGGGCGGAAATGATCCTGAAGGTGAAGGAACCCATCGAGCCCGAGTGGCCGAAGATTCGGGAGGGACAGGTGCTCTTCACGTACCTCCACCTCGCCTCATCGCTGAAGTTGACCGAGGCGCTGTGTGCCTCGGGGGCCGTGGCCATCGCCTACGAGACTGTGGAGCTGCCGGACCGGGAGCTTCCGCTACTGACCCCCATGAGTGAAGTGGCCGGCCGGATGGCCGTCCAAGAAGGGGCGAAGTACCTGGAGCGGCATGCCGGTGGAAGGGGCGTGCTGCTCGGGGGGGTTCCCGGCGTGCTCCCCGGGAAGGTCGTGATCTTGGGTGGGGGCGTGGTCGGGATGAACGCAGCCCTGACGGCCGCGGGCTTGGGCGCAACGGTGGCACTCCTCGACGTGTCTCTCCAGCGTCTTCGGTATCTGGCAGGAATCATGCCGGCCAACGTCAATTTGCTTTTCTCGACACGTTATGCGATTCGGAAGCAGATCCGGGACGCAGACCTCGTGATCGGGGCGGTCCTCCTGCACGGCGCCAAGGCGCCAAGCCTAATCGTGGAGGACGATCTCAAGACGATGAAGCCAGGCTCAGTGATCGTCGATGTGGCGGTGGATCAGGGTGGGTGCGTGGACACGATTCGGCCTACCACCCACGGTGACCCGATCTACACGGTGCACGGTGTGATCCATTACGGCGTGGCCAACATGCCCGGAGGGGTCCCGAGGACCAGCACGCTCGCGCTCACCAATGCCACATTGCCCTACGTGCTGATGTTGGCGGACCTGGGTTGGCGGAGCGCCTGCTTACGCGATCCGGCGCTCGCCCTCGGGGTGAACATCGTGGACGGCCGTGTCACCTATCCGGGCGTGGCCGAGGCGCTCAGCCTCGATTATTCCGACGTACAGGCATTCCTGACGCCTCCGGCCCAGGAGTAAGGCGGTTGAGCGACGTCGTCCGTTTCAAGCGGCTTCCCGCAAATCCGGATCTACCGCTCCCTCTCTTGCGCGTGGCGTGCCGAGTGGAGCCCGAGGAGGGGATGCGGGCGGGGGTCCTTCAGGTGTGACCCGCATTCGCCGGTGCTACCCGCGATGAGAGCATGGAAGCCATGAACGAAAACACGTCCCTGTCCGCCAAGGACGAGGGGCGTCTGGACGACTTCTACAGGGCGATGGAGACGGAGTCGAGCCGGTTCGTCGGCTATCCGAGCAACGCCGTGTTCGACTACTCGGATCTCTACCGATTCCTTCGCTTTCCTCTGAACAATATCGGCGACCCGTTCGTGGAAAGCACGTTCCGGGTAAACTCCCGGTCGTTCGAGCAGGATGTCCTCCGCTTCTTCGCGAAGATGTACCGCGCTCCGGAGGACAACTATTGGGGCTACGTCACGAGTGGCGGGACCGAGGGCAACATGTACGGGCTCTACCTGGCGCGGGAGCTTCTGCCCGAAGGGATCGTGTACTACTCGGAGGAGACCCACTACAGCGTCAGCAAGGTTCTGCGCGTCCTGGCTCTGCGCAACATCATGATC
>JADFMD010000033.1 GCA_022564055.1 Gemmatimonadota bacterium
GAGTGGGATAGCGGAGGGTCTTGAAGGGGATGGCCATCTCGGCCACGTACCCATCCTCCACGATCCGGCCGGCGGTCTCGAACAGGGCATCCCAGGTCCGGTCCGCATATGGAATCGGCCCGTGCCCCGTCCGTGAGATGATCCCGTCGCCCTGGACCCCGTACGCGTTGACGTCGAAATCGTATCCTTGCTGCTGATCCATGAAGGTGTCGAAGTAGACCGTCATCAGATCGTCGGCCGAGGCCCTGTCCCGGTCCACCCGGTTCGCACGCATGATCGAGGGGTCCTTGTAGTGCACGTGAAACCCGAAGTAGATCTGGTCCGAATCGTAGGCGATGTAGATGTCGGTGTCCTCCGTCGCCGGCGCCCCGTCGAGCGGTGACTGCTGGACCAATTCGGTGATCTTCGTGGCGGTCCGCCATACCTCGTCGTCGAGTCGGCCATCGATCACCGGAGGAGTATCGGTCCGGGTGGGACTTATTCGTGGTCGACCAGTGAGAGGGCCGAGATCGACGTCGTCGAGGGTGATCTCCGAAGATGCCTTGGGCTCCGGCGTTTGGGCGGCGAGGGCGCCGGGAAGCACACTCAGAGCGCCGAGAAGCACACCCAAGGCGCCGGGAAGCATACCCAAGGCGCCGAGAGGGTTGAAACTGAACAGAATCAGGAAACGGGAACCCCCTCGAGGGCCTCCCCGATCTCGAGGCGTATGCCGGGCGTGCGTCACTCCACTATCTCTTCCTTGATCGATCTCACGTTTCGGGGTCACCAAATGGCCGGACAGGCGGAGGGTTGCAGCATGGTAACGTTTGGCGCGCACTCCGTGAAGGGCGCAAACGTGAGCCGAGCGCTCGCGATCCCAGGCAGCCCGGGAGCGACCCCAGGCACCCTGGGCCATTCTGGGGCGGAGCCCTTGTGAACCCGGTGGGTCAATCCATACCATCCAGACCATCCAGGACTGGAACGTCCGCATGCCGAACCCGTGATTCTAAGCGCCGACCTCGACCCGTTCACACGCCGACCCTGCTCACCCACTCGCCGACCCGACCCACTCACTCGCCGACCGAGAGATAGATCATGAACCCGGAGCGGAGACCCACTCGACGAAACTTCATCAAGAGCGTTGGCGGAGCAGTCGGTGCGGCAGCCATCGGATCGTATCCGGAGGAACTCTCCGCGGCGCCGATCCCGGTCGCGGCGAGTGCGTCTCAGGCTCAATCCCCCTTCCCCGAGCTCAACGATCGCTCGGTCGGCTGGCTCCGATTCCTGTGGGAGAAAGCCACCACGCAAGACGACTGGAGCCGGTGGGGAGTGCCCCATCCCTGGTGGGATCAGTACAGTTTTCCCGGCGTCACCAGCTATCCCCGCTTCGATCTTCAATATTCGACCTACGCCGTGCTCGTGATGGCCGACCAGACGCCGGCGTGGCGTGAGGTCTACACGCGAATAGTGGATGAGCTCGCCACCCGCTATCCCACCTACTGGGGTGCGGTCGATTGGCTCACGCAGATCGGAGACGACCCCGCTCGAGAGAACTACCCGCCGCAATTCATGAACGGCATCCCCGAGGACCTTCGCGGGAGCTACAACCGTATCGGATGGACGGCGAACGGCGTGCCCCCGTGGGGCCTTCAGGAAGATCCGATCGGCGCGGACGGGAACCTCTTCTACCGGGGCTGGTTCGGCCTCATGCTCTCGGTCTACCGCTACGTGTCGGGGGATGACAAGTGGGAGCAACCGTTCGCGGTCACCGGGTACGAGGGCCAGGACTTCGAGTGGGATCACCATCGCATTGTCGAGCGCCTGGAACAGCAGTATCGCGACCACCCCGAAGGCCCTCACTGCGAGAACACGAAAATTTGGCCGTTCTGCAATAGCGCGGCGGGGCTGGGTGTGTATCTCTACGACAGGATCCACGGCACCCAGCGGCATCTCGCGGTCCAGAATTGGCTGGAGTACCTCAAGGACAACTACATGGGGGTGTCCGACGCCGGAGAGCTGGAATGGTTCACGAGCTGGTACGATCCCCTCGTCAACCACAAAGCGAATGGGGGACCGAGCTCCGGGCTCGGCCCGGCCTTCCTCATTCTGCCGCAGGATAAGGAGCTGTCCTCATTCATCTATGAGGCCTCGGCCAACGCGGCGGGCTGGAACAACCCACGCGTCCCGGTGAGGGCCTCGTCCACCGGTTTGCTGATGGCGCGGGAGATGGGGGACGAGACCGCGATCCTCCGTCTGAGCGCTGCAGCGGAGAGGGCATACGAACCCCGCTTCTTCGGGGATCACGGCGAGAAGTTCGGGTGGTGGTTCGGGCTCAACGACCCGTACCCGCGCGGGCAGAGGAGCGCGATGATGATGATCTCCGAAATCGGCCAGGGAGGAGATTGGACCCGCGCGTTCGAGGCACCGCACATGGACAAGTTCGATGCACCGACGGTCGAGGGAATCGACTTCCCATCGATGGGGGTACGCCAGGCCTGGAACGACGTAGCGAGCGGCACGCTCTACGTGACGACCTACGCCACGACGCCCGACCGGCGTGGGGTGGCGACCCGTTGGCGCGTGACCCACCTCCCCGACCCCGACGAGGTGTTCGTGATCTGTGATGGCGAGCCGTTCGAGCGCTTCGAGGTGGAGGGCTCGGGCACCATCCGGATCGATAGTGACATCGATAGCCATCGATTCCAAATCTTTACGGGCTATCGAGGAGGAGGCGCGCGAACCGGGGCGGTACGACGAGAACGGCCGGCTACTGCGGGCTCGACCGCTTCGACCGCTTCGGCCGGCTCGATCGCTTCGGCCGGCTCGGCCACCCTCGCATACGTTTCACAACCCGATGGTGGCAACACGGGTCGCACCGACGTTCGTAAGGCCAGCAGCGAGTTCTTCGCGGATGGCGGACCCACCTGTTCCTGCTGTTAGGGAAAAGACCGTTGGCACTGAGAACCTGTCACGCCTGCGATGCCAAATTTGAACGCGGTCGGTTTTCCTGCCCTCAATGCGGAGCTCTGGCAAAAGGCCTGCTCGGCCTTCCCGCCGGATACTCCAAGAGCTGGACGAAAAAACTGTTGATCGCGGTGTTCGTACTGGCGGCGATCAACCTCTTGGCCGTCGCAAACAGGGACATCGGTCCCGATCCCGCAGCCGAGGCCCTCCACTCGGAGGAAGAGGCGGTCCTCGTCTGTCGCGAAGCGGTCGAGTCTCGCTTGGCTGCCCGTAATCCCTCGATCGTGGGCCTGGGCCCATCCGAGTACCTGCAAGGTGGGGAGTACGAAGTGTGGTTGGTGGTGGAGCTTCAGGCCGGCGCAGTCCGGGCCGCCGACCAGGTTCTCTGCCAACTGCAGTTCACGGTTGAGACCGGATGGATCGTGGAGGACTTGACCCTCGAACGAAACTGATCGGACCAGGGAACTACTTCCAGCGGAGCTCCGGCACTCCCGAATAGCCCTTGGGATACTCATAGTGGTAGTACTGTCTCGACGCCGCGTGGTCGATGTGCATATGGACGCGGATCGTTGCGGGGTTGCCGGCGTCTCTGATTTGGAACGTGGTGAACGCAACCCCGACCGAGTGCCTGAATCCCGCCGCGATGAGCTCGTCTTCGTCCACCGGGTATCGGTAGTTGTCGTTGAAGAAGCGCTCGATTTCCTTGTTCGCGTTGCTGAGATCCGCCAGTGCCGCCGTGTTGTAAGCCCGTTGCCGAATCCCGTCGAACTGAGGCAGCGCGATCGCGGCCAGGAGCCCGATGATGACCGTGACGATCAGGAGCTCGATCAGCGTGAACCCACCACATCGCTGCGGCCGAGCTGAGCGCCGCTCCGTCTGGCGAAGAGAATAAGGTTCCGGTTGATGCTTCATGAATACAATTTAGGCCTTATGCTCTCCGGCCACCCAATTGTCACCTCCGGCCTTCCTCTACAATCCTTGAAAAACCGCCTGGAGCGGCCCATTTTCCTCTCAAGAAAGGCGAATCGCTTCGAGCGCGCCTTGGCCGAGGCTCTCCTTGGCCGAGGCCCCCCCTGGGCCGAGGCAACAAACCGCCCGGGCCTTTTCCCAAGTGTGTGATGACGTTTATGCCCCAACTCGTACCTAGGTACTCTGAGAACGAGCGTGGATTCACGCTCATCGAGCTGATGGTAGTGACCGTCGTCGTCGGGATTCTGGCGGGGATCGCGGGCGTGCAGTATCGGGGGCTACAGGTAAGGGCACACCTCACATCGGTCGTTGCAGATGCGAGGATCCTTTTCCACGGGCTCGAAGAGTTTTACACGGTCAACTACAGGTACCCCAACGCGACGTCGAATCCCGCGTTCAATTTGGTCACGTTCGAGCCGCTGCGAACCTTGGTCGGCTACCAGGGGAGCATCAACGCCCGGCTCCTGAACGGGCAGGCGGACGCCTACGATTCTCCCGACGATCAGGGCCCCAATCAGGAGTGGTGGCTGCAGATGACGCTGGCGATCGACCCGAGCTTTCAGGTGGTGATCGCCATGTCGGACAACGTCGACCTGCTCCCCGGAACCTGGCTACGTGGTGTATTCACGTTCGAGGATGGCACGCTGATCGCAGGACCCGGTGTCCAGTGACAGCCGGGATAGTGACACCCGGGATCCACGTCGCCTGCTCCCCGTGACCCTATCGGGCTGACTGAAGCTGCAACCAAGCTTTGAGTATGGGGAGAGTGTAGGCCGAGCGTTCCGTCACCGCCCAGTGTCCTGCACCCGGAATGGTCACCAGCGTCAGCTCCTGCTCGAAGAACCCCCAGGTATCGTTGAGCGCACCGCTTAGCAAATAGGGGTCCTCTAACCCGTGAAACTGCAGGGTCGGAGATTGCACCATCACCACAGGGCTGTCGTCTTCCGAATAAGGCGGACGGGGATAGTTGGCCTTGTAGTAGTTCAGCATCGCTTCGAAGTCCGATTTCTCGAGCGCCTCGACGTAGCGCTCGTAGACGACCGGGTCGTCCCCATGAAGTCCAGCGAGTTGCTCCGCGTTCAGCGCCAGGTGGGCGCCGTCCATCTGGAAGCGGCGCGCGTAAGCGCTGTTTTCCCGCTGCTCTTCGTTGAGAGCCAGCTCGCGCTGTAACGCTCGCGGGTGCGGGGCGTTGAAGACGACCAAGGCCTCTGTCATCTCGGGTCGCTGCATGGCGAAGGCCCATGCCACGAATCCCCCCCAATCGTGTCCGACGACCGTCGCGGACTCGTGACCGGCGTCCTCGATCACCGCGGCCACGTCACCGACCAAGAATTCGAAGGCGTAGCTGTCGACGCCCGTGGGCCTTCCGCTCTGGTTGTACCCGCGCTGATCGATCGCCACGACCTGGTACTCGTCCGCGAGCGCCGTGAGATAATCTCGCCACAGATACCAGAAGTCCGGGAACCCGTGGATCATGACCACCAACGGCCCTTCGCCGAGTGTGACGTAGTGGATGTCCACTCCGTCGTTTTCGGCGTAGCGATGCTCGACGCGATCCCAGATGTCCGCCACCTGAGCCTCCGCTGAAGATCCAGAGTTGAGAACACAGAAGGCGATTATGGTCGGTCCAACGCTGCTCACAAACCGTGACAAAGGTCCCTCCTCACCGTTTCGAACGCTCGGGATGGCGCCCCGACGGTTGCCTCAGCGACCCTCTCCCTGGATCGCCAGGACGGGATCGATTCGTGCGGCACGGAGCGCGGGCACATACGTAGCCGCCAGCGCGACCAACCCAAGAACGAGGGCCACGCCCGCGAACGTCAACGGATCGGTCGCGCCGACCGCGTACAGTTGGCTGGCCATGATGCGACTCAGAGCCGCCGCGCCGATGAGCCCCACCAACACGCCTGAAAACGCCAGTTTAGCGCCACTCACCATAACAAGCTTCACGACATCGCTGGGGTTCGCCCCCACGGCCATGCGAATGCCCATCTCGGCGGTGCGCTGCGAAATCGAATAGGAGGTCACGCCGTAGATCCCCACCGAAGCCAGGACGAGGGCGATGATGGCGAAGAGCGTGAGGAGCAGCATGCTGAAGCGCTCCCTTTCCACGGACCTGGACAGGACCCGTTCCATCGTCTGTACGCGGGCGATGGGCACTGTGGGATCCAGCGAGACGATTTCAGCGCGTATCGCAGCGATGAGACCCTCGGGTACACCCGCCGTCCGGATCGTGAAATTCATGCGCCGGAACGGGGCTTGAGCGACCGGGAAATACAGCGACGGCTGCGCGACCTCGGCCAGGCCGAAGTATCTCACGTCCTCGGCGATTCCCACGATCTCGAACGAGTTTACCAGAAAACCGCCGAGGGCTATGTGGGGCGGCAGCCCATCGATCGTTCTCCCGATGGGATCCTCGTCCGGGAAGTACCGGCGTGCCAGAGCCTCGTTGACGACCACGACGCCGCGGGACGTGCGATCGTCCTGAATGCCGAACTCACGGCCCTCGATCAGGTCGATACCCATGGTACGGAAGTAACCGGGCGTCACTTGCCGATAGTGGGCGGTGGGCTCCTCGCCCTCCATGGGCGCGGCGCGGTCCTGGACCACGAAGTTGCCCAGGAAGGGGATCTCATTGGCGAACGGAAGGGCCGCCGTGGCCGCGACCGTCTCGACACCCGGCACGTCGGTCAGCCGCTGCGTGAGGAGAGCGTAATAATCGGCCACGCTGGAATATTCCCGATAACTCCCAGTAGGGACGTCGACCTGGAGGGTGAGCAACCCCTGAGCGTCGAACCCGGGATCGGTCTCCATGAGTCGCGAAAAGCTGCGAGCCAGCAGGCCGGCGCCGACCACCACCATGACCGCTAGGGCGATCTCCGTCACGACCAGCCCGTTGCGCAGCCGCTCGCGGCCCGAGCCGACGGTCGCACTCCTTCCGCCCTCCTTGAGAACCCGGTGCAAGTCGGTGCCCATCAACCGCAGCACCGGCGCCAGCCCGAACAGCAGGCCGGTGAGGAGCGTGCTCCCGAGGGTAAAGAGAAACACGTTGCCGTCGAAACGGACCTCGTCGAGGCGAGGAAGGTTTTCGGGGCCGAGCGCGATGAGCACATCGATGCCGATCCTGGCCAGGAGCAAACCGAAAACGGCGCCCGCGCCGGCCAGCACCAGACTCTCGGTGAGCATCTGACGGCTCAAGCGGACACGCCCCGCCCCCATCGCCGTCCGGACCGCGATCTCGCGGCCGCGGTCCGCCATCCGCGCCAACAGAAGGTTGGTGACATTGGCACAGGCGATCAGGAGCAGGAGTCCGGTGGCTCCGAGCAGGATGAGCAACGGAGCGCGTGTTTCGCCGACAACGGCCTCGTGGAGCGGGGTCAGCGTCGTGGTGTAGGCCCGGTTCGTGCCCGGATACTGCTCCTCGAGTCGGCGGGCGATTCCGGCGAAGTCCGCCCGAGCCGCTTCAATACCGACGCCTGGGCCCATCCGGCCCACGACGTCCATCCAGCGAGCGTACCTGCCCGGGTAGGCCAGCAGATACCGATTGAGCCAAAAGCTCGAGTTTCCGGGAAAATCGAACCCGGGCGGCATGACGCCCACCACGGTATAGGCGTTCTCCTCCACTACGAGAGATTCGCCGATGACCCCGGGATCGGCGCCGAAGCGACTCTCCCAAAATCCATGCTCCAGAACTATCACCTTGGCGGCTCCGGCCTCCCCATCCTCCGGCAGAAACGTCCGGCCGATCAGAGCCGTCGTGCCCAGCACCGAGAACAGATTGTCCCCCGCCCACGTGCCGGTGACCTTGATGGCCGACTCATCGCGGTCGATCATCGCCAACTCCGCTTCGGAGTATGCCGCAATCGCGGTAAAGGTCTGGTTCTGGCTCTGGTAGTCCGCGATGTCGGGCGGGGACATGAACTCGAGCGGGACGCCCCGCTCCATGTTCGTGGACCAGATACGTACCAACTCTTCGGGCGCCTCGTAGGGTAGCTCTCGCAACAACACCCCGTTGACCACGCTGAAGATCGCCGTGTTGGCGCCGATCCCGAGAGCGATGGTCACGACCGCAACCACCGAGAAGGTGGGGTGCTTCCGTAGGTTGCGAACCGCGAAACGAAGATCTCTCAGCAGGAGGTCCATGAGGGGTACGCGTCCCTATGTGGCAGGTGGCTCGACTGGCCGACGCCCCTGGGGCGGAATGTGCCAGGAGCCAGCCTCGAAGAATCGGGGCGCGGGGCTGCGGTGGCAAGCACAGGACCGAACGGGCGAACTCGGCCAGAGTCGTCGCAAACCACCGGGTGTCGACTCAGTCGTAGCTGACTTCCACGAGCCCGATGCGATTCACGGCGCTGCACGCCAACACCAGATTTCCGTCCGCCGTGGCCATCATGTTGCGGACGACGCCTCCGCCGGATGGGATCAACCACGTCTGGAACTCCTCGCTTTCGGTGTCGAAACGCACGAGCGTGTCGTCCCGCACTCCCGATTCGCTGTACCAGACGACGGTACCCACCGCGGCGATGCCGTAGGGGCGGGACCGGGGACCACTGGGAGAGGGCCACTCGCGGACCTCGCCCGTAGCAGGATCGAAGCGGCCCAGATAACCGCGCGCGTAGTCCGTGTACCACACCACATCGTCGGGGGTGATGGCGAGGCGCCTGGGCCGGGCGTCGGGATCGGGCAGCGTGTATTCCGTGATCTCCATGGTCTCGGGATCGATGCTTCCCACCCGGTTTCCGCGGAAATCGACGTACCACGGCACCCCCTGAGAGTTCACTTGGATCCCGTACGGATAGGTGTTATCGCTAGGAGTGGCGACGATTTTCATCTCGCCGGTGCTCGGGATGAGCCGGCCCACCATGCCCGACTGGAGCGTGAACCACAACGTGCCGTCCTGGTCGAAGATGGGCGTGTGTGGGCCGCGGGCTCCGGCGGGGGCCACCTCGGCTTCGGCCACGGGGTACTGAGTGACCTCTCCCGTTCTCGGGTCGAGCTTGCCGATGTAGTTCTGGCTGATACCCGTATACCAAACGTTGCCATCCGCGTCCTCGGTCAAGCCGTGCGGGCCGGAGCCGTCCGGGAGCGGGAACTCCGTTATCGCACCCGTCTCCGGATCGACCCGTCCGAGGCGGCTCGACCACTGTCCCGTCCACCAAAGCGAGCCATCCGCTGCCGCCAGCGGGTCGTGAGGCCGCGAGCCGAGCGAGGGAGCCATCCACTCGGTGATGGACACTTCCACGGGTCCCGGGATCACCACGGCCTCGGGCGCCGGCCTCACCGGGAAGTTCGTGGCCAGATACCCCGCGATGAGCTCAGCCTCGGCGCTGGGCAGGGCGACCATGGAGCTGAACAGCTTCTGCCAGCCCTCGGCGGTGTACCCCGGCGAGTTGGCGATGAGGTTGAGTCGGTGGCAGTCGGTGCAACTCTCCTGGACCACGTCCTGACCCGCTCCCGCGGGAAGTTGGACCGGTTGGCCGCGCTGGCCTTGGGTCGGGACGGGCACACCCAGAGAAAGAAGGGTTCCTGCGATCAGCACGGAAAAGACTTGGGTCTGCATAGTTCCTCCCCCGAGCGAAGACACCGGCGGCGACCTGGGAGATATAACCCAAAATTTCCGTTCCGGCTAACGCTGAAAGAGGCCAGGCACTTTCACGACGGCGACCTATGCCATAGGGCCGCGGGAGGCCGTATGACTGAAATCTTCCGGGCCTACTGCCATTGACAGCGGCCGTCTCGAGACCCCGAATGAGGCGAGTACGAGACGCCTGGTCGGGGGGTGAGAGAGTAAGGCATGAGGGACGGAACCGAGGGGCAGAACTCCCAAAACATCATTCGGGTCGGTCTCATCGGAGCCGGCGCCAATATCCGTGGCGTTCAGATCCCCGGCTTTCGACAGATTCCCGGATGTGAGATCGTGGCGGTGGCCAATCGCAGCCTCGAATCCAGTCAGCGGGTCGCGAACGAATTCAATATTCCCAGAGCCTATGCCAACTGGGAGGAACTGCTCGACGACGACAGCATCGACGCGATCTCCATCGGCACCTGGCCCTACATGCACAGCACGCTGACCCTGGCGGCATTGGAGAGGGGCAAACACGTGCTCACTCAGGCTCGGATGGCGAACACCGCTCAGGAAGCCAGGGACATGTTGGCCGCGTCGCGGCGCCGCCCCGATCTGGTGTGCCAGTTGGTTCCGACGTCGCAGAGCTACCGGATCGACAATGTGCTCAAGAGGATGATCGGGGATGGCTACTTGGGTGAAATTCTCTCCGTAAAAATTCAGCGCCTGCAGACCAGGTTCGCCGACTTCGGCGGTGCTCTCGACTGGCGCCATGACCCCGAGTTCAGCGGCATCAATATTTTGACCATCGGGGCCTCCTATGAGTCCACCACGCGCTGGTTGGGCCGGGGCAATCGGGTCATGGCGATGTCCAAGATCCAGGTGCCGTACCGCATCGGCGCCAGCGGTCAGCCGAGCGCCGTCACCCTGCCCGACCATGTGGACGTTCTCTACGAGCTCGCCAACGGAGCTCAGGTCCACATGAGGGCGAGTGAAACGACGGGGTTGTCGAGCGGGAATCAGACGTGGATCTACGGCAGCGAGGGCACGATCCACGTCGACCGCAGGCAAAACGTCTTCGCCGGGCGCCGCGGGGACTCTCAGCTCTCCGAGGTCGCCAACCCCCGAGCGGATCAGGCCTTCTACCGCGTGGAGGAGGAGTTCACCAACGCGATTCGTGGGGTCGAAGAGGTCACGATGGCGACGTTCGAAACCGGCGTTCACTACATGGAGTGGACGGAGGCCGTGCACCGAGGCTCACAGACCGGAGAGGTGGTGTATTTGCCGTTATAGGTCGCCCGAGGTGGGGGCCGGCAGGCGTACGTACGATTGGAGTGTGAACATACGTATGACCGAAGTACGGGTGGGACTACCTCGATCCGGAGCTCCCCCGACGGCCGAAAAGTGCAAAGATCAAACCGCCGGCGAGGACCGTCAGTAAAGAAAGGATGGATTCCACCGGGCGGCCCTGAAAGGCCCAGAACATCATCCAGCCCGACACGGCGAGAAACAGGAAAGGGCTGAGAGGATAACCCCAGGCCCTGAACGGCCGTTTCCACTCCGGCATGCGAACGCGCAACACGATCACGCAGGAGACGGCGAGGCTCGCGAACAGGGTGAGCGTGAAGCCCGCGTACTGCTGAATCTGGTCGACCCGTCCCGTGAGGATGATGACCGAGGTCACGATCCCCTGAATGATTAGCGCCACGGCGGGAGCGCCGCTCCGTCGGGTCCGGGCCAGGAATGCGAACGGCGCGAAGTCTTTGCCCAGGGCGTAGTAGACCCTCGGGCCGACCAGGGTCATCGCGGAAGCGGAAGCCAGGATCGACGCACACAGCACGATCGTCACCATGCTCACCCCCGTGGGGCCGAAGAGGGAGCGTGACGCCACGAGCCCCACCTCGACCTGACCCGCCAACTCGTCGACGCTCGCCCCATAGAAGTAGACAGCGTTGAGTCCCAGATAAAGGAGGAGCACGGTCGCCGTACCGAAGAGAAGCGCCCGTGGGAGATCCCGCTGAGGGTGTTCCATCTCGCTCGCGACGTAGGCCGCCGCGTTCCAGCCCGAGAAGCAGAACATCACGAAGATCAGCGAGGTGCCGAGGGCCGCCAGCGTGTCGGTTCGGCCCAGCTCCTGAAAGGACGGTGACGGAGTGACCAAGTTTGCGACGTCCCCGCGGCCGATGGCCGCCGCGGCGAGAATGATCAAGACGATGCCGCCCACCTTGAAGACCGTCATGAAGTCGTTGAAGCCGGTGCCCGACCGCACCGCGCGCATGTGGATCCCGACCAGGAGCCACACCAGTCCCACCGCGATCACATCGATGACGGCCACCACGCCTCCCACGGTCGGATCGTCGGCCAGGAAGGGAAAGAAATGGGCGAGGTAGATGACGAAGCTCTTGGTGGCAGCCGCTATGGGGGCGGAAAACCCCGCCACGAGGGACACCCAGGCGCTCATGAACCCGACCGCCGGGCCGTACGTCTCCCGGAGATACACGTACTCCGCCCCCGCGCGGGGCATCATGGCTCCCAGCTCCGCGTAACAGAGGGCGCCGAGCAGCGCGAGGGTTCCGCCGACCACCCACAGCACGAAGATGACGATTGGGTGCCTCAGATCAGCGGCCTGGAACCCCGTGGTCGTGAAGATTCCCGCGCCGATCATGTTCGCGATCACGAGAGCCGTAGCGGACCTCAGGCGCATGTGACGCTTCAGCACGCTCTGGTTCCCTGCGGTCGACGCGATCGGAGTCTCCTTGGCGTTGGTTCCATGGGAGTTGGTCCCGTGGGCGGTGGTCCCATGGGCGTTGGTTCCATGGGAGTTGGTCCCATGGATGAGGGTACTACACGAAATCGCTCACTGGCCAGAGCGTGATCGACGTTCTTCTCCTCCTTCGCCAATTTCCCACTCTTCAACGCCTGGGGATCACACGAAGCCTGTGGATCGCCCGAAGATCGGCGCTCCGAAGAGCCGGATGGGGTCTCCACCCGAGGGCATCATGGCGTTTTGCGCGAGCAGAGGCTAATAGGAATGTCCAAATTCGAATGTCCCGGTCGACATCTCGGTAACACGTCGACATCTCGGTAACACGTCGAGAGTTCGTTGACACTAGTAGTGGGAGAGCTTTCATGTCGTTCGATCCAAAACGTCTCGCTAGGTTGGCGCTGGGCTTGCTGCTCGTCACCGTCGCATGCCAACCCTCGGAGCCCGACTCGTTCGATGAGTTGGCACGTCGATCTCTGGCTCAACTGAGCGGCGAGCTGGACGTTCCAGGCCTGAAGGAGCCGGTCGAGGTCCTCCGGGACGAGTGGGGCATCCCGCATATCTACGCCCAGAACGACGAAGACCTCTTCATGGCGCAGGGCTATGTGATGGCGCAGGACCGGCTCTGGCAGATGGAGATGTGGCGGCGCTGGCACGAGGGGCGTCTCTCCGAGATCTTCGGCCCCGAGGCCTTCGACTACGACCTCCGTACGCGCCAGATGATGTTCCGCGGACCCTGGGACGCACGCGAGTGGACGAGCTACCACCCCGACGGCGAGCGTATCTTCACCGCCTACGCGGCCGGGGTGAACGCGTACATCGCACAAAACAGCGACAACCTCCCGGTCGAGTTCCAGCTCACCGGGGTCGTTCCGGATCCCTGGACCGCCAAGACCGTTCTCCTACGGTGGGCCGCCGTCGGCCTGTCGAGCGTCCGGGGCCACGCGATCAGTGAGATCCAGCTCGCCATGAGGGTGGCTGAGCTCGGCGCCGAGGAGGCGAACCGCCGCGCGGCCCCGGATCCGTGGGACGATCTCGAGATTCCCGAGGGCCTCGACGTGAGCATCATCACCCAGACCGTGCTCGACGCGATGCGCGCCGGAGACGGAGATCCTTTTTCAGGAAATAGACTGCCCGACCTGGAAGTGGTGGAAGAGTACCGGCACCTCACGCCCGCCGTTCGCACGGCCCAGGTCTCGAACCCGCAGATCGCGACGGAGGGGAGCAACAACTGGGTCGTGAGCGGTGAGCGCTCGCCCACGGGTATTCCGATCCTCGCCAACGATCCACACCGCCGCATCGAGATGCCCGCGCTTCGATACTTCGTGCACCTGAACGCGCCGGGCTGGAACGTGATAGGCGGTGGCGAGCCCCCGTTCGTGGGCGTGGACGCAGGGAACAACGCACGCATGGCGTGGGGCTTCACCTTCGCCGGGACCGACATGGTCGACGTCTTCGTGGAGGAGGTCAACCCCGAGGATCCGAACCTCGTCCGGTGGCAAGACGGCTGGGAGCCGCTGCGCGTCATCGAGGAAGAAATCCGGATCAAGGGCGAGGCGCCGCGCACCGTCGAGCTGAAATTCAGCCGCCACGGCCCGATCATCTTCGAGGACACGGAGAACCACGTCGCATACGCCGTGCGCTCGGTCGTCCAGGACAACGGCACGGCCGCCTACAAGGGCAGCTTCAAGATGGCTCAGGCCGAGAGCTGCGAGGACTTCTTCGAGCGGGCCATGTACTGGATGGTGCCCACCCACAGCCTGATCTGTGGGGACGTCGAGGGCAACATCGCCCTCCAGGTCACGGGGCTGACGCCGGACCGGGACGGCTGGAACGGACGCCTGCCGGTCCCGGGCAGTGGGCGATACGAGTGGAAGGGATTCCGGAGCGATCTCCCGCGGGAGTTCAATCCGGAGCGCGGCTACATCGCCACCGCCAACAACAACGTCCACCCCCCCGGTTACGAAGGGCGACCGGTGTTCTATCACTCGTCGAGGAACGTGGCCAATTCGCGGATCACGCGCCTCCACCAGATCCTCGGGTCGGAGCAGCGCTTCTCGGTCGAGGATCATCAGGCGATCCAGCTCGACACCTATTCGCTGCGGTCCGAAGGCGACATCCCCGCCTTCCAGGGCTGGACCTCCGAGATCCCGGATGTGGAGCGCGCGCGCGCGCTGATCGCCGCGTGGGATGGAGTCCTCACCAGGGAGAGCACCGCGGCGGCACTCTACGTGGAGTGGACCCGCCGGTCCGATTCCGAAGCGCGCGATGCCGCCACGCCGAAGGAGCGGCGCCGTTCCTTGGTCGAGGAGGGCCTGCAGCGGACCGTCCTCGCGCTGACGGAAGACTGGGGAGGGGACTGGTCGGAGTGGCGGTACGGCAGGGGCAACCAAAGCGGACTCGCGCACATGTTCATTCCCGACTTCGACCTCCCGGCGGTCGAGCGGCCGGGCGGCTTCGGTACGATCAACGCGACGGGCGCCAACTTCCGTCGCATCATCGACCTCTCCGACCTGGACCGTTCCGTCGCGACGAACGCCCCCGGCCAGAGCGCGCAACCGGGTAGCCCGTTCTACAGCAACCTGGTCGATTATTTGGGCAATGGAGAGTACTTCCCTTTGCTCTTCAGCCGTGAGGCGGTAGAGGAAGGGGTGGCTCATCGCCTCACCCTGCGACCCGAGCGGTAGTTCAGTTCGAGAACGCGGGGTCTGTTGACTGGCTCGATCCCGCCCGTCACGTTATCCCGGCCCATGAACGTTATCCCGGTGTGTGAACGGGCTTTTCGGTCTTCGACTGTCCTTGGGCGGGCCGAGGGAGGCCCCCCGATCTAGGAGAACCCATGAGCGTGAACGGTCTCGACTTCAGCATCGCTATCGGCGGGGCCGCCGGACAAGGAATCGCGACGCCAGGCAATATCCTCGCTCGCATGTTCGGCCGGCGTGGTCTGCACCTCTACGCGTACAACGCCTACCAGTCGATCATCCGCGGGGGACACATCCTTTTGACGCTGCGCGTTCGCGACCAGGAGGTGCTCAGCCACGGTGACGCCATAGACCTGCTGCTGTGTCTCAACCAGGACACCATGGACCGGCATCTGGGGATTCTCGGGCCGGGATCTCGGGTGCTCTACAACAGCGACAAGGTCGAGCCGGGCGAGCCACCGGATGGCGTCGTGCTCTGTCCGATGCCCGTCGCTGAGCTGGCGGGTGACAGCAAGAACAAGCTCATCCAGAACACGATCTCGCTCGGTGTCATGATGTCCCTGATGGGCGTCGATTTTTCAGTGCTCGAGGAGGCCCTGGAGTTGCTCTTCAAGCGGAAAGGCGACGCCGTGGTCGAAGAGAACGTGACCAAGGCCCGGGGTGGTTACGACCACGCAGCAGCCAACTTCGAGCCGTTCTCCGTGCCTCTACCGGAGGGGCCGAAGCCCCTCGCGATGTGGACCGGCAACTCTGCTCTGGCCATGGGCGGAGCGGCTGCCGGGGTCAAGTTCTACGCCGCGTATCCGATGAGCCCGTCGACCGGCGTCCTCCACTGGATGGCGCAGCACGCCCACGAGCTCGGCATCATGGTGCGTCAGGTCGAGGACGAGATCGGCGTGGCCCTCATGACCATCGGCGCCGCCCACACAGGGTGCCGCGCGATGTGCGCCACCTCCGGTGGTGGTTTCGCGCTGATGACGGAAGCCATCGGGGCGGCGGCAATGATGGAGATCCCCGCGGTCTTCATCACCGTGATGCGCGCCGGACCCTCGACCGGCGTTCCCACGAAAACGGAGCAGGGCGACCTCTGGCAGGTCCTCGGCGCCAGCCAGGGCGACTTCGAGCGCTTCATCGTGGCACCCAAGAACGCCCTCGACGCCTACAACACCGTCGCGGAGCTCTTCAACCTCGCGGACCGCGCGCAATGCCCCGGAATCATCATCTCCGATCTCCTCATCTCGGAAGGGACCTACAGCGTGGACCCGGACGTCATCGAGATCCAGCCCGAGATCGATCGGGGCGACCTTCTCCTCGATCCTTCGCCCAACGGGAACTACCTCCGTTACGCCGACACCGAGAGCGGGATCTCGCCGCGGGTGCCGCCGGGCATCGAGGGATTCGTCCACGTCGTGGCTACGGACGAGCACGACCAGGACGGCGTGATCATCAGTGACGAGTTCACGCATCCGCACAAGCGGCGCAGGAGCGTGGAGAAGCGGGCCCGGAAGTTCCAGGGCGTCGCCGCCGATTGCCCTCCCCCGACCCTGGAGGGTCCCGAGGATGCCGAAGTGACACTCGTCGGCTGGGGCTCCACTTACGGCGTGATTCGCGAGGCCATCGAGATACTCGCCGAGCAGGGGCTGGTCGCCAATCAGTTCGCCATCAAATGGATCGTCCCCTTCCACGCCGAGGTGGTGGAGGAGGTCCTGTCCAGCGCGAAGCGGGTCCTCATCGTGGAGAACACCCACTCGGGTCAGTTTGCCCGATACCTGCGCAGCGAGACCGGCTTCTCTGCGCACGGACACATCCGCAAGTACGATGGGGAGCCGTTCGCGCCCCACCACGTCGTAGAAGGGGTCCTCGACCTGTTGAAAAAGAGCGAGGCAGCCGTCCACGTGCCGTATCAGGAGATTATCGTATGAGCACCGCCGAAAGCACCGCCGAGATGATCGGCCTCGAGCTCGTCCGGGCCCCGGAGTCGCCGAAGGAGTTCAAGGGTAAGGTCGCACCCGACTGGTGTGTCGGGTGCGGAGACTTCGGAGTGCTGAACGCGCTCCAGCGAGCGCTCTTCGAGCTCGGGCTCAAGCCGCATGAGATCCTGTGCGTGAGTGGCATCGGCTGCTCATCCAACTTACCGGGCTACCTCAACGCGTACGGGATGCACACGCTGCACGGGCGCTCGCTACCGGTGGCGACGGGAGCCAAGCTTGGGAACCACAAGCTCAACGTCATCGCCACGGGCGGGGACGGGGACGGTTACGGCATCGGCGGCAACCACTTGATGCATACCGCACGCCGCAATATCGACATCACGTACCTGGTGATGAACAATCAGATCTACGGATTGACCACGGGCCAGATCTCTCCCACGAGCCGCCCCGGCATGAAGACCAAGAGCACGCCCGAAGGAAACCTCGAGTATCCCATCAACCCCATCACGTCCGCGATCATGAACGGAGCGACGTACGTCGCTCGGGGGTACAGCGCCGACCCCAAGCACCTCACGGAGCTCATCAAAAAAGCGATCGAGCACAAGGGCTTCTCACTCATCGACGTCTTCAGTCCCTGCGTCACCTTCAACCTCGACAACGACTTCGCGTTCTTCAAGCCGCGGATCAGGAAATTGGAGGACGAAGGCCACGACCCCACCGACTGGAAGGCGGCCTGCGAGAAGGCCATGGCGTGGGGAGACGAGATCTACATCGGGCTCTTCCACGAGAACGACCGGCCGTCGCTGGACTCGCTCGAGATGGTGCTCGACGAGGGGACTCCGCTCGCACGCCGTCCCCTCGGACTGAGCAAGGAACAGGGTGAGAAGCTGATCAGCCGGATGATGTAGCGGGAGGCCTCCGCGGCGTCAGCCTCCCGTGGGGTGGGTGCGACACATGCCCGCCCGCTACGGCGCGGAGCTGGAGGATGAATACCCACTTATTAAGCCGAAGACGATCAGGAGCGAGCCCGCACCCAGGAGGGCCGACCTCGGAACATCCAAAGCCCGGAAACTCGCCTCCGTTAATTCAGAGAACTGGATACGTACGAGCTCCGTGTTCATAAAACCTTCTCTGCTCCCGATTCCGATAAGCTCATCGCCCAAGATTGCGGGGTCCTGGAGCACGAGGGTCCCCGTCCTTTGGGTTATCACCCGCATCCGGGTTGGTTGCGTCTCCAACATGGCCCCTGGCAGTGTAAGCAGATCCTGTGGCTGCCAGGATGTACAGGCGGTAAGAACGCCTGCCAGAATAATCGCGGCCATGAGACGCTGGGATGGGCGCCTACTCGTCTCGCGGCTTTCCCTGCACGACCGCATTTGACCGCCGTCATCCATTTTCCCTCCCGTCAATTTCCGACCGCTCGCGCATACGGATCGGCAAAACCCCGGAAAATGTCCCTGACCACGTTCGTGTTCCTCGCATACGGAAGACGGCTCGAGGGTGGACCACCCGGTTCTCACCCAATCAGACAAATTAGGAACCACGGATGTTGAAGGCAACGCGGTGAGGTCCCCGCCTCTCTGTTGCACCCGACCGCCGGGTCACCTACCCTCCACTCGTCGTCTCTCCCTTGTGGCGTCCGGTAACGGGAGAGCCAGAACCAATGCGTGCCGGAATTTGCCGGATCAAGGAGAATTTCATGTCGTTGACACGTCGCGGGTTTGCTCAAACGGTCGGCCTGGGTGCGGCCGGAATGCTGTCCAGCTCGTTCGTCATCGGCCGCGGCCTCGAGGCGGCGGAGTTTGAACCCGGGTCGGTGCAGATGCCTGACGATGACGGCATCATCCGGATCAGCTCGAATGAGAACGCCCGGGGCCCTGGTCCCAAGGCGATCCAGGCGCTGCATGGTACGATCTCGCCGAGGGCAGGCCGGGGATATCCGCCCGACCACACCAACGATCTCGTGACTACCATTGCCGATATATACCACGTCGCGGAAGACAACGTCGTCGTGGGTACGGGCTCCGGCGCCCTCCTCGCCGGGGCGGCCCGCGCCTTCTGTTCACCGACGAAACCGCTGGTCACGGCAGCGCCGACCTATGCCACGTCGGACCGAATGGCGAGACGGATCGGCGCGCCCGTCAAGATGATCCCGGTCGACGCCTCGCTGGGCCTCGACATCGATGCGATGGCGGACGCCGCCGCCGGAGCGGGGATGGTGTTCTTCTGCAACCCGAACAATCCGACCGGAACGGTGCACACCGCGAGCGCCGTGGAAGACTTTGTGCGACAGGTGATGAGGACATCACCCGACACGAAGATCCTGATCGACGAGGCCTACATCGACTACACCTTCGATCCGGCCGTCAAGACGGCAGCTCCGCTGACACAGGAGTTTGCGAGCGTGTTCATCACCCGCTCGTTCTCGAAGGCCCATGGGATGGCTGGTCTACGAGTCGGTTATGCCATCGGCCAAGAAGAAACCCTCAGTGCGATCACTACCGCGTGGAATCTGGGTAGTATGAACACCCTTTCTGCCGCCGCCGCGATCGCGTCGATCACGGATCCGGGACATATCGCCGAGGAGCGCCATGAGAACGCCCGGATTCGCGAATTTACGATCGCCGCGTTCCGGGACATGGGTTTCAAGGTTCCCGACTCACACACGAACCACATCTTCATCGACCTGGGGCGTCCGGCGAGCGAGTTCCGGGCGGCATGTCTGGAACAGAAGGTGCGCGTGGGCCGAGACTTCCCGCCCATGGAGCAGACGCACTCCCGGGTTTCGCTCGGAACGATGGAGGAGATGGAGGCCGCGGTCCGGGTGTTCCGTCAGGTCTTGAGCTGAGGACTTTCTAGGCCTTCGCTAGCGCGCTCGCCATGTTCTCGAGGGCCCGTTCCACGAGCGCTCGCGTGGTCGCGAGATTCATGCGCATGTGGTCCGCACCTCCCGTGCCGTAGGACGATCCGGGATTAACGTAGACCCTCGCGTTCTCAGCGAACCACCGCTGGACGATGCTCTCGGGCGTTACGTCGGTTCCCGAGCTCGCACTCTCTTCGGTGGCCGTCCGCTCGGCTCCGATCGTCTCGACGACCTCACTGACGTCCAGCCAGGCCAGGTAGGTCCCCTGGGCCTTGGCGTACTTCACGAGCGGCATGTGCTCCTTGATATAGGCCTCCGCGAAGGCGTGATTTCCGTCGAGGTACACGCCCAACTCGTCCAGCCATTCGTCCCCTTCGGTCAGCGCGGCCTGGGTCGCGACCACACCGAGTGTGTTCACGCCTGTTCTCGTGTGCGCCCTCACCCTCTCCAGGTAATCTCGGTTGCTCGAGAAGTACCACGCCACTTTTATGCCCGACAAGCTGAAGGATTTACTGGCCGACTTGAACGTGATGCTGTTGTCCACGATCTGCGTATTGGGAAGACTCGCGAAGGGTATGTATTTCTCGTCCCCTCTGATGAAATCGCAGTGAATCTCGTCGACGAGCATGACGACGCGGTGCTCGAGACAGATCTCCCCCAACCGCGTCATGTCCTCCGCGGACCAGACGTTGCCCGTCGGATTCTGTGGATTGCAGAGAATGAACACGTTGGCACGACGGGCCCGCCTCTCGAAGTCCTCGAAGTCGATGGAGTAGCGCCCGTCTACCAGCCTCATGAGACTGTCGTCGGTCACCGTCCTGGTGAAGCGCAGATCGCTGTAGAACCCATTGTAGGTCGGGGTAGTCATGAGCACCCGAGACCCGGGAGGTGCGAACGTGTGCAGTGCCGCGATGATGCCCTCGTGGACGCCGGCGTTCACAACCACGGTGCTGGGATCGACGTCCAGGTCGTAGCGTCGCTTGTTCCAATCCACGATCGCCTGGAGAAACGACTCGGGCCTCCTCAAATACCCCCAGTTCTCGTGCGCGCAGCGCTCGGCAAGCGCTCTGGTGACGCAGGGGGCCGTTCGGAAGTCCATGTCGGCGATACCCATCGCGACCTCGATATCCTCCCCGTACGTCGCGATCGGGCCGTCCCACCTGCTGCAGTCGGTGCCGACACGGTTGAAGCGCTCATCGAAGTCGTGCGCCGGATAGAGCAGCACCGACGGTGCGCCGGTCGTCTCGATGGCCAACGCGGGTTTGGCACCGACTGCCCCGAGGACCGCCGTCACTCCCGCACTCTTCAGGAACGCTCTGCGATTTAGCTCCAGGCTCTGACCCATCGATTCGCTCTCCTATGGCTGACCGGACGGCCGGGGTCCGCGCCGTGGGAGGATCGGGACCCGCCTCATGATACGGGAGCGGGGTCGGCGGCAGCAAGTCGCTTGCGGTGTGGCGCCTGTCCCAGCGATCTTGAACGCTTTCCAAGACCGATCGACCCGTGGAATGGGAGGAACAACTTATGATAGCGCGATCCCTCGCCTCGCTTTCGTTCATGGTGTTGCTGACCGCCGCCGCCCTCCCGGCACAGGTCACCGACTTCCGTCCCGTCACCGAGGAGACGCTGCGCAACCCAGCTCCAGGGGACTGGCTCAACTGGAGGCGCACCGACAACGCGTGGGGCTACAGCCCGCTCGATGAAATCAATCGGGAGAACGTCGGCCAGCTCCAGCTCGCGTGGTCGTGGGCCATGGACGAGTCCGGCGCTCAAGAGGCGACACCCCTCGTGTACGACGGGATCATGTACCTGCCGAACCCTCGCGACGTCATTCAGGCGCTCGACGCCGCAACGGGAGATCTGATCTGGGAATACCGTCCGGAGATCGACCCTGACGGGGCCGGCGGGCTCGGACCTCAAAAGAGCATCGCCATTTACGGCGACAAGATTTTCGGGGCCACGCTCGGGGCGCATATCGTCGCCCTGGACGCCCGGACGGGCCAGGTCGTGTGGGACACGCAGACCGCAGATCCGAGCCTGGGATACCGATACACGGCCGGCCCGATCGTGGTGCGCGGCACGGTGATCGCTGGGATCACCGGCTGTGACCGCTACAAGGAGGACGTCTGTTTCATCGTGGGGCTCGATGCGGACACGGGCGAGGAAAAGTGGCGCACAGCGACCGTCGCCCTTCCCGGCGAGCCGGGCGGCGACACGTGGGGTGACTTGCCGCTGGAGTTCAGGGCCGGCAGCGACACCTGGATCAGTGGTAGCTACGACCCCGAAGCGAATCTGGTCTACTATGGCACGTCCCAGGCCAAGCCGTGGGCAAGGGCGGTTCGAGGCACCGACGGTGATGCCCTCTATACCAATTCGACGCTCGCGATCAATCCCGATACCGGTGAGTTGGTGTGGTACTACCAGCATCTTCCCGGCGAGACGAACGACATGGACGACGGGTTCGAGAACATCCTGATCGATGTGGGCGGGCAGCCCTCGCTGTTCAAGATGGGCAAGCTGGCCATTCTCTGGCAGCTCAATCGAGAAACCGGAGCGTTCATCCACGCCACCGATCTCGGCTTGCAGAACATCGTGGAGGTAGATCCGGAGACCGGCGAAGTCACCTACCTACCGGACAGAATTCCCCAGATCGGCGTCGAGATGACCATGTGTCCCAGCACGTCCGGCTTCAAGAGCTGGCGCGCGATGGCGTTCAACCCGCAAACCAACGCGTTGTACATCCCCATGACGCTCAACTGCGAGCGGGCCACCTTCGGCCCGACCGAACGGGTCATCGGCGGGGGCGGGACCGGTCCGGTGCGGCGCGCCGACTACAGACATCCCGATTTCCCGGACCATCTGGGTCAACTCCAAGCGCTGGACATCACGACCGGAGAACCGTTATGGAGCCATCGCACGGTGTCACCGATCAACACGGCCGCACTCACGACGGCCGGCGGCCTCGTGTTCGCGGGCGATTGGGACCGCCACGTGTACGCCTATGACGCGACCGACGGAGAGATCCTGTGGCAGACCCGCCTGTCGACCTCGGCCCAGGGATTTCCTGTGACGTACCTGGCCAACGGGAAACAATACCTGGCCGTGCCGGCCGGAGTGGGCGGCGGGAGTTGGGGCACGTTGATTCCGAGTGAGCTGATCCCGGAGATGACCCGGCCCAACCATGGCAACTCCATTTACGTCTTTGCGCTGCCGGACGGAAAGTGATGGGACGATGGCCGCCTTTCCTTCCGAGCCCGCGCCGCGAAATCCGGATCGACGAGGGCTCGGTCCTCTGCGCCCCGATCCGTGCCCTTCTGTTCCGTTTCGTGTTCGCTCTCTCGATGGTCAGTGCCTTCGCGATCACGCGCGCCGAACCCGCGAGTGGCGCCTTCGTCCAGGACACGCAGGCTGAACACCAGCGCACCGTGTGGGACGGAGTCTATACCGAGGCGCAGGCGGAGCGCGGGCAGGCCCTCTACAAGGAGTCCTGCGCCGCGTGTCACGCGCCGGACCTGCGGGGAAACAGTGTCTCGCCGAGCCTGGTCGGAATGAGCTTCACGTTCCTCTGGGGCGGCTCCACTCTGGGTGCCCTGTTCGAGCGGATCCGAGAGCAGATGCCCCCTGCGCGGCCCGGCACGCTGTCCCCTCAAACCTATCGGGACATCTTGGCTTTTGTCCTACGGATGAATAGCTATCCCACAGGGGCACAAGAACTTCAAGAGTATGATCTCCACCAACTTCTCATCAGCGCCAACCCCGAGCCGGGCCGGTAACGACCGGGCGCGAAGACCTCAGTCTCAGGAGCACGCATGGCCATTCGGTTATCGGATCTGATCGTCGCTGTAACACTGATCGGCCGGCCGGTCGTCGCGCAGGAGCTACCGCCGGGCTACCTCGATCCGGGCCCTATCTTACGAGCTGCGGCCGAGGCGATCGGCGTCGCCAACCTTCGCTGCGTGGCGATCTCGGGATCCGCCTACGCCGGCATGGTGGGCCAACAACGTCTGAACGGCTACGAAGTGGATTGGCCGCGGGGCCGGCCGCTGACCAACTACACGCGAACCATGAACTGGGACGCCGGGACCATGATCGAGGAGTTCGACCGTGAGCCGGGCAACAACCCCGCGTCCTGGAAGCACGGGCTCGGGTGGCTCGGTGGGACCCCGCCCCAGCGGAATAATCGTCAGCGCTTCATGGTCAACGGAGAGTACGGGTGGCACATCGATGGTCCGGGAAGCGATCCGGTTGCCGCCCCGCCCGAGGACGCGGCGCGCTGGCAGCTCGACATGTGGCTCAACCCCCACGGCTTCCTCAAGGCCGCGATGAAGCCCGGAGCCAATCCGAAGGCCACCTGGCGGTGGGAGCTGGGGGAGATGGGTCGCGACGGCGCGACCACGGTGCCGGAGAAGGTCGCGATCGTCTCCATCACCGTCCTCGGCAAGTACAGGGTGGACGCCACGATCAACAGCGAGAATCTGCTGCAGCGTATCCACACCTGGGTACCCGATCCCGTGCTCGGCGACATGAACTACGAACACGAATTCACCAACGCGAGCTACATCGACATCGGGGATGGCGTGCGCTTCCCCACGGGCTGGCATCAACACGAGGGATGGGACGACAACTACCAGGCCCAGAGCATCAACGCCGGCCACAACGCCTTCGGAGGCACGATGGCCGACATCCGGGCCAACGACTGCGACGACCCCGTCACCGTCCCGGACGTGGTGCGCCGGGCCGAGTTTCCGACCGTGGTCACCACCCGGGAGCTGGCCGACGGCGTATGGCTCCTCGGGGGGTCGACGCACAACAGCGTGGCCATCGAATTCGACAACTACATCGCGGTCGTCGAAGCTCCCCTGGACGAGCGGCGTAGCCTCGCCGTCATCGACGAGGTCGCGCGCCTCATGCCGAACAAGCCGATCCGGTTCCTCGTGAACACCCACCAGCACCACGACCATATCGGAGGGCTCCGCACGTACATGCACATCGGCGCCACCATCATCACCCAGTGGAAGAACTACGAATTCTACACGCGCGACGTGCTCAACTACGCGCCGCGCACGCTCGATCCCGACATGCTCTCGCTCTGGCCACCGACGGAGCTCGCGGAGGGCTATCAGTACGAGACCGTGCGGGAGAACTATTGGCTCAACGACGGTGAGCGCTCCATGCACATCTCCTACGTGCACCCACTCGCCCACGCTGAGGGCATGCTGATCGCCTATCTGCCGAACGAGCGGATACTTATCGAGGCCGATCTCTTCGACTCACCGGAGCCTGGCGATCCACCACCGACCGGTGCGACGCCGGCGAATCGGACACTCTTGGGCCACGTCCAGCGCCTCGGGCTCGACGTCGAGACGATCGTTCCGATCCACGGGCCGCCGGTGGCGTGGTCGGAGTTCGCGAGGATGGTTGGGGCGGGGCCATGAGTGTGGGGAGGCCATTTCAGCAGGAAAGGAGGCTCGTTATGCCGCGGCGCAGTCTAGCTCGGGTCGTAGGCGGAGTATCGGTGGTCACAGTGTCGTTGGTCGCCTTGTCGACCTGTTCATTCGGTGACGCGGGCGAGTCGACGCGGGCGACCGAGGGCATGCAAACGCCTTCGGTCGTGACGTCCGAAGACATCCCGAGCGATGTCTACGAGGACTCATGGGCACGACTTCCCCTGCTGCGGCGGGAGAGCCTCGATGCCGATGGGCAGCGCGCCTTCGACGTCATCGTGAACCCCGACAGCCGGTA
This sequence comes from Gemmatimonadota bacterium, assembly GCA_022564055.1. GTDB lineage: Bacteria > Gemmatimonadota > Gemmatimonadetes > Longimicrobiales > Gaopeijiaceae > UBA822. The sequence continues at coordinate 25,478 of JADFMD010000033.1, forward strand.
CGCCACGGGTCTTCGCGGACCCATCGGAATGTGGGCATACAGTCCGCTGATGGCGGAGAACCTCTTCCCCGCCAGCACCTACCTGCGATACGGGACCGAGAAGGACCAGCGTCTCACCGAGCTGGTCATCCTGGCCACCGCGCGGGAGGTCCGGAGCCAGTACGAGTGGACGTCCCACGAACCGGCCGGAGCGAGCGCCGGCCTGGAGACGGAGATCATCGACTTCGTCAAACGACGCGGCGACCTGGACACCGCGGGTGACATCCCGGGTCTCGGCGATCGGGAGCGGACGATCATCGCCTTCGTTCGCGAAGTGATGAGCGAGGAGAAAGTGACGTCTGAGACGTTCGCCCGTGCACGGGAGCTTTTCGGAGAACAGGGTGTGATGGACCTGGCGGGTCTGGTCGGTTATTACGGCTTCATCAACATCACGCTCAAGACGTTCGACATACAGTTGGCGCCGGGACGAGAACGGCTTCTCCCCGACCTGTGGTGACGCCGCGGCCCGGTTCTTGGGCCTAGATCTTTCGAGAGCCCCCGCTCTCTGACGAAAAACACCCCTCAACTCGTACATTCCGATATGCCTACCCCCGTCATCTCGGTCTCCCATTTGGGAAAGAGCTACGGCTCCACGGTCGCCGTGGACGATCTGTCCCTCGAGGTCTACAAGGGGGAGGTCTTCGGCTTGATCGGGCCGAACGGCGCAGGGAAGACGACCACCATGGAGTGCGTGGAGGGCCTGCGCAAAGCCGACCGGGGAACGATTTCGGTACTCGGCCTCGATCCCCGACGAGACGCCACCGCGCTCGAGCAGCGGATCGGGGTCCAGCATCAGGAGGCGCAGCTCCAGAAGCGGATCAAG
>JADFMD010000131.1 GCA_022564055.1 Gemmatimonadota bacterium
ACGGCTCATCAAAGTTTCAGTCCACAGCCATGGACCTCCTCTTCAACCGGCATTGCCTGGTCGCTTCCACCAACGCCGTAACTTGACAATACCACGGGGCGGGCTTCTGGTTGGGCTCCTCCTCCGTGACATCTCCATGACAACCTCCGCGAAGCCGGGAGTTATTCTGGGAGGGTGATCATCTGACTCAGCGGGTTGGCTATGGCTTCACAGGTCCATCGACGGCAGGTGCTGCTATTCCTCCTCGCCGTCCTCCTCCCTTGCTCGGTGCTCGTGGTCCTCGGCCTGCGCATGATTGCTCAGGAACACGAGTTGAGCGAGAAGCGCCTGGAAGACGAGCAACAACGCCTACTCGCACAGGTGCATGACGATCTGCTGGAGCGGCTGGAGCGCATCAAACTTCGCGAAGTTGCAGCTCTGACCGGGCAGGACTCCCCCGCCGAGGCAACCCCCGGCGTGGAAATCGAAGTCGATCTCGTGGCGCACCTACGGGACGGTCGCCTCGTTCCGCCCTGGGCCACCGGCGACGGGTCTGAAATCGCGAGACGGCATCTGAACGAGAACCGGTTCGCCACCGCAATCCGGGAGGGCGAGCGACGAGAGCTGATCGTCGAGGATCTCAGCGGAGCCCTCCGCTCATACCGACTGGCCCTGCGGACGGCCGATCAACCGATTCAGCGCGCATATGCCCGCCTCATGCTGGGAAGGGTTTTGCAGAAGGCCGGGCAGCCGCAGGAGGCGACAACGCACTACCGGGCCATCCTGTCATTGCCGTCCGATGTGACGGATGATCTCGGTCTGCCCATGTGGTTGTATGCCGGCACGCGGTTGGTCGCCGCCGATAGCGCTGTCGCGGAAGTGTTCGACCGGACTCGACGTGAGGTGGCTCACCGACGTTGGTTCTCGCCTCCTGAGGTCTACATGGTTCGCGACCTGGTGGCGGCATTGGCGGGTAGCGAAGCCAACTCCACGTTTCACGCCGGCGTGGAGACCCTGAGTGATTCCGTTGCCCAACGCGTCTTGGTGGTCGAACAGACGCTGGCACTGCAACGCGACGTCCTCGGACTCGGACTGACCACTCCCGTTGCGGGCACGCGTAGTGCCGAGCCAAAGTGGGTGTTGTACGGGTCCCCGGGCTGGCTGGTGAGTGCGGCTCAGCCGCCGGTGGGTTCCTCAGTCCTGGTGGTGGCGGTGCGCGCCGATGAGGTCTTCTCCTCCGTCAACGAGGCCGTTACGCTGCTGAGCGCCCTGCGCCCGGCGCGACTGTCGAGCAGCGGCTCGTCCGACCGCAGACCGCTTGGTCCCAGCTTTCCCGGCGTCGAAGCGGAGTTCGCCGCCCGCGACGACGCGGGTTTCTTTGCTCCGTGGAACCTCCAGCGTTCGGTCTATGTGCTGACGCTGTTGCTCGTTTTGGGCGTCACGCTGTTCGGCGCGAACCTGCTCTTCCTCGACGTACGACGGGAGCTGCGTCTTGCCGAGCTACGATCTCAGTTCGTCTCGGGAGTGTCCCACGAGTTGAGGACACCCCTCACGGCCATCCGCATGTTCGCGGAGACCATGCGGATACGCCCTCCGAGCGATCCACAGGTGCAGGACGAGTACCTGGATACCATCATCAACGAGAGCGAGCGGCTCACACGTTTGCTCAACAACGTGTTGGACTTCTCCAACATCGAGCAGGGGAAGAAGCAGTATCACAGGGAGCCGAGTTCATTGGCAGCGATCGTCGAGGCGACGGCCAAGGCCATGCGGTACTCACTGGAACAGGATGGCTTCGAATTGCGAGTCGATATCCAGCACGATCTGCCCCCGGTGAATGTGGATCGCGACGCCATCGAGCAAGCCATTCTGAACCTCTTGACCAACGCCATGAAGTACTCCGGCGACAATCGTGACATTGAGCTTCGACTGAGCAAGAAGAACGGCCTTGCTTTGATCGAAGTCTCCGATAGCGGGGTCGGAATAGAGCCTGAAGAACAGACGCACATCTTCGAGCGATTCTACAGGGCACCGACCCAGGACAATGATCGGATCCCGGGCACTGGATTGGGCCTGACCCTGGTGCAGCATATCGCCGAGGCCCACGGTGGTCATGTCCTGGTTCAAAGCGCTCCCGCCAAAGGCAGCACGTTCTCTCTGCAACTCCCCTTGGAATCGAGTTCCACATGACACGCGTTCTCGTGGTGGAAGACGATGCCGCGATTCTCCGAGGCTTGAAGGACAACCTCGAGGCGGAGTCCTACGAGGTCCTGACCGCGACAGACGGCGAGGTGGGCTACGAGCTCATTCGCGACGCGGCTCCCGACCTGGTCGTTCTGGACCTGATGTTGCCGAAGATGAGCGGATACGAGCTGTGCAAGAAGGTACGGGATGAGGGGATGACAACGCCCATCGTGATGTTGACGGCTCGGGGTGAGGAAGCGGATCAAGTACTCGGCCTGGATCTCGGCGCCGACGACTACGTCACGAAGCCGTTCTCGGTTCGTGAACTGCTGGCGCGAATCCGGGCTTTGCTCCGTCGCACGAACCCGGAACCGACGGCGCTTGACGAATTGCGTTTCGACGATGTGATCGTGGACTTCAGGCGCTACGAGGCCAGTCGAGGCAACGAGAAGATCAAGATGACGCGCAAGGAGTTCGGCACGCTGCGATTACTCGCCGAGCGAGCCGGCCTGGTGGTAACGCGCCACGACCTACTCAAGGAAGTCTGGGGTCACGGACACGAACCCACCACTCGGACCATCGACAACCATGTGGCGTCTCTGCGTGCCAAGATCGAGAAGGACCCGTCCCAGCCCAAACGTATCCTGACGGTCCACGGCGTAGGGTACAAGCTTGACGTTTGAACGTAGGTAGCCATTTCAACGTGGGTGACCAGATGAGGCATCCCATGACATTACATCCTCATGACAATTACCCGACTTCATTCCGAGAAATCATTTCAAGAAAATTGCACTGTGACCAGCATTTCGTGACAAGGGTGCCTGCTCTTCGATCTAGGTTGGAGGTGGCTCGAAACTCGGAGATCGGAGATTGATCATGAGAATGCTGACCGTAGTAACGATTGTCGCGTCGCTGACGGCGCTCGGATCACAGGCCGTGTCTGGGCAGAACGGATACGATCTTTTCCAACGGGCGGCGATCAGCGCGCGCGCGGATGGAGATCTGCATGGGGCGATTCAGCTGTACCAGCGGATCCTCAGCGAACATTCGAGCGATCGTGAGCTGACCGCCCGAACTTTGATATCACTGGGTGGGGTATACGAAAAGCTCGGTTCACCGAGCGCGACTTTGGCTTACCAGAGCGTTGTCGAGGAGTATCCCGATCAGAGAGAGTCACTCCGATTCGCGCGGCAACGATTGGGTGCACTCTCCCCGGATGCCGGGTCAACCACAGCTGTCGAGGCTGATCCCACCTTCACGCTCTTGCGCGACGATGTGCAGGACCAACGATGGATGAATAGGCCTGCGCGCTACGACATCTCGCCCGACGGCCGGCATGTCGTCTTGCTCGTCACGGACGATATGGAACGGCCCGACGGTCTGTACATCTCGGACCGTGCCGGGACCGTCGTACGGCCCTTGATCACAACAGCTCCCGGCGAAGGTGGGTTTCAAAGCATAGGCCGGCCTCACTGGTCGCCGGATGGCCGCCGTATCGCGTTTAGCGGGAGGAAAGTGGGGCGGGAGGGCGGAGCGCTCTTCGTCATCGAGGCAGATGGTAGCGGGCTCCGACAGGTCGGCGATCAGATAAGTGGAGTGAGGGATCTCACGTGGACGGCCGACGGCGGCGCTGTGACCTATGTTGAAAGGGTGAGGGGGCCAGGAGGTGCCGGAAGCCAGATCCACACTCGCACACTGGACGGGCAGACGGTGCAAGTCACCCGTGGAGCGCCACTGCCCAACCGGATCGTGCTGGGTGATTACTCCTCCGACGGACGCTGGCTGGCTTTTCAGCTGAGCGACGGGTCAGGGCCGCCCGTTGGGCCAGAGATCTGGATTCTCCCCGCAGAGGGGGGACGGGCAATCCAGGTCACCCATTCAGAGGGCTTCGACGGCCACCCGGCTTGGGGCTCCGACGGCCGCCTCTACTTCGCCTCGGAAAGAGGGGAAGGCACCAATATCTGGAGCGTGGCCATCGACACGGGATCGGGGATCCGCAGCGGCGAGCCCCGGCAGGTGACCTTTTACAGCGATGCCCAAGCCCTATACCCGAGGGTCGTCGACGGTGGGAGCGGGCTCGCGTTCGTGCTCCGCCGGTCCACGAGCATCGTCCGGGTGGCCGACGCCACCGGGCCGAAGGCTTCTCACGCCGTCGTTCGCGGTTTTTTCCCACAACTCTCGCCCGACGGCGACCGGGTCTACTACCAGGGTGAAGGTCCCGGGCAGGAGGGAATATTCGCGGTCTCGCGGGAAGGCGGTACTCCGCTGCAGCTGACCCGGGGAAGGACTGAGGGCAATTACGAACCCCGTTTCGATGTTTCTTCTGACGGAGGGGCCATCGTCTACGTGGGTCCTACCGAGAAGGGCCGCGCGGTCTTCGTGGTGCCGACCTCGGGCGGCACGCCGCGTCACGTAGTGGACATCGCAGAGGAAAGTGAAAGCGTGGTGCCCGTGTGGTCTCCGGATGGCTCGCAACTAGCCTTCGCCACGGAGAACGGGATGTACGTCGCACCCCGAGAAGGGGGCAAGCCGAACAAGATCGCGCACCTGTGGTGGTGGGCATCGTACGAGGTGAAATGGTCGCCGGACGGGCAACACATCGCCGCCTTCGGCGCTGCCGGCCCCGACATGCGAAACCAGGTCTTCGTGGTCCCCGCAGCGGGTGGAGAGCCGCGCCGGCTTACGACTCCGGAGGAAATTGGGTTGAAGGCAGGCCTGCAGTGGCATCCCGACAGTCAGAGGCTTACGTACATGTACTACGACTATGCCGACGGCGCCGATGGTGACGGCATACGAGTGGCCTATCTCGATGGTCGGCCCACCTCCCTGCTCGTCGACGAGCCGGATACCTGGGACTATATAGGCGTGTGGTCGCCGGACGGCACGGGCTTCTACTACCTGACCTCTCCGAACAACGGGCCTCCTGGTTGGAAGACGATGCGGCGGGATTCGGAGACTGGGGCCATAACGGAACACCGTGCGGTACATCTCGGTGGAGGGACACTCCCGGCGTGGAGCCAGGACGGATCGACCATGGTGTGGAGCCTGGGGAAGACGGTCAACCAGCTCTGGCTCATGGAGAACTTCAACTAGGCATGCCGAAGAGCATTCGCATGCGTACCCTGAGATTCGTGGCGGCCCTCGTTCTCGCTACCAGCGGAGCGTGGGCCGCTGCGGCCTGCGCACCCAGCGGCCCGGCTGGCCGGCCCCTCCCGGAACTCCCGCTCGGGGCATCGCCGCTCGTGCCCGTGCCCCCAGACAACCCACTCACCGAGGCGAAGGTGGAGTTGGGTCGCAGACTGTTCTTCGACGCGCAGTTGTCGAGGGACAGCACGGTCTCCTGCTCGTCGTGTCATGAGCCTGAGAGGTCGTTCAGCGATGGCCGAACCGTCGCACGCGGAATCGACGACAAAGAGGGGACGCGTAATGCCCCGGCGCTGATCAACCGGGCGTACGGACGATCGTTCTTCTGGGACGGGCGTGCGCGCTCCCTGGAGGAGCAGGCGCTACTCCCCATGGTGAACCCCGACGAGATGGGGAACACGCATGAGGAAATCCTGCGGCGTCTCGGGGCGAGCGGGTCTTATCGCCGGGACTTCGTGGATGCTTTCGGCGACGATGAGATCACGAAAGAGCGGATGGCACAGGCCATCGCCGGCTTCGTGCGCACGCTGGTGTCGGGCAACTCCCCATTCGATCGCTTCGAGCACCTCGGTGACACAGCTGCGCTTTCAGAGTCGGCCCGCCGAGGCCTCGCGTTGTTTCGCGGCCGGGCGAGATGCGCATTGTGTCACACTGGTGGGCTGTTTACCGACGAGCGCTTTCACAACACGGGTGTGACGTGGCGAGACGGTGAGTTACTCGACTCCGGACGCTTTGTGATAACCGGTAAGAACCTGCACCGCGGTGCCTTCAAGACGCCCACGCTGCGGGACGTGGCTCGGACCGGGCCCTATATGCACGACGGGAGCTTCGCAACGTTGGAAGAAGTCGTCGATTTCTACGATCGGGGAGGCAATATCAATCCCTATCAAGATCCCGACATACAGCCGTTGGACCTGACTTTACAGGAGAAGGAATCGCTGCTGGCGTTTCTCCGGTCGCTGAGTGGGGAGATGCGGTTCGGACGCGCGCCGCTCGACCGTGAGAGCGCCCACAAATAGCGCCGTCACCGCATGCCCCCCCCTCAGCATCGCAACGCTCTCGTCCCGGCCGCCTGGCCATTGCAGGTAACCTGTGGGTGGCGAAAACTCCGTCTGCCGCCAAGTCATTGATGTTCTGGAGACGCACGAGGACGACGTCCTCGCCACCCGAACTCATCTCGCGGTAACCACAAGCGGTAACAGAAACGTCAGCGCCAGGTGGCGCCAACTGGCGCTCCCCAGCGCCAGAATCTCGGTTCAAAGCGCTTTCCGGCGCTCACCGGCGCCGGTCGGCGCCCCGATGGCCGCCTGATAAGCGTGAGGTCAGTAGTTCAAATCTACCCAGGCCCACTTTTAAGACGGGACGGCACATGAAGTTACGTGCTGTCCCGTTTTTTGTGTGATCGTGGTAACAAAAGGGTCACACAAAAACGTGCGGCGATTTGGTTTGGGTGTCGAGGGTCCGGTACCGGGGTACTGTCAACTTGAGTTCGGTACCGCTCTCGGCACCGCCGGACTCTGCGGATGAAAACGAACTCAAGAAACTACCGGGGCCATCGGTTTCCGCCTGAGATCATCAGCCACGGCGTCTGGCTCTACCGGTGATTCAGCTACGCCAGGTGAAGACGCAGCTCGACTTCGTGCTGGGTGTGGCGACCACCCAGGCCGTCACCTCGCGGACCGAAGCGTTGAGCGGCACCGTCGACGAGTGGATCGCGAAGATCCTCCAGAAGGAGCTCAAGACGTTCCAGAACGCGTATCAGCACGAGGCCCGGTTGCTCATGAAGTTCAAGGATCTTTTGGTTCTTCAGCAGAATCTGTGGGTGACTTTGGGTTCGGGTAGATCGCCAAGGGTATGATAGAGAGCGATTTCAAGGGCTCGGAAGGTCCGAAAGCCGTACGCTTTTCTGGTAGTCAGTTT
>JADFMD010000034.1 GCA_022564055.1 Gemmatimonadota bacterium
CAATCCGCCCGAGATCGAGGCCGAGATGAAGGCGCCGGTACCCGAGCCCTCCGACTCTCCCGAGGAAGGCACCCCCAAGGAGGGTGCTCCCACAGAGGGAAAAGCCAAAGACCCGGCCCGTGTGGCCACGCTGGTCGTCCTATCCCTGTGTGTGGTCTTCTTTGGACTCTACCTCTGGGCGGACCGGGTCATGCCCTACTCCGACCAGGCCAGGGTGAGCGGGTTCACGGTCTCCGTGGTGCCTCTGGTGTCCGGATACGTCACGGACATCGAAGCAGGTCTCCACGAACCGGTGGCGCCGGGGGAGGTCCTGTTGCAGATCGACACGACCCAGTACGAGATCGCGGTGCGGTCGGCTCGGGCGTCCCTGGACAACGCCATCCAGCAGCTCGGCGTTCAGAACGCCGCGATAGAAGCCGCCGCGGCCGGCGTGGCCGCGGCCCGGGCGCAGGAGACCATCGCCCGGCGCGACTATGAGCGCATCCTGCAGATCAGCGCGCGCAACGCCGATGCTCTCTCGCAGGCCGACCGGGATCGCGCATTGGCGAGTCTCTCCACAGCCGAGGCCCAGGTCTCCTCCGCCGAGGCGGAGTTGCGTCGAGCCCAGGCGGCGTTGGGGGTCGATGGGCTCGAAAACCCGACGGTCCGGTCGGCCATCGCAGCCCTCGAGCAGGCCGAGTTCAACCTTGCCCAGACGGTGATTCGAGCGCCGTCCCGGGGCGCCATCGAGAGCCTGTATCTCGACGTGGGCCACTTCGCGGGCGCGGGTCAGGCGCTCATGACTTTCGTTTCCACGGCGGACGTCTGGATTCAGGCCGACCTGCGTGAGAACAACCTCGAGAACCTCGAGGTCGGCCATCCCGTGCGGTTTCTCCTGGACGTGGCACCGGGCCAGGTGTTCGAGGGCACGGTTCGGAGTGTGGGCTTGGGCGTGAGCCAAGGTCGTTTGGGCTCCCCTGGCCAGCTCCCCCAGGTCTCCCAGACCACAGGGTGGCTTCGGCAGCCTCAGCAATTTCCGGTGATCATCGACCTCGGCCAGGACGTGCCTACGGAGCTATTGAGGGTCGGGGCACAGGCCAGTGTCATGATCTTCACGGGCGATCACGTCTTTCTGAACTCACTGGGTCGCCTGATGCTCCGCTTCTTCAGCCTGATGTCGTATGTCCGCTGAGGCCTCGGGTGCGTCGGGCGTCGCGACGACGGATCTGCACTCCGCGCGTCGGCGCGCTCAGATCTACCGCCTGGCGTGCGGGATGACCCTGTCCTCGGGAGTGGCGTTCGGCTTCGCATGGCCCCTCTCGTTCATCACTCCGGTCCTTACCGCGAAGCTGCTCTCCTTGCCGAAGGTGATGTCCTTCAAGGCATCGCTGGCGTTCGTAGCGGTTATCAGCGGGGCCTTCATCTTGAGCGCGCGACTGCTGTTACCGACACTGTCGTACCCGGCCGTTCATCTCCTCGTAATGGCGCTCATCCTGTTCTTGATCTTTTACGCGAGAGCTGGAGGGACGAAGCCCGTCGTCCTGGTGTTCCTTCTCATGGGCGTCCTCGTCGTCCCCCTCATCGGCACCGTATCCGAATCCCTGGCGATAGGGGTCTCGAATGGCCTCATCTTCGCGACCATCGTTGCCGTGGCGACCACCTATGTTGCCGCAGCGGTGTTTCCGGATCCGCCAGGGGTGGGGCCAACCGTGGCGTCGGAGAGGGAAGATGTTGGCGGCGGGGAGGACGAGGGGGCAGCGGAGGGGGAGGGCGACGCTGTGCCCTCCCCCCGGCTTCGGACCGCCATGGCTCTGCGCAGCCTCGTGGTCCTCTACCCCATCGTGATCGTGTCCCAGATGTTTTCCATGACAGACTTCATGGTGGTGCTCATCTTTGCCAGCCTCCTCACCATGGAGCCCACGTTCGGAACGCACCTTGCCGCCGGGAAAGGCCTGGTCTTGGCGAATCTGGCCGGAGGCCTGGTGGCCGTCGTAATCTATGAGCTTCTGGTCATGGTCCCGGCGTTCGCATTCCTCCTGCTCCTCGTCCTCCTGGCCGGGTTGTGGGTGGGGGGGTGGATCTTTTCCGATCGGCCCCTGGGCAAGCTACTGGGGGCCGGCATTACCACACTGTTCATTGTGCTTGGGCCGACGCTGATGGGAGACGCGGAGGCCGGGACCAATCTCTTCATACGACTGTTCATGATCATGGGAGCCGTCGTGTACGTCGTTTTGGCGTTCGGGCTTCTCGAACGCCTGACTCGAGGACGGAGGATGACCGCATGAACGGTATCCGCACGAGGCTGTGCTGCGTGGCGAGGCTGAGCCTCATGACGCGGCTGTGCCGGGCGAGGCTGTGCTGCGTAATGATCGGGGCAGCGCTCCTGCTGACGGCCTGCAAGAAGGGGCCCGATTTCGTGCCCCCCGCTCCCCCAGCGCCGGTAACGTTCCGCACCGAATTGCCGGCTGGAGAGTCGGTCGCGAACCTCTCGTGGTGGGATCTTTACGAGGACCCTGCGCTTCAAGACCTCATCCGCACCGGCCTCGAGAACAACCGAAACCTCCGGGAGGCGATGTCCAAGATCGCCGAATCCCGGGCCAACCTGGGCATGGTCCGAGCCGACCTCTATCCCAGCGTCAACGTCATCGCATTCGGATTCTTTCAAGGGACGCTGCGGGATGACTCGGTCAGTGCGTTCGACAACGTGAAGATTGGGCTCAGCGCCAGCTACGAAGTCGATCTCTGGGGGCGGGTGGCCCGGTCCAACGAGGCCGCGCTGCAGGGGCTCCTCGCCACCGAAGAGGCGTTCCGGACCGTGACGATCACTCTGGTCGCCGACATCGCCGGAGCCTACCTCGTCCTGCGAGATCTGGACGCCCGCCTGGCGATCGCCCTATCGACGCTCGAGACCCGGCAAGTGTCGGTGAATCTGCTTGCGTCTCGAGCCGAGGGTGGTCTGGTACCGGCCGTAGATGTCGCCCGGGCGGAGATCGAGTTCGCCGACACCGAGGCGACGATACAAGCGCTCACCCGGGCTCGATCCCAGACCGAAAACGTTCTGAGCCTCCTCGTGGGTCGGCTCCCCACGGACGTGACGAGAGGCGCCAGCCTCGCAGATCAGACCTTTCCGCCAGCTGTTCCGGCCGGACTACCATCCGAGCTGCTCCAGCGGCGGCCCGACGTCCTGGCGGCGGAGCGGAGGCTCCACGCCCAGACCGCCATCATCGGCGTGGCCGAGGCGGCTCGCTTTCCGTCCCTTTCCTTGACCTCGGCGGCCGGCGCCAAGGCCACCAGCCTTGGCGAGGTAACGGACGGGAACATCTTCTTCAACTTCGGCGCAAACATACTCGGCCCGTTCTTCAACGCGGGGAGGAACAAGCAGCGGGTCGAGGTGGAGCGAACTCGAACGGAGCAGCTACTCAACCAGTACGAGCAGATCGTCTTGAACGCGTTTCGCGAGGTCGAAGACGCGCTGGTCGGCGTGGAAACCTACCGGTTGGAGAGTGAGGCGCGCATCCGTCAGGTCGCTGCGGCCAGCGGAGCCCTGGAGGTCGCGGAAGCCCGCTACGAGGGCGGCCTCACCAGTTATATGGAGGTGCTGGACTTACAGCGCTCGCTTTTCGGATCTCAGTTGCAGGCCACCGAGGCGCTCCAGCTGCACCATTCGTCCATCGTCCAGCTTTACATGGCCTTGGGTGGGGGATGGTCTGTGGGAGAGGACGCGGCGGGGGACGCCGTCGCGCCCGCACAACAAGACCAGCCCTAGCAGTTAGGAAAGGAGAGACGGATGAGTGTCGATGGCGATCGTGGACTCTCGGAAGAAGATCCTGGACGCTCCGAAGGAGATCCTGGGCTCTCGGAAGAAGAGCGTGAGCTCTCGCGGAAGAGCAAAACCTACCACGTTCTGTTGGCCTCGCTTTTCCTCCTCCTGGCTCTACAGCCCTACGCGAACGTCGGGGGGGGATTTCTTGTGCAGCTTGGCCTCGCCGGCCTGCTCCTCGCGGGCCTGGCGGCCGTAGCGTCCAGACGCCGGCTTTTCATTGTCGGCCTCGTCCTGGGGGCGCCCGCGGTCGCCCTGCTCTTTGTGCCCGGTGGAGTCCCGACCGTCGCGGGTGGAGTCCTCACGATCGCGATGCTCATGTTCATCTGCATTGTGATCCTCCGCCGTGTTTTCAAGCATCCAGTCGTGATGTCCGGGACGGTGAGCGCAGCATTGGTGGTCTACCTCATTTTCGGTGTCATGTGGGCGAAGGCGTACTGGCTCGTAGAGCACTTCTACCCGGACTCGTTCACAGGGCTTTCCGGGCCCGGGGCCATCGATGTCCAGCGGGACCTTTTCTACTACAGCTACGTCACACTTACGACACTGGGGTACGGTGATATCAATCCTGTGGGCCCCGAGGCACGCTCGTTGGCAATCACCGAAGCGATCGTAGGCCAGCTCTACCTTGTGGTCATGGTTGCCGGCCTCGTGGGGATGCGCCTCGCCCATTTACAACGCAGGACCGATCGTTAGTCGGTCGGCTCTAGTGACCCGAGCAACCAGGATACTCCGAGCCACGAGGACACGATGAACATCAAGTTCTACGGTACCAGGGGGTCGATTCCGGTTCCGGAACGAGGATTCATGGACTTTGGTGGTAACACGTCGTGCGTGCGTCTCACCCTGGCTCGGGGCCAAATCATCATCTTCGACGCGGGGACAGGAATCAGGCAGCTCGGCAAAGACATGATCGCCTCCTCCCATGAGCAGCTCGACCTAGACTCCATACCGATCGTGCTTTCCCACACCCACTGGGATCACGTCCAGGGGTTTCCATTCTTCGGTCCGGCGTACGACCCGACGCGCAAATTCACGATCACCATCTGTGGCAAAGATTGCCTCTGCTCGGATCTGGAGGGCGTCTTCGAGGCCCAGATGCAGGCTGATTTCTTTCCAGTACCTCTGAGGGAAATGGGAGCCGAGTTCATATTCTGGCAGCCCGACTTCAGCGAATACACGGGTCCGCTCGGCAACCACTGGCGGTTCCTTCGACACAATCACCCCGGGGGAGCCTACAGCTACCGCTTCACCGAAGGCGACAAGACGGTCGTCTACTGCACCGACATCGAGCACGGCGATGGGATAGACGAGCGCGTCGTCGAGTTGGCGAAGGACGCCGATCTCCTCCTTCACGATGCGCAGTATACGCCGGCCGAGCTCAAGGAGAAGAAAGGCTGGGGCCACAGCAGCTGGGAGCAAGCGATCGAGGTCGCGACGAGGGCAGGAGTCAAGCAGCTGGCTCTCATCCATCACGACCCTGAGCACGACGACCAATTCCTGACGGCTGTCGAGAAGGAGTGTCAGCGGGAGTTCAGTGACTGCTTCATGGCACGTGAGGGCCAAGAGATCGAACTGTGATGGTGCTTCGCTTGGCCTAGCCCAGGGGCTCCGACCCCGCCATCACCGACGCCAGGGCGGCAAAGAGCTCGGCCTGGTCGAAGGGCTTTCGGAGACACCCACTGATCCCCGCGGCGGCAAGCCGCTGCTCGACCTCCGGCTCGTCTCGGCCCGTCATGCAGATCACCTGCAGGTTCGGCGCGACTTCGCTCAAGTGCTCCAAGAGCTCGATCCCCGACATCTCGGGAAGGTGGAGGTCCAGCAGGAGGCAATCCGTCGACTCCAGATCCGTAGAATCCAGGTAGCTACGCGCGGAGCCGTAGGTGCGGGATTCTACTCCTACCGAGTTGAGGAGCCTCCACAATGCTCTCCGAACGGACTCGTCATCATCGACGATATCCACCACTCGATCCGAGACGCCGACGGGTGTTCCCTTTGTCAACCGCTGTATCCTTGGTTAGAGAGCCGTTGAAGCCTCGGTTCCGACCTTGCATACCAAGTGCGTTCTATTCATCCTATGGGGTTGTTACCAGGTTCGTAATTGGACTATGGTCGTATACGATCAAACCCTTCGTTTTCAGTGTGAAGTACCGCACTGAAGAGCAAATCCTCTCCACGTCGAGTGGCACAACTTTGTCGCAACGGGATCCGAGTGAGATGGACACACTCCTCCAAGAGTTGAGCGAGCCCCTTGCGGCTATCGTGAGTAACGCCCAAGCTGGACAACGGATGCTACCCGCCGACGTCGATTCTGAGTTGATGGAAGTGCTGGCCGACATTGCCGAAGATGGCAAACGGGCGGGTGAGCTCTTGAAGCGTTTCGAGAAGCTAGTCGGGGATGGTTGACGGGTAGGCGTCTTTAGTGTCAACGGGGGCCACCGGATTCCTCGATCCGGGTACTCACCTTTAACACTTTGAACCAGTAGGCGTCTACTAGAGTGTTAGACCAGCCATATGCGAGGTTAGAATGAGCGCAGGAGCTGCCGCGCTTCAGCGGCGTTCTACGGTCCACGTCGTGGACGACGACGCGAGCGTGCGATCGGCGTTGTCCAGGCTGTTTCGGGCCTCGGGGCATTCTGTGCGCACCTTCGAGTCGGCCCAAGCCTACCTCGCTGAGGCCTCCCCGGAGGAGCCAGGATGTGTCGTGCTCGACATCAGGATGCCGGGCATGGACGGCCTCACTCTTCAGGAACACATGGCCAGCCGGGGATTCAACGCGCCCATCGTTTTTGTCTCGGCCCACGGCGACGTATCAGCCAGCGTTCGTGCCATGAAGGGCGGTGCCGTCGACTTCCTGGAGAAGCCCTTCGAAGAAGATGATCTGTTGGGCGCTGTGGATCGGGCGATCGAACTCGACGCGGAACTCAGGGAGCGGCGGAATTCCAACGCACAGTTTCGGGACGGACTCGAAAATCTGACTTCACGGGAATACCAAGTCATGACGCACGTGATCGCGGGTAGGCTGAACAAGGTAATCGCCCGGGAACTCGACATCAGCGAAAAGACGGTCAAGGTCCATCGTGGCCGGGTCATGTCGAAGATGGAAGCCGGGTCTCTGGCCGACCTCGTCCGCATGGCTGAGAGGGCCGGCATCCTGGCCGCGAAGCCACACGATTCTGCCGGCGTGGTCTGAGCCGTACGTCTCTTCGAATCGCCGGTAGGACTCCTCCACCAGATCGATCCGACTTCCCTGCACCGTTCGATACAGAATGTGGTCGGGCGGGAAAGGGCCACGAGTAGGCCGCCCGTCCCAGGGCGGCGAGTCGGGGAAATGGACGGCCAGGTTCTTCAGCGCCGACTCGTCCGCCGACCAGGTGTTGAAGTCGCCCCCGACGACGGTGGCCAAGCTATTCATGGATTCGAGAGCTACGACCAACCCCATCGCCTGCCGTAGCCGGGTAGCGTTCCCGCTGATCAAGGTCCGGCTCAGGGTGGAGGCCACGTCGAGATGGACGCTCACGACACGGATCCGCTCACCGCTCGGGCCGGGAATCGTCGCCACGACGGCGACTTTACGACCGGCCTCGAAGGGTAGCTCGATGGCGGCCAGGTCGGCGAGGGGAAGCGTGGACAGGATCGCGTTACCCTTGTCCTCGGGCACCTGCCCCGGCTCGTCGGGCCCATTACGGGCCGAGGGCACGTAGAGCAGCGCGAGGCCACATCGCTCCGCCACCTCGAGAATTTCGAGCCGCCCTCCCGGTGGGGGATCCGGCTCGATCCTCACGGGGATATTCGGCCCCCCTAGTGCTTCAGGCAGGCGGGCCGAAGCCCGGTACACCTCCTGAAGAAGAATGACGAAGTGGAACGGGGGGCCCAGATTCGCCGGCTCCGTGGGCTCACAGGTGACCTGCAGCTCTTCCGCCAAGAACGCTACGAGGTCGCCCCCGCCAACGTTGGTGTTCCATGTGACGATCGCCAAGCTGTCGATCCCGTTTGGCACTTCGGGCCGAAGTCGAGGAAGCGTCAGGAAGACCGGTGGCTCGACGGTCCGGCACCAGGCGTTGTTCTTGTCGATATCGCGGGTTTGAGCGGGGCCACTCCAGGTCAGCTGGTCGGGGTCCCCCGCCGCGGGCTGGTTCACCGATAGGGGTGCCAGGTAGCGAGCGGGGCACGACCCGTCATCAAGGCCTGGTTGCATGGTGTGGGAGGGGACGCAGCCGCTCACCAACGTCACGACGCCAGCCGTTAGAATCAGTCGGGTTGTCCACATGGCCTGATCATGCGAGTCCGCAGCGATGATTGGAACGGGTCACACAGCGCCTCACCACGCTACGGAGAAGGAGAGCGGCATACCGCCCGGCTCAGAGCCGCCACCTCGTACAGCGTCCGCCACCCAGTCCGCGAGTCCGCCGACGGCCATTCCACCCAGAGCCCAGGCGACGGCTCCACCCGGTCCCACGGTGGGATGAAAGCGCCACAGTAGGAGTCCAGTCGCACCCCCGACGGCAAACCCGAAACCCGAACCCTGGGCCGACGCTCCGACCGCCAGCCCCAGGACGGAGGCGGAGGCCACGTCGATCCATTCGTATTGCCGGATAAAGTACTTCAACCCCACTCCCACCACGGCACCCGCGGCGGCGCCAAACGCCGCGCTTTCGAGGCGATCGTCCAGACCCGAGTCGTTTCTCCACCCAATGGCCGCTCCGGCGGTGAGGCCGATGGCCGCTCCGGCAACGGTGGTGATACGACTACATCTCGATGGGCGGAGGGTTCGATTACACCCCACCAGGCCTCCCGTGAGAGCGAGCATGGAGCCGGATGCGGCTCCCAGAGCAGCCCCACCAATCGCCCGCCCGGCCGATCCTTCATCGTTCTGACCGAGTGCCCTGCCGGGGGCCCATGTCATCAAGCCCGTGACGATGGCGAGCGCAGCGGCAGATCTGGCGAGCGCGGCGGCAGATCTTACCACTGACCGAGCTTCAGGGGACCTCCCAGGCTTATCTGGCCGTTCTGGATCCTAACGTCCACGATCCGAAGATTTTCAGCTCGGGATTCCTTTGCCGTATGTCCTCGAATTCCGGCTCTTCGTAGTAACTATTCCGGAGAAAAACGGAGCCCTCAGCGGCTACGCCCCAGCTGGTGCCCAATGGCCATCCGAGCCTGACGGTGGCCTGTTGAATGATGTGATCGGTATCCTGGCCCCCGACGTTGGTCCCGTTCAACGTGTGCAGCCAGTTCACACGATAGTCCAGGTCGACGATCTGGTACCCATCGCGCACCACCCGGAATTGGAGCCAGCTCCCGAAGCCGGACCCGAAGTCGTACTCTCTGTCACGCTCCCGCACGCCCGGGATCTCGGCGAACTCGGAGTATTCCGTGTTGATCCCGCCCATGAGCATCGCATGGATGTCGGCCGATACCACGATGCGAGTTCGCGGCGACCGGATCCAGTTGGACAGGTAGATGAATCCTACGCTTTGGCCCCCGAACTCGTACGCGTTGTTGTCGATGAAGTCGAAGTAGTGCGCGATGGAGAAGAGCTGCTGGCGGGTCTCGGAGCGGCCTAGATCGAAATTGTGCAGGGTACCGCGTCCCTGGATCAGGCCGAGAGCTTTCTTGTCCCTGAAGTTCAACTGCATAGTCAGGGTGAAGAAGTCGAAAGGCTTGTTTCGCTCCATGTTGAAAAGGTTTCCGTAGGTGAGATCCATTTCGATGAAGAGGTGAGCCTCGTCCCGCGAGAAGTCCAAGCTCTCTCCCTCTCCGACCATTCGGAACCCGAAGTTGAACGTGTTGAAGACGCCACTTCCCCTGTAGTCGAGCGGATCTGTCGGGTTCGTACCTTGCTCGAACGCGCGTCCGGTGATTAACCGGGTCGTACCCCGTCCGGGATTGAAGATGCCCGCACCGACTTCCCGCCAGGCACGCTCGGAGCCCGTGGCCTCGTTGTCCAGAATCGTGGAGGAGAGGCGGTAAAACATCTCCCCTAGCATTGCCCCTCCGAGGGTCGTGTTGCCGAAATCGTTGATCGACATCAAGTGCGTCTCGCCGCAGCATTCCCAGGTGAAGCTCCCAAGCGCCGTAAACGGGAGCGACTCCCAGTAGTTGAAGCCGTTGGCGCGAGCCGAGTTGTAGTAGACGGACCCCTGGAAGGGGTGGGAGAGGAAGTTGGTGCGGAATTGGTTGTCGTCCCAGGAGAATCCCTGCTTGATGTTGTGCCACCAACTGTCCGGATTGATCTGACTGATGTCGCCCTGAATAACGTATTCGTTGACCACATTCGCAGCGATATTCGAGAGGATCACTAACGTGGTGGCGAGACCGGGATTACGTGCGACACCCCAAGCGTCTACGTTCTGCGAGACCTCCTGGTCATCGTCCCCTAAGTCCTCTATGTCTTCGTCCCCCAGGTCCCCGTCCGCCGGTGGATTGGCCGGGATACGGAGCACTCGGGGCTGCGCCAAGCCACTCAACAGCACACTGCTGGCCGGTAGGGCAAATGGTGTTCCTGGCGTGCCTGCCCTCTCGAAGCCGCCGAATACAACGGAGTTCGAGGGTGCGAAAGAGGAGGCGGGATCTGACCCCTCACCGGGCCTTGCGGCCGACTCCTGGGCGGTCAGCGGACCCGCGAGGAGAACGAGCGCCGCTACAACCGCGAACGGTTCCTTCCGGTATTTTCTCATGGTCATGGAATCCAGAAGAGGCCGACGCGAAATCCGTATACACGGCCCGAATCCACCGTGCCGAGATCTATATCACCGAGCTCGGCTTCGTCGGTGTTGATGTCGCCCAAGTAGCCGGCCAGCCTCAGCCAGGAACGGCGTGTCATTCCGATCTCCACGCCAGCGACAGCGCCTGCCGCCATTCCAAACACCCGGATGTCCGACGTATTCTCGCCCTCCTCCGGGGGTTCTTCATCCGTCAAGTGGTCGCCCTCGGGACGGAGCCTGCGGCCCTCGGCCCGAAGCTGGATGAACGGCCGGAGGCGCGTCTCGGGCCAGGGGAAGAACGTCACACCGAAGTAAGAGACAATGTTGCTCCAACTCTCACCCTCAAACGGCGCTTCCGCGTGGTAGGAGGCCCAGTCTATTCCGATCCCATAGCGGAACCGGGTCCTGGTCCAGACGACGGCGAATTCCGCGTCGACACCCCCCTTGAGGACGTCTCCATACTCGCCGCTCAGGCTCTGATAACCGAACGAGCTCTCGAAGCCGATGCCCTGCTGCGCTGTCAGTGGGCCGGCGGCGAGCAGGATGAGTACGAGCGGCACAAAAGAGAGCGTCGTCCTCCGAAGCGAGCAGGCCTGTGTGCGATTCACGACTACCTCTCGAGCCAAGAAGTGATCCTGCAGCTAAGAAGTGACCCTGCAGCCAAGAAGTGATCTTGCGCCTAGGAAGTGATCTTGCGCCTAGGAAGTGATCCTGCGCCTAGGAAGTCATCCTGCAGAATGAGCGGTGCTCAAGTGACCGTATCTTCAACGGGCGCACAATAAGACCATAGTCGTATGTCTCGAGTCGTATGCCTCTCGCGTGGTGGGAGCGCCTTCTAGTCGCGTAGCCACACGATCCTGCCAGCGTGGTCCGAGCCGTAAGTCTCTTCCAATCTCCGGTAGGAATCCTCCACGAGATCGATCCGACTTCCCTGCACCGTTCGGAACAGAATGTGATCGGTCGGGAAAGGGCCACGAGTGGGGCGTCCGTCCCACGGGGGCGAGTCGGGGAAGCGGAGAGCCAGGCGCCTGAGCGTCGCTTCGCTCGCCGACCATGTGTTGAAGTCGCCTCCCACGATGGTGATGGAGCTCTCCGTGGATTCCAGCGCCTCGGCGAACCCCATCGCCTGCCGTAACCGTGTCGTGTTTCCGCTGATCAGGGTCCGGGCGAGTGTGGAGGCCAAGTCGAGGTGGACGCTCGTGACACGAATCCGTTCACCGCCCGGGCCACGGACCGTCGCCACGACCGCTACCTTCCGACTGGCTTCGAAAGGAAGCTCGATAGCGGCCAAGTCGGTGAGGGGGAGGGTGGACAAGACCGCGTTGCCCTTGTCCTCGGGTCGGCGCCCCGGCTCGGTGGGCCCGTTGCGGGCCGAGGGCACATAGAGCAGCGCGAGCCCGCACCGCTCCGCCACTTCGACAATATCGCGGGGCCCTCCCGGACGGGGATCGGAATCGATCCTCCACGGGATCGTCGGACCCGGAGACACCTCCGGCAGCGTGGCGGAGAGTCGATACACCTCTTGAAGAAGGATCACGAAGTGAAAGGGCGGCTCCCGCTCCGCCGGCCCATCGGGATCACAAGTGAGCCCCAACTCCCGGGCCATAAAAGCCACGACATCGCCCCCGCCCAGGTTGATGTTCCAGGTGAGGACCGCGAGGCTGTCGACGCGGTTCGCCTGCTCGAGGCGAACCGCTGGGAGGTCCCGGAAGACGGGTCGTCCGACCGTCCGGCACCACACATTGTTCTGCTCGATATCGCGGCTCTCGGCGGGCCCGCTCCACGTCAGGTCGTCCGGGGCCGCTCTTTCGGTCTGACTCGCCGACCGCGATGCCATGTTACGAGCAGGACACGATCCATCTTCGGGGTTTTGTTGCATGGCGTGGGACGAGGCGCAGCCGCTCGCTAGTGCCACCATACCCACGGCCCAACTCATTCGGGATTTCCGCATGACTGATCATGTAAGCCCGCGTCGAGGAATCAAATAGGACGTTGGTCCAATGACAAAGAGGGCTGGGACAACATCGACATCTTTCGGGTGGCCAGAATTGGAAGCTGAAAAACACGCTGCGTTGGCTGGCGGGCGAGGAACAGATCACGCATCTTGGTCAGGAGCCGGATCCTACGTCCTGAAGGCTGAACGACCTTCGAGTCCGGAGATAGACATGTCAGAAGTCGCCTACACATCACGAGTCGAGATACGCCGTCTGGGGGGCCCGACACGCTCGGCCACGCTGCCCGCCGAAAGCGAGCCAGTCCTGTTCGGTGCTCACGGGGAGATCGCGGAGCATTACGGCCTGGACGTGACCAAGTTCGAGCCGCATGCCACGACCATCGACTACGTCGTTGCGGCAACAGGCGGCTGACTGACGGGCACATTTGCCGGCGCGCTGGGTGCGCGCGAGATAACGATTCAGCCTGAGGATCTCGTCGCGGAGGTGGTGGGCGAGGTGGAGAAGGACGGCGGTGTGTTGGTCATTCGGCGGATCCACGTGAAATACAAACTGCACGTGCCGGACCCGGATGAGGTGCGCGATACGGTGGCCCGGGTGCTGGACATGCACGTGGACAAGTGCCCGGTGGCCCTGAGCATCAAGGGAGCGATCGAGGTCACCACGGACGTAGAATTCGTGTAGAAAGGGCCCGTTATCACATCGGCTGCAGGGTCACGCGTTGCACTCTCCAGTTCCCGAGCTCGCCCACGAGCAGCTCATTCTCTTCCCGGCAGTCGATGGCATTCACGGTGCCGAATTGCCCTATCTGCTTCCCGGCCGTGCCGAATCTCCCGATGATGGTGCCGTCGAGCTCCATCTTATAGATCTCGCCGCCCACATCGAGATTGTCGGGGGGATTCGAGTTCGACACGTACATGACCTGGTTCGGCGGCGGGGTGATGCAGATCGCCATGGGGGCGCCGAAGCCGGACATGGCTCTCCGGAAAGTCCCCTGCGCGTCGAAGACCTGGATCCGCCGATTCCCGTAGTCGGCCACGTAGATGTTGTCCTGGGCATCGATCTGGATCCCCTGGATGACATCGAACTCCCCGGGGCCGGTGCCTCGTGTACCCCAGTTCATGATCCACTTGCCGGTCGGTTCGTACTTCGCGATGCGCGCGTTCCGGATCCCATCGGCCACGTAGAAATTGCCCTGGGAATCCCACGCGACGTCGGTCGGGCCCTGGAACGACTCACCCTCCGTGCCGGTGCCCGCACGTGGCGGATCCGGCGGAGGCCGCTGCGGCACACGTAGGGTCTCCGGCTTCCGGCTCATGACCATCACGATCCTTCCATCCGGATCGTACTTGATCACCTGACCGCTGAACTGATCCACGGTCCAGACGTTGTCGTCGGGGTCTACGCGCAGCTGTTGGGCGTAGAGGGTGCCGTACGTCTCCTGCCCGATCTCCCGCTCGAACTCGCCGTCCGAGTCGAACTGAAAGATGCGCGAGCCCCCGTGAGTCACGTAGCGTGACATGCCGAGGGTGAGCGTGGGGTTACCCGTACGCGTGTAGACGAAAATGTCTCCATCCGAGTTGCGCGCCACGCCCGCCGCTTCACCCAAGTGGATGTCGTCGGGGAAGCCGCTCAAGGCGTCCTCGGCCTGGTACTGAATCTGGGGGATCTGCGCCCGTGCCGGGACCGCCGCCGCGGCTGTGAACCCAGCGACAACCAACAAGAGCTGGACCGACCTTTTCATATGACTCTCCTGATCGCGATTCGCGATCTGATGTGCGTTGTCGCTCATAGTTAAAAGACGGGCTCGGAGGCCACGAGGATCTTCTGTGCGCGCCAGGCTGAGATCTCCGCTATGAAAATCTCGTTGGGATTCCGACAGTCCATCCCGTGGATCGTCTGGAACTGGCCGGCCGCCTTGCCGGCCTCCCCGAACCTTCCGATGACCGTCCCGTCCAGCTCCATCTTGTAGACTTCACCCGATGTGTCCCACGATCTCGCCGGGTTGCTGTCGGAGTTCGAGTTCGACACGAAGAGGTACTGGTGCGGCCCGGGGGAAATACAGATCTCCCACGGAGCTCCGGTTTGGTCGAACATCCTCAGATACTCGAGATCGCTGTTATACACCATCACACGACGGTTCGAACGATCACCGACGTAGATGTTACCCTCGTCGTCCGACGCTATTGTGTGCGGAAGGTTCAGTTCGTCGAGCCCGTTTCCTCTCACCCCGCTCCCCACCTGCGTGATGTACTTTCCGTCCGGAGAGTATTTCACGACTCGGTGGTTGGTGTAGCCGTCCGAGACGAAGATGTTGTCGTCCTGGTCCCACGTGACATCGGTCGGCCTTGCGAAGAGGTAACGCTCATCCGGGCCCGCTCCCCCCGCCGAGGCGGTCGCACCCTGTACGGACGGCGGACGATAGCCAAGCACCATCACCACCCTACCCTCGGGGTTGAACTTGATGACCTGGTTCGATCCTTCATCGACCGCCCAGATGTTGTCGTACTTGTCGACCCGAACTTTGTGGGCGAACTCGAAGCCGTAGAGCCCGGCACCGATCTCGCGCTCGAAGTTGCCATTCTCATCGAACTCGAACAGCCGAGTGTCCTGGCTCCGATGATACACGAAGACGTGACCCTCCGAGTTCGTCGCAATACCGATGCCCTCGCCGAAATACAGACCCTCGGGGAGCTTGAAGAAGCCCTCGACGGGCTCGATCGGAATGACGGGGGCATCCTGGTATGCCGGCGCACGTCCCCCCCCACGCTGGGCACCGTCGAGCGGACCTACCCAGGCCAGGGTCAGACCTGCCGCTACGGCCATGAAATATCTTGTACGGTGTTGCCTCATGGGAATCTCCGAAGAGGGTTGATTCGAGCCGTGCAGTGTTAGGGCAGGACCGGATATTGTCAACTCCGGGGGAGGGGCTGTCGCCCGAGTAACCGCCGGCTTAACGTTCGCGCGCAACAGGGCATCCGTACTTGCGACAAGCCCGACCGATACGCGGTCGTAGGGGTTTCCCGTTTCCCTGAAGGAGTCCGTGTCATGAACAAGTTCACACTGCCGGCCCTCGCGCTGGTCCTCCTGACCATCCCCCAGCTCGTCGACGCCCAGCAACGCGGCCGTGGAGGACGGCAACAGCTGAATCCCATCGGGGCGGTCCTTCAGCAGGCGGACAGTCTCGAGCTCGGTCTCACGGATGATCAGACGTCGCGGTTGACGTTGATGAAGGACGAGCTCGACCAGGCAAACGCGCCGGCTCAGCAGTCGATGGCGGCGCTCTTCGAGCAGGCGTCCGGAGGCTTCGACCAGAGCCTGCGTGAGCAGATGCAGCCTCACCGTCAGGCTATGCGGGCAAATAATGAAGCGGCGCTTCTGACCGTCCGCACCGACGTACTTACGGAAGATCAGTGGATGATCGTGGGCCCGTATCTCGAGGCCCTGCAGTCCAGGGGACGACGCGGCGGCCGAGGAGGAGGCGCCCCACGCTGAGACGGTACTCCTTCGACAGACTTCTAGCGACGGGATGAACACAGATTGACAGAACAAGGTTCCACACCGTCGCGGTCGACGCGTTTTCTCCCCCTGCTCGTAGTCCTCTTCGTAGGGAGCGGGGCGGCGGCTCTCATCTACGAGATCGTCTGGTTCCAGATGCTTTCGCAGATCGTGGGCTCCTCCTCGATCTCGCTCGGTGTGCTGCTCGCCATCTTCATGGGGGGGATGTGCATCGGGAGCGTAGGCCTCTCCTATGTGGTTCCAGCCCGCATCCACCCGCTCCGCGTCTACGCGACACTCGAGCTGGCGATCGGGCTTTTGGGCCTGTTGGTGCTCGTGACCCTGCCCTGGGTCGACGGGTTGTACCGACTGATCGGGGGCTCGGGCGTGGGAGGGTTGGCCGCCCGCGCTTTCCTCTGCGCGCTTGTCCTCCTTCCCCCCACCATCCTGATGGGCGCTACCCTACCGGCCATTGCACGATGGGTTGAGGCGACACCGAAGGGAGTGTCGTGGCTCGGCTTCTTCTACGGTGGGAACATCGCCGGAGCGGTATTCGGGTCCCTGCTCGCCGGGTTCTTCCTCTTGCGAGTGCACGATACCGCCGTCGCCACCTACACAGCGGCGGGGATCAACCTGGCAGTCGCGGCGGTCGGATTCCTGCTGGCCGAAGTTCAAACACATCAGGCCAAGTCCGACGCCGACGACCCTGTCGCAGCCTCGGTGCCCCCGGAGGCGTGGCCGATCCTTGCAGCCATCGGGCTTTCGGGTATGACCGCTCTCGGCGCAGAGGTGGTTTGGACCCGCCTCCTCTCCCTGACGCTGGGAGGCACGGTTTACACGTTTTCCCTGATCCTGGCTGCCTTCCTGATAGGGCTCGGACTCGGGAGCGGAGTCGGGTCTTTCTTGGCCCGATCCATACGAAATCCGCGCGTGGCCCTGGGCCTGTGCCAGTTGCTGGTCATGGGCGGCTTGGCGTGGGCCGCTTATGCCCTGACCACGGCCCTCCCGTACTGGCCCATCGATCCCTCGCTCGCCTCCGAGCCCTTGAACAACTTCCAGATCGACCTCGTGCGGTGTCTCTTGACCGTGACGCCGGGCGCGATGCTCTGGGGTCTCAGCTTTCCGCTCGCCCTCGCGGCCGTAGCCTCGGAGGGACAGGACACCGGGCACCTCGTCGGGCGAGTGTATGCGGCCAACACGGTAGGTGCGATCGTCGGTGCCCTTTCCGTATCCCTGCTCTTGATCGGCAGCATCGGTACACAACAGACGCAGCGGGTGCTGATCGGAGTGGCCGCGGTGTCCTCGCTGATCCTGCTGGGACCGCTGGCGTCGGGTACCTTTCGCCAGGTCACCCTCGACGTCCGAAGCTTCGCCCGGGCCGGCGCAATCATTGGGGTGGCCGTCGTGCTGGCACTCAGCGTCGCGCCGGTGCCCGGCCTGCTGGTAGCGTACGGGCGATACGCGGCCACCTGGGTTCGCAGCGCCGGAGACATCATCTACGTCGGGGAAGGCACCCACGCCTCGTTGGCCATATCACGGGAGGCCAACGGGGTACTGAGCTACCACAATGCGGGCAAGATCCAGGCATCCAGTTTTCCGCAGGACATGCGCTTGCAGCGTATGCTGGGGCATCTCACCACGCTGGTGCCCGATGACCCCAGCTCCGTACTCGTGATCGGGATGGGCGCCGGCGTGACCGCGGGGGCCGTGAGCATCGATCCCCGGGTGGACCGTGTCACGATCGTCGAGATCGAACCTCTCGTACCGGAGGTCGTGTCCGAATATTTCAGCGACCACAACTTCGCGGTCGCCACCAACCCGAAAGTCCAATTCCGGATCGACGACGGCCGACACTTTCTCCTGACCACCGATGAGACCTTCGACGCGATCACGTCCGATCCCCTCGACCCCTGGGTCAAGGGCGCGGCCAACCTGTATACGCGGGAGTTCTGGGAGCTGGTGAGGCAGCGTCTCAATCCCGGGGGGGTCGTCACGGTTTTCGTCCAGCTCTACGAGGCCGGCATAGAAGCGGTCAAGAGCGAGATCGCCACCTTCTTCGAGGTCTTTCCCCACGGAACGATCTGGGCGAATACCATAAACGGGCAAGGGTACGATCTCGTACTCATGGGTCGGCTCGAGCCGACGCCCATCGACGTCGGGGTCCTGGAAGAGCGGCTGCGGCGGCCCGAGTATGGAGAGATCCGCACATCTCTTTCGGAGGTCGGGATCGACTCCGCGCTGGATCTGCTCTCGACCTACGCGGGGCGTGCCGACGACTTGGGGCCATGGCTCGAGGACGCGGAGATAAACCGTGACCGCAACCTCCGCCTTCAGTACTTGGCGGGCCTGGGGATCAACCGGTACGAGCAGGACCTCATTTTCCGCCAGATGCTGTCGTACGTAACGTACCCCGAGGACCTCTTCGTGGGCCCGGAGGACGCTCTGGGGTGGCTCCGGGGAGTGATCACCGGTGGTCCCTAAAGCCCCGCTGGGCGGGGCACGATGCTGAGGGGGCGGGCCACCGTCATGGGCTCTCGACCCGCGAGCTCGATCTCCACCGTGAGGGTGTAGTCGCCCGGCTCCAGATCCGAGAGATCCAGCTCTACCGCCCTGAACACGGTCCCAAGGACGTCCGGCCCCGTATCTTCATAGGTCATGACGACGGGCTCGTTCGGTTCCACGAAGCCCAGGAACTCGCCCAGCTGCCTCCCGAGGCCGACTCGACCGCGGTTCACCCCGATCTGGACGCGGGCCGACTCACCCACCCTGAGCCCGTAGAGCTCCCAGGCCACCTTGAAGGCGTCACCCGCTTCGATCCTTACGGCCGGAAGAGCCGTGGGAAGGGCTTCGTCCAGCGAAGTCGGAAGCTCTCCGCCTCCCTCCAGGATCAGCAGGTCCGAGATGGCCGCGAGCCCCGGAACGATCGGGTCCTGCCAAAGGCCGTGCCGATCCCGCCACGCTTTCTTCGTGTGTGGGCTGAAGGTCTCCAGGCCGACGATGTAGTGCCCGTTGGGGACCAGAAGCTGGAAGGCGCCCTTTGGCCCTTCGCCCCGGATCTGGTACTGCTCGCCGCTCTCGGAATCGATGAGGAAGAGCCCCGATTGGATATTCTCGTCGGCCACCTCGGGACTGAACGCGACGGGCGCCTCGAGCACGGCACTGAACGGATTGCTGCGCCTTTGCCTGTCGGCCCGGCTCTCTTCGCGCGCAGCCCTCAGGTCAATGAGCTCGCCCGCTCGAGGCGCGGCGCCCAGGGCCTTTTTCTCCTCCGGCCCGGGAGCGAAGGCCCCGACTACCAGGAGCGAGTCGCCTCGCCGAAAACGCGCTACCTGCGTCTCCAGAATGTCGAGGTCCGTCGCGTAGGGCGCCGTATATCCGGTCCGAGGGCCTGGTCTGACGATGCCATCGCTGATGATGCCAGCGAGATCGATGATCCCATCCCCCGCGGCGGGGTTCCGGGACCCGGTCAACGCCTCGAGCAAACCGGCGCTCATGAGCGGATCCACGGGTGTGCCCCCCTCCCTGAGCTCCATGCGCGCGCGCGCTCCGAGCGTCCACTCACCCGCGGCCATCTGCGAAGGATTCTCGAACGCCTCCGCCGGGGGCAGGAAATCCTGACCGCGGCGGTGGCTCACCATACGCCGGGAGTCGACCAGCGTATCCCCCATCGACGGCGCGTCTCGCTCCCGGGACCAGGCCTCGGGTGCTCCCCAGCGGAGGGTGATCTCCTCCAGATCGTCTTCCCAGTCCAGGCCCGTGCCGTTGACGGCCCCCGCCCGCATCCGGATGAGGACCTGGCGCGCGTACTGCTCCGTCTTGCGGTCGTTGCCCTCGACCAGGTAAAGGGGGTCGGAGAGTGTCCAAAGCCGCTCCTCCAAACCTTCTTTGTCGGCGGCCTCTTCGTAGATCTCCCAGGCAGAGTCCTCCAGGAGGTGCTCGGGGGCTCTCCAGGCGGCGGCCGTATCGGGCGGCATCTGCTCGAGTGCTTCGGTGAAGGATTCCTCCGCCGCGGTCCAGAGCCCCCTCCTATGGTGCACATAGCCGACCAGAGCGGTACACCACCAGTGGGTTCGGCCGCCGCACCTCCTGGCCAGGTTCGCGGCGTTCGTCCAAGCACCCAAGTCACTCAGGTAATAGACCCGTTGCCCGAGGATCCAAAGGTCCCTCGGAATCTTCCCACCTATGCTAGCCAAATCTTCGAGCACTCGAGTCCGGGCGAGCTCGAGCTCCACGGGCTGCTCGGGGGCTCGCCAGTCATCGACGTCGATGTGGTCCGGAAAACGAAAGCAGTAGCGCCCGACGATCTCATCGCACCGACGGGTGACGTCGGCCAGGTCGGGGGGCGTGCGCTGCTCCCGATAACGCTCATAACGCGCCTGGATGTCCTTGGCCTCAGCAACCAGCTCGAGGGAATCGGACACGCTGGTGGCCGCAAACTGTCCCGACAGCGCTTGGGCTGGCGGGACTTGGAGGAGGAGGAGGAGGAGTGTGAGGCGTATCAAGGCAGTCCCTCTGGAAACGACGGGTATCTACCGTGTGGACGCCTACGGGGTTCCTGTCGTTAAAGCGGGCCGACGCGCTCCACGAGAGGGTGACGAGGGGTTCCCGTCGTTGAAGCCGTCAGAGGTCCAGGACGCGCTCCCACCAGAGCGTACCGAAGTTGCTGAACGGCTCGTCACCCACCGACATCTGCATCCGGAGCCTATAGGCATCAGGTGAGGCGTAGAACGTCCGACCCTTCAGCCGCACCCTGCTCCCCTCACGGGTGATCGCGGGCGCTTCCCAGTAGTGCGAGAAGAATCCGCCCGGATCGCCACGTAGCAGACCACCCTTCACGAGCTCGAAGCCGCGGCTGTCGTCCTCGATCAGGATCAGATACTGTGCCCCCCGGTCGTAGATCATGCGCGACGAGATGGTGATTTCTTCGTCCGCGAGGGTAGCCTCGACGGTGCTCTCATAGGTGCATCCGTCCACGTGACGGATGGTCTCGGTCCCGAGGAAGTCTCCGGACTCACCGAGGGGCGACTCCGGCAGCACCCCTTCAAACCGCCACGTGCCGATGAAGTAGTGGGGGTCGAACACGGTCTGGTCGTCGCCGTCCGCCTCGACGCCGACCGTTGGACGGCGCAGCGCATTCAGCGCGTTGTTCAGATCGAACTCCTGCTGCGTCAGGCACTGGCCCGGCACGGGGGTTGCCCCGGGCTGAAGCTTCACAACCGGCTGTGCCTCTATCTCTGCGCGTGTCTGCGCGGCCAGCGACGAGGGGGCAACCACGGACACGGAAACCATGGGTACGGCAACCATAAATAGCGCGGCCAACACCACGAATATCCTGGTCATGACAAGAAACCTCCTAACCGCACGTGTCGGCCAAACCGACGACCGCCAGCAGGTTGATCCGCGCCGGCGCACCCGCGGTCGTACCCTCCTCGATCAGCAGGCCTTTGACCAGCACGGTATGGCCCTCGCGGAGCTGATTGGTCGCGTTGACCTGGTCGGCCGTCGTGAACTGCGCCCTGTCTCCAAATCTGAGCAACGACTCGGCGTCGAGGAATTCGGCGACACCGATGAGCTGAAACTCGCGGGCTCCGAGCGCCTCTTCTTTGGCCTCCTCGACCTGGTTCACGTTGAAGACGCCCGCGCGTGTCTCCGTCGGGTCGGCGGCGCGGGTCAGCCACCACGTGGCGGCATCGTCGTTCCGCATCTCGACGCACCCGACGGTCTGCACGATCTCGACTTGCGGCTCCGCTCGCTGGCCTTGGACAGACGTAGGCCAAGTCATCGTAGTCATCGCGGCGAGCGCGAGTGCCGCCACCAAGACCGTCCGGTTGGTCATCACGTTGTACTCTACCGTCAACCGGTGAAGCGTCAGTCCTGAGCTATCGGTCGGTCTTCCTCGACCAGCGTGTACGTGATGTTGGTGAGGAACATGTCATCCCAGCTCTGTTCCGACCAATACACCTCTCGGTGCGGCGCCGGATTCCGTCGATTAGCCCGCGAGTTGTCATAACGGGATATCACTTTCACCGTGCTGCCCGCCGGCGCCATGATCGGCTCGGCAAGATCGTAGGAGAACTGCCAATCGAAGCTGTAGTTCTCCACCCGCAGCAAGATCTCCTCGCGACCGTCCGGATAGGTCAGCACAAACGTGAAGTCCTTGCCGCGCAGATGCGCGTGCACAAACAGGCTCTGGATATAGGAATCGTTCTGAATCGCCCCGATGCCGGTGACCGTCCAATTCCCCTCGTTGGGTGGAATCGGATCCAGCAACGGGTTCAACCCCTGGCCGGCCTGCGCGCGCAGACCTGCCGCCAGCCGTCCAAATATCCCGGCCGGCGGTGGGGCGACGAGCTGCTCACCTTCCGAAGTGGTTTCCTGCAAACTCAAGGTGCGCGAAACCGTGGTCGCCTCTTCGGTCGCGAACCAGACTCCGATGGCCGGGCGTGCGGTCTCGGGCTGGCCGGTGGCCTGGTAGTGGAGGTTCCAGACGATGGCGTTGAAGGCATCACCGCGAATACTGCGCATCTGCCCCTGCGGCGTCACGGCGGCACCCACACCCGGAATATAGGCACCGAAACCTGCGCTACTGGCCTCGCCCACGTCTTCCGCATCCTCGCTATCCTCGGAATCCTCGTCGTCCTCGGGCTCCACGTAGTCCGGGTCTTCAACCAGCACGTAGTCGACAACCGGCCCACCCGGCCACGCAGGACCGGTGCCGATCATCATCCCCGGCGGAATGTTGAAGAGGCGAGTCACGATGTGATGAGTCGCCGCGTAGTTACCCGGTCGAACCTCCGTCGCCTCGACCCGAATCTCTTCGTCGAACGGGAGCTCCGTAAACAGGTTGAAGTTCGGCGATTCGCCGTCGGCATCGACCTGCCACTCGATCGGGAACTCATATATGAAGTCGGGTTCCCGTCCCGAAGGATGGCTCCAGCCCGCCTCGGAGAACCGGGGCGCTTGCGGAGCCGCGCCGTCACCCTCGGGCGCGCCTCCGTCGACCCACTCGACGATCGTGGCGATCTCTTCGTCGCTCAGGCTGATGTCGTTTGAAAACTCGCCGAATTCCGGGTCCGCGAACCACGGCGGCATTTCACGCGCGACGACCTTGGCCTTGATGGCCCGAGCCCACTTCCTGGCGTCCTGATAGGAGAGCAGCGACATCGGCGCGATCTGGTTCGGCCGATGACAACTGGCGCAATTGTCGAACAACAGCTGTCCGATGTGCTCGTTGTAGGTGGGCGTATCCACGTTGTACGTGGGCACGTCTACGGTGTCCACAGCCGCGCTCGGCGAAGCAGCGGGCAGAGTCAGGCCCATCACGACCACGGCTGTCACCGTCAGGGCTGTCGCACCAATCGTTCGCAACATTGAGTTCCTCCGGAAGTCTGCTCGACGTTTCGCGGGATAAGCAAACGCTACCAATCCATATTGATTTTAGGCGAGCGACAGGTTCCGAGCAACCTTGTGTCGACGGGGGCGAGGAGCCCGCCAGGGAGATTTCGTTTCGCCAGCGGAACAGAGTCGGCGAAATCCACGTCGTCCTGAAATTCCTCGAGGAGCTGAGGGAGAGGATCGGGAACTGAGGGTGGGTTGGGTCGGAGCCGAAGCAGGCAATGTTGACACGAGATTCGTGTAACACGATATTCGTGTCATGACTAGGCGACTCAAGAACGTCACGGTAACGCTGGACGAGGAGACCGCTCGCTGGGCGCGAGTCCGAGCGGCAAGACGGGACACATCCGTGTCGAAGCTGCTCGGGGAGATTCTACGGGCTGAAATGCATGAAGAGGCCCAGTACGAGGCGGCTCGGCAGTCGTATCTGGCGCAAGAGCCCGGGATCCACCGCTGTGAGGGCCAGCCCCTCCCCTCGAGAGAAGAGCTACACGATCGATCGTGACCGTCTTCGTGGATACGAACGTGCTCGTCTACGCTCGCGACCGGAGCGAGCCCGACAAGCAGCGGCACGCGGCAGAGTGGATGGGCAACCTCTGGGAGACCGGCCTCGGAAGGCTGAGCTACCAGGTCATCCAGGAGTACTACGTCACGCTGACGACCAAGCTCGATCCGCCTCGCTCGACCGAGGACGCACGGGAGGATGTGGCGGCCCTGGGCGCGTGGAGTCCTACAAGCATCGATCAGCGCACCATCGAGGGCGCCTGGGAGGTCCAGGATCGGTACGGCTACTCGTGGTGGGACGCATTAATCGTGGCGGCGGCCCTCCGATCCGGATGCCGCTATCTACTGACCGAAGACCTCCAGACGGGCCAGGTGATCGATACCATGACGATCATCAGCCCGTTCGCCGATGAGCCTGAGAAGATTCTTTCGGCTCTCTGAGGCTGGTGGAGGTATCCGGCCTCAGTGGTTCGCTTGCCGCTTCAGCGGAAGAGAGCGGAACGATGACTCGTGAGGGATTCGAGCACGCCGTGCTCGGAGGGTAGCGCCGACTACGCCAGACGCGCAGATTTGCATACCGGTGGCCGTCACCACGCAACGCACTCGGGGCACCCGCGTTCAAGGCGCCCGTCACCTGGTAATCCTCGACCCGAGAGGTCCATTCATGCCGAAGTTCACGCTCAACGGAGAGGCACGGGACGTCAACGTCCCCGGAGCCAATCCCCTTCTCTGGGTCCTGCGCGAGACGCTAGGTCTCACGGGCACCAAGTTCGGATGTGGGATCGGCCAGTGCGGGGCGTGTACGGTGCTTCTGAACGGCCAACCGATCCGGTCGTGTAGTTTCCCGGTCAGCGCCGCCGAAGGGGGCGAGATCACCACGATCGAGGGCCTTTCTATCGAGGGCCTTTCTACTGACGGCGGCCATCCGGTGCAACAGGCCTGGGTGGAGGAGCAAGTTCCGCAGTGTGGCTACTGCCAATCCGGGCAGATCATGTCGGCGGTCGCACTGTTGGAGAGGACCGAGAGGCCCACGGACGCGGACATCGACACCGCGATGTCCGGCAACGTATGCAGGTGTGGGACCTACGGAGCGATCCGACGGGCAATCCACCGGGCGGCCGATCTCCAGGCGGCCAACCCCGAGGCGGTCAGTCTCCCGACGAGGGCCACGTCGACAGGCGGTGGCGACGCGGGAGGGGACCGATGAGCAAGTCAGGCAAGCGTCTCTCTCGACGCACGTTCGTCAAGATCGGCGTCGTCGCAGGCGGCGGCCTCACACTGGGCGTCTCCTACAGGGTGATCTCCGGACCCGGTGACCCCCTCACGGACGCGACCTTCGCCCCCAATGCGTTCCTTCGCATCGATACGGACGGATCGATCACGGTCATGGTGGGCCGCTCCGAGATGGGTCAAGGGGTGGCGACGGCGCTTCCTCAGCTCCTCGCGGAGGAGCTCGACGTGCCCTGGGAGCAGGTATCCTTCGCGTTTGCGCCCGCCCACCCGGCGTACGGCCAGTTTGGAATGCAGGTGACGGGAGGAAGCACGAGCGTAATCCAGTCGTGGGAGCCGCTACGTGAGGCGGGCGCGACGGCGCGGTGGATGCTGCGCGAGGCCGCGGCCCGGCAGTGGGGGGTCGAGGCCGACCAGGTCCGGATGCAACAGGGGAAAGCGATCGGCGGCGACGGCTCCGAGCTCACATACGGCGAGCTCGCGGCGGCAGCGGCGTTGCTGGACGTACCGAAGGACGTGCCCCTGAAGGACTCCTCCGACTTTCGGCTCATCGGCAAGTCGGTGCCCCGCCTGGACGTTCCCGTAAAGACGACGGGGGAGGCCGTCTTCGGCATCGACGCCGGTCCCTCGGACACACGTGTCGCCGTCGTAGCCCGCTCCCCGGTTTTCGGGGGCTCGGTGCGCTCCTTCGACCCGGCTCCGGCACTCGCCGTATCGGGCGTCGACGAAGTGGTGGAGCTGGAGAACGGAGTCGCGGTCGTGGCGAGCGTCGCGGCCGGGTACGTGGCCGCCAAGGCCGGGCGGGACGCCCTGGTGGTCGAGTGGGACGAAGGTGGGAACGGCGAGTTGGACGATGCGGAGATCTTCCGCCGTTTTGCGGCAGCCCAGGAAGATGGAAGGTCCGTCCGCG
>JADFMD010000035.1 GCA_022564055.1 Gemmatimonadota bacterium
GTATGCCCTTCGATCTCTCCGAGGTGCTCTTCATCGCGACGGCGAACTACTCGGACCGGATTCCGCCGCCGCTGTATGATCGCATGGAAAAGGTCGATTTTTCAGGGTACACCGAGGCCGAAAAGCTCGAGATCGCGAAGCGGTACCTGCTTCCGCGCCAGGAAAGGGAGAATGGCCTGCGGGACGGTGAAATGTCGTTGGGTGACGATGCGCTTCTCGCCCTGATCCAGGAATACACACGGGAGGCGGGAGTTCGTCAGATCGAGCGCCAGCTAGGCAAGCTGGCCCGAAAGGTCGCTCGAAAAATTGCCGCGGGCGAGGTCGAGAGTCTCGAGATCGATCGCGCGGTCATCCGGGAGTTGATCGGACGCCCGAGGGTACATCCCGAGCGGATGGCTCCTACGGACGTCGTGGGGGTGGCGACGGGGATGTTCTACACGCCGATGGGCGGCGACATCATGTTCGTCGAAGCCAGCGTGATGACCGGGGACGGGGCTCTGGTCCTCACCGGCCAGTTGGGCGACGTCATGAAGGAGTCCGGGCGGGCCGCACTGAGCTTCGCCAAGAGCAACTACGCGCGCCTCGGCATCATGGAGGATGCCCTCAAGGGCCGGGACGTGCACATCCATGTTCCGGCGGGGGCGGTCCCCAAGGACGGTCCCTCCGCCGGTATCACCATGGCCACGGCTTTGGTGTCGGCCCTCTCGGGACGAAAGATCCGTCGAGACGTCGCGATGACGGGGGAGTTGACCCTCACAGGCCGGGTGCTTCCGATCGGTGGCCTCAAAGAGAAAATATTGGGCGCCATCCGCGCCGGCATCGACGAAATCATCCTGCCGTTGGACAACGAGGCCGACCTGGACGATCTCCAGGAGGAGGTGAGAAAATCCCTCACCATTCACCTGGTCGAGGACTTGGACCAGGTGATCAAGATCGCGCTGAGGGGCGACAAAGCGACGAGGGCGAAAAAGAAAGCGACGAAGAGCAAGCCCCGCGTGAAAGCAAGTGCCTCGCAGAGCCCTGCATCGGCGTAGAGACTCCAAGGGGGTCTTTAGAGGAAAGGGGGTCTTTAGAGGACCTTGATCGTTCCCGGCGCTCCGTCGGTGACGCGTCCGATGATCGCGGCCACGGGACCGGCCGCCTCGAGGAGTTTCATGAGCTCGTCGGCGTGTTCCTTGGGGACCGAGATGAGTAGCCCCCCCGAGGTCTGTGCGTCAGCCAGGATAAGTCGCGTGGTTTCGTCCTGATCACCGAATACGATGCGATCCCCCAGATCCTCGAGATTCCGGCGAGTTCCGCCGGGGACATGGCCGGCGGCGATGAGCTCGGACACCTCGGGCAGCACGGGGACGTCTTTGGCCACGACCTCCGCGGCTACCCCGGACTGAAGGAGCAGGTTGCTGAGATGACCCAGGAGCCCGTACCCGGTCACGTCCGTAGCCGCTCGGACCCCGACGCGCTTCATCGCCCGGGCGGCCTCGCGGTTGAGAGCCGTCATGCTCGTCACCGCTGCGGTGGTAGCCGTGTCCGAGGCCGCCTCCGCCTTGATCGCGGTTGCCACCACTCCGGTGCCGAGGGCCTTGGTGAGAACAAGCAGGTCGCCCGCTCGGGCTGCGGCGTTGGTCACGAGGTCTTCAATCTGCACCTCACCGACCGCTACCAACCCGTACTTGGGCTCAGGGTCGTCCACCGAGTGTCCTCCCATGATGGGCACGCCGGCTTCACGGGCGATGTCAGAACCTCCGCGAATGATCTCCTCCACCAGTCCCTCACCCAGAAGTGCTCTCGGAAACGCCAATAGGTTGAGGAGGAACAGCGGCTCGGCACCCATGGCGTAGACGTCTGAAAGTGCGTTCGCCGCTGCGATTCGCCCGAAGTCGTAAGGGTCGTCGACCAACGGCGTAAAGAAATCGAGCGTGACCACCAGGGCCCTGCCGTCGCCGAGTGCATACACGGCGGCGTCGTCGCCGGTGGAGGCGTCCACCAGCGCGTGCTCGCTCTCTATCGGTACCAGGTGACGCAGGACCTGCGCCAGCTCGGACATGCCGAGTTTACACGCTCACCCGGCCCCATGGGAAAGCTGGGTCAGGCGGATCCTGGGCTTCTGATCTCTGGGCTCTTGGGACATTACACTCCGCGGGCTTTGCGTCGAGTCGGGTAAATCTAGACGGGGGCGCTCGGGGGGGGAACACGGTAACTTCAGATATGGATGTCCCGGTGAGTTTCCTGCGCGCGCGGCTGGGTGAGTTGCTGAAGAGGTCCGAGCGCGATTTCGAGCTCGGGCGTGCGGCCCTCTACATCGCCCAGGAGGAGTATCCACAGCTTCCTGTGGAGCAGTACATGCTGCGGCTCGAAGGCTTGGCCGAAGCGGTAAAGGACCGACTCGATGACGAGACCGCTCCTCCGATCGTCCTTGGGGAGGTGATCCATACGCTGTTCGAGCGGGAGGGCCTACGGCCCAATAAGGAATCATACTACGATCCTCGGAACTCCTTCCTCAACGACGTTTTGGATCGCCGCCTCGGAATACCTCTCACGCTCGGTATCATTCTGCTGGAGGTCGGTTGGCGGCTCGATCTTCCTCTCGAAGGCGTGAGCTTTCCCGGTCACTTTCTGGTCCGGTATCGCGGTGCGGCGGAACACCTCCTGATCGACCCTTTCGACCGAGGACGAATCCGCTTTGAGAACCAAGCTCAGGAGGTGCTGGATAAGGAGTACGGCGGCATGGTTCGGATGCAGCCGGCCTTTCTCAGGGCGGCTAGCAAAATCGACATGATTCGCCGTCTGCTGGTGAACCTCAAGGGCCTTTACCTGAACGTAAACGACCACGAACGTGCGTTGTCCGTGGTCGAGCGGCTGATGTTGGTCCAGCCGGCGTCTCCCGGGGAGCAGCGCGACCGAGGCATGTTACTGCTGAAGCTCGGTCGCGAAGCGGAAGCGAAGGAACAGCTCCGGCGGTATCTCGACTTTGTACCGGGTGCGGTCGACGCTAAACGGATCGGGTTGCTCGTGCGCCGCCTGGAGGCGGGGTTGGGCGCGCCGAAGGAAGGGTTCGATGTGTGAGATCCCGATACACTACGGGGACTCTGCGGCGGAGTACCGTGCAGCCCGGGAGGGGCTGGCCATTCATGATCGTAGCCATCGGGCCCGGCTATTTTTTCTCGGCCGTGCCCCGATCGCCGCCCTTCAGGGGGTCCTCAGCGGCCGCATGCCAAGTGCCCCGACCCTGTCTCGAGGGGGTCTGATAGAAGGCCGGGTCGAATACTCTGCCGTCCTCACGCCCAAAGGTCGGGTGATCGCGGACCTTGGTGCGATGTGGGGTCCGGATCCCGACGAGGAGAGCCTTTTCCTGGATGTACCCGCGGCGGCGATCGAGCCTCTGCTGGCCCACCTGAAGCGGTATGTACCGCCCCGTTTGGCCACTCTCGAAGACGTCACCGCCGACTCTGGGCTCATCACGGTTCTTGGACCAAAGGCGCCGAAAACGATCGCGAAAATCGTCTTGGGCTCGGTGTCCTACGCAGCCGAGGTCGAGGGTTTGCCAGAAGGCGAGTTCCTGGAGCTCGGCGGCATCCGGGTGGCCAGAACCGGTGACGTGGATGTACCTGCCTGGGACCTCTACGTCCCCGCCGGTCGTTTCGAGGGGGTCTGGGACGACCTCAGGGAGAGGGGCGCGTCCCCAATGGGTTCAGGCGCCTGGGAGACGCTCCGGGTCGAGGCGGGCCGGCCCGCGTATGGACAGGACATGGATGAGTCGACGATCCTTTCGGAGACCGGACTCGTGGATCGGGCCGTGGACCACACGAAGGGGTGCTATACTGGCCAGGAGATCATCGTTCGGATCCGTGACCGCGGGCACGTCAACCGTTCTCTGAGAGGTTTACTTTTTTCGGAGGGGCCGGCGCCGAAAACCGGGACCAAGTTGTTTCTGGAAGATCGGGTCGTGGGTGAGGTCACCAGCGTCGTGGAATCCCCCCGCAGGGACGGCCCGATCGGACTCGGTTACGTCCACCGGGACGCGGCCGACGGCGGGCAGGTGGCGGTTGGGTCGCCGGAAGGGCCGGCCGCTGGGATCCGTGGGTTGGGTCCGGGTTGGACTTCGGCGTAGCTCGAGAGATCGAGGCAACCGCACCCTCCGTGTGGTGTAGCAAGTTTTCGTTGGTTTTTCTCGATTCGAATTCGTAGCGAAGGAGATGTCGATGTCGAGCCGTTTGGCTTATGGAAGAGGTTCGTTGGCGGTGTTGGTGGCTGCCGTTTCCTCGATCCTTGCGGTGTCCCCGCTCGCAGCGCAGCAGGTGATTGGCGGGAAGGTCGGCGTATTCAATGCCGACCGTGTCTTGGCGGAGTCCGACCCTGGTCAGCAGGCCCTCGCGCTCTTCAATCAGCTCCGTGATCAGCGAGTTGCGGAGTTGCAGGTCCAGCAGGATGAGATCAACACACTCCAGCAGCAGGCGATTGCAGCCACACCTGGCACTCCCGAGGCTGGGCGGCTCCAACGGGACGTCGAGGATCTGATGCTCCGGCTGAACCGCTTGCAGGAGGATGTTCAGCAGGAACTAGGCATCCGGCAAAACGAACTGACGTTGGGGATCACGGAGATGGTTGCTCAAATCATCGATGTGATGGGCGAGGAGGAGGGTTACACGCTCATCTTCAATGCCATCCAGAGCGGCTTGGTTTACATTGGTCCGACGTTGGATATTACGGATGAAATCATCCAAAGGATCAACGCCATAAGTGCACTGGACGGCGCGTAACTCCGGGGGCGCATTGCCCTCAGCGACGGCCCCACTGCCCTCAGCGACCGCCCCCCGGCCGGAACGCCCGCCCACCCCGCTGAGCCCGGGATCCTCTGGAACCCTGCCCCCGACCTCTCATACCTCGCCCCCGATTCGCCTGGCGCCGTATGCGTTGCAACCGTGAACGCTGGTCATCGGTGAGAATGCCCTCCAGGGTCTCTCGATAGGATATCCTACCGTCCGCCTCAGCGGCACGCCGGCCCGCCACTTCTTCACGAAACTCCGCTCGTGTCATTTCCTCGTCACGGAGCCGGTCGCGCATCTCTCGCGTCTCGAGTCGGAGTGCGTCTCGAGCCTCCCGGTCCGATCGTTGCGCCTCTTTGACCCTCTCCACCTGTTCTTCAGAAAGGCTCAGGCGCTCTTGGAGACGAATGATCATGTCGGCGGGAAGATCCCGAATCCGGTCGCGTTCCCCGATGTCACCCGATCGAGTGGGCTCACGCATCCGCCCCTGCCTTTGGGCTTGGACCGGCGTGGCCAAGATCGCTAAAAGCATCAGAATACTTCCAATCCGTATCATTATCCTCTCCTCCAATCCGAGGACGATTCTTTTTGCTTACC
Organism: Gemmatimonadota bacterium; assembly: GCA_022564055.1. Lineage (GTDB taxonomy): Bacteria > Gemmatimonadota > Gemmatimonadetes > Longimicrobiales > Gaopeijiaceae > UBA822. Next base: position 5,361 of record JADFMD010000035.1, read on the forward strand.
GACCGTTAGATACGGGGGGAAGGCGTTTCGTTAAAGTAGGCGCTTAGGCGCAAGTAGGCCGGAGGGATTCGGCGTACTTCACTGCGCTCCCATCGAGAGCCAAGTGGATCCGGACTTATTGAGCTTTAGGGGTCCGGGCTCGCCGAACAGATAACCCTGGACGAGGTGGATCCCGATTTGCTTCGCGACGGCGAGCTCCTCTTCCGTTTCGATCCCCTCGGCTACGATTCCTTGGCGGGCGTACTGCCTCAACCCCAGCACCACGTGGTTCAGGAACTCCCGGAACTCGTCGGAAGCGACGGCTTGTAGGATGGTGAGCCGGTCCAGCTTGATGTACTCCGGTTCCAGGTCGGCTAGAAACGGAAGGGAGATGAAGCCCACACCGAAGTCATCGAACGCGAACTTGAATCCGTCCGCTCTCCATTCCTGGGTCACGGCGAGATGATGCTCGATGTCGATCAGGGCTTCCTTCTCCGAGATCTCCAGGACGACCTCCATCTCGGCTGGCTTCCTTCGACGCCCTATGTGCTCCAGGAGCCTGAAATCGACGTTGATGAAGACCCGTTCGAGACCCTGCGCCGCTGCAGTCTCGATCTGCTTGCGGAAACAAATCTCCTTCAGTTCGAGAAGTTTGCCGATCGAATGATATTTCCTGAAGAGGTCCTGGATGCCGAGGTCCCCCGTGGAAGACCGGCTCAGAGCTTCATGTCCGATCACTTGCCCAGACAGCGTATCCACAATGGGCTGAAAAACGACCTTTATCACCCCGTCGTCCAACTCGTACTCCTCTTCCCCGATATGGATCTTGTCGCCCCTCTTCTTAGCGATATAGAGGGCTCGGTCTGCGATGCGAATGAGTTGGTTGGAGTCCTTCCCGTGTTCGGGGAACGAGGCGACACCGATGCTCAGGTCGAGCGGAAACTGCTTTTCCCGCCCCAACTTGACGATCCGTTCTCGTATCCGTTTTCCCGCATCGATGATGCCCTGTCGATCGTCCACGAGGAGAATCACGACGAATTCGTCTCCCCCCCATCGGAATACGAAGTCGACGTCCCGGGTGGCGTCCTGAATTCCCTTGCCTGCCGCCGTCAGGATCTCGTCACCAAATTGGTGGCTGCGCGTATCGTTGACCTTCTTGAAATTGTCCAGGTCACAGAGGAGAAGTGCGAACCGACTCCCTTGGCGACTCCCTCGAGAAATCTCCTCCTCGATGCGTTTGTTGAAATATCTCCGGTTATAGAGGTTGGTGAGAGGATCTCTTATGGAGAGGTCCTGAAGGGCCTGCTCTGCGAGCTTTCGTTCCGTGATGTTCCGGAAAAAAGCGACGCCGCCGACTTTCTCTCCCGATTCGTCCCTGAGTGGAGAAAAGTGGATTTCAAAGTAAACGAGCTGATCCCCGTCTCCGAGCGCATAGGTGCTCTCTTTGGCGATCGTCGTTTCCCCAGCGAGAGCTTCCTGCAGGGAATCGTAGTCACCGGTTTCCCTCAGCCGTGGAAAGACCTCCAGCAGTTGGCGATCGACCGCGTCCTCTCTGGTAACTCCGGTAATGAACTCCATTCCGGGGTTCCAAACGGTGATTTTGAACGAGTCGTCACAGGCGAATATGCCGTCGATGCTGCTGGTGATGACCCGCTCGAACGCTGCGTGCGTTTCCGAATTAGTCTCCAGGTTCGCCTCCCGATTCTCCACCGACTAGCTTTTCCACCGCGTCGTGACCGTCATCTCCCAAGGTGGACACGCGGCTTCCGAGAACGCAAGAACGATTCTCACGACGGCGAGTCGGGCGGCTCGAGTGTACGGCGGCCGGGTGGGGGCTCGAGAAGGTCCTTGTAGAAATCCCGCTCCTCTTCGAGTCTCTCCAACCGGCCGCTCAAATCGGCGATGGTGTCGCGGACGCGGTGGAGTTCCTCGGCATCCAGCTGGTAGGACTCACCCGGGAGCGGAAGTGGCCGCCGCCGCGCCGCCATGATTCTGCCGGCGGTGGAGATGATGACCAAGACGATGACGAACTCGAAAACGCCCATTTCGGGAACCCTCTCGGCGATACGTGGTTACTGGACACACGGAGTGCGTCGGGCCTTTACGATGCAAGATCGGCGAGACGCACGCAAAGTAACCCATGGTGCATAGCCGTTCGACCCGGGAACTGATGATCGTGGTAAAATTCGCGTTCGCCATATTGACGATAGGTGCCTTGATCGGCCCCAACCCCGTGGATGGTCAGTTGGTGGGCGGTGTGTTCGGCGCGCGGGCTCGAGATAGTTTCGGAGGGACCAAAGGCTTCGGGGCCGAGGCGGGCGTGAGCCTCCCGATGCTTCCGCTGGAAGTGTTCGGCGCCGGAACCATGTTTTTTCCGGCATGCGCCGGCTGTGAGCTGAAAGGCTGGTCCCTGGGCGTGAAGTTCAGCGTCCTTCCTCTTCCGCTGCTGCGGCCCTACCTGACGTTTGGGCGCACGTGGCGTGATTTGGAAGATCCGAGTAATGCTCTGATTCTGGACGACGTCGGCCTCTTCACCGGTGCGGGGCTGGAGATCCGTCTCCCCGGCTTCGGGATTTTTGCCGAGGGCCGATACGAATTCATGACGGAGGACCCCGACCCGAACCTGGATCTCAGGCAGTGGATTCTGCGGGCTGGCCTGATGATGCGTTGGGGTGGCCTACCGCTCTAGAAATCTGGTAAGCTGGACACCACCGCCTCGACGATCTTGGGTCCGTGAAATTTTCCGTTTTCGATGAATATCTTGTTTGCGTTGTACCCCGCTGCCAGGACTCCAGCGATGTAAATGCCGGGTACGTTGCTCTCCATCGTATCCGGGGTGTGGGAGGGAATTCCGGTTTCGTCATCGATGTCGATGCCGAGTCCCGAGATGAAATGGCGATCGGGCCGCCAGCCCGTCATGGCGAGAACCCAATCGTTCGGGATCTCCACCGTCTCTTCCGAGTCCATGTTCCAGAGGATGACGCTGGTGAGACGGATCTCTTGGATCCGATGCCGCCAATAGACCTCGATCTCGCCGTTTTTTAACCGGTTCTGGATGTCGGGGACCACCCACGGCTTCACGCCCCGGTCGATCTCATCGAAAATATGGACCATCGTGACCCTCGCTCCGGCGCGGTACGTTTCGAGCGCCGACTCCACCGAGGAGTTCCCGGCCCCTACGACGAGTACGTCCTGGTCGTAGAACGGGTAGGGTTCCTGGTAGTAGTGCTTCACCTTGGGGAGATCCTCTCCCGGCACGTCCAGATAGTTCGGCTCGTGGAATCCCCCCGTCGCCACCACGACCGCCTTGGCCCGGAGCGTGCCCTCCGCTCCCGACCGCGTCTTGGTGTGCAGTAGAAAGTCTCCTCGTTGGCCCTCGATCGACGTGATTTCCTCGTATTGGTGAACGTCCAGGTCGTAATGCTCGACCACACGCCGATAGTAGGTGAGCGCCTCCCTACGGTTCGGCTTGCTGGCGGCGATGGAAAACGGCACGCCCCCGATCTCCAATTTTCGCGCCGTACTAAAGAACGTCATGTAGTAGGGGTAATCCACCAGGGAATTGGTAATGCACCCCCTGTCGTAGAGGGTGGCCCGGAGTCCGGCGGTGGCTGCGGCGGTCCCCACGGCGATTCCGCAAGGTCCTGCTCCTACCACGGCTAGGTCTATGATGTCGCTCATGACAATCCACGTATGGTACGTTTGGGAACGTCCAACCTACCGACAGGAACCTCTGTCCCCAAGAGCGTGAGGCCGGCATGTTGGACACACACTCATCAATCCACCTTTGGGAGATGGAATGGTAAGAACCGCCAGTATGACCTTGGCAGGCGCGCTCCTCCTCGGTGCGTCGGCATGCGGTTTCTTCGACCTGATCGGGTTCGAGTCCCGGCCCAACCGGATTGAGAGACTTCTCAGCGCGCTTGCCGCAGATTCGATGGCGGGTCGATCCATCGGAACCCTCGGATCGGCGATGGCCGCCCGATTGATTGCCACGGAGTTCGACGATGCGGGAGTGACTCCAGCGGGCACCTCCGGGTACGTCCAGGAGATCGCTGCAGTGCGTTTGACCCTTCCGGGCGGTGGGTCCCGCGTTGTGACGGCGGAGGCCGCGGACACGTTTCCCGATTCGGTGAAGGCGTTCCTCTCGGACCGTAACCTCATTGGGATCGTCCATGGTTCGGATCCAACGGTGGCCGACGAGGTGATCATCGTCGGCGCTCACTTCGATCATGTCGGCGTGGGGCGTCCGGTGGACGGGGATTCCATCTACAACGGCGCCGATGACGACGCGTCCGGCGTGGTGGCCGTCTTGGAGGTGGCCCGAGATCTAGCTTCCGGAACGCCGCCCAGGAGAACCGTGGTATTCGCTCTGTTCACCGGTGAGGAGGTCGGGGGGCTGGGAAGCCGGTGGTATTTGGATCACCCGGCCGTGCCTCTCGATCAGACCGTCGCTCAGCTGCAGGTCGAGATGATCGGGCGGCCGGACAGTTTGGCCGGTGGCCCGGGCATGTTGTGGGTGACCGGTTACGACCGCTCCACCGTGGGAGCGATTTTCTCGTCTCGGGGGGTTCGGGTTGTTGCCGATCCATATCCCGACGAGAATTTCTTCTTCCGGAGCGACAACGTGAGGTTCGCCTACGAGGGAATTCCCGCGCACACACTGTCTTCGTTCAACTTGCACAGCGACTACCACCGCCCCTCCGACGAAGTGGGAAACATGGACCTCGACCACATGGTGTTGGCCGTCGAGACGATCATCATGGCCGTGCGGGCGCTCGCTGATGCCCCCGATGCGCCCGCCTGGAATGAGGGAGGGCGGCCGGAGCAGATCGCCCGGTGAGGCGAGGTCTTGGAGAGACTTTTCTTGAGGGACTGGTTTTGAGAGGCTCGTTTTGAAACGTCGTGCCTTCATACGGACCGGTGGTCTGATCGGTGCGGCTGGGGCGGTCGGGGCTATGGGAGTCGGCCTCGCCCGAGGCCGCGCCGGCCGGGGGATCGGCTCCGGGGCAAATCCGGACCTCGTCCTGCGCCGCGCGACGGTGTTCGACGGGACGGGCGCTCCCGGGGTGGAGGTCGATGTCGCGGTCACGGGTGATCGTATCACCGAAGTGGGAAGGGTCCTGGCAACCGGGTCCGAGGAGATCGACCTGGCCGGAATGGCCCTGACGCCCGGGTTCATCGATATCCACTCCCATGCCGACCTCTCTCTCCTGGTCAACCCGAACGCGGAGAGCCGCATCCGTCAGGGGGTCACGTTGGAGATCGTGGGCCAGGACGGAAGCTCGGTCGGTCCGATGTCGGACGCCGGGTTCGGTGGCACACGAGATCGATACCGTGATGCCTACGGAGTCGACATCGACTTTCGGGACCTCGGAGGTTTCCTGGATCGGCTGGACCGCACTCCCGCCACCGTAAACCTCGCCACCATGATCGGCCACGGGACCATCCGCGGACTGGTGGTCGGCGGCGAGGATCGACCGGCCACGGAGGACGAGATTCGGCGCATGCGCGCGCTGATAGGGGAGGCCCTCGATCAGGGAGCGGTGGGATTCTCTTCGGGTCTCGAGTACACACCCGGGTCTTTCGCCGATGTGAATGAGCTCGTGGAGCTCGCCGAGGAGCTACGGGGGACCGGCTATCCCTATGCGTCTCACATGCGCAACGAGGACGATCGGCTTTTTGCGGCGGTCGAGGAAACCCTTCACGTGGGCCGGATGGCGGGGGTACCGGTTCAGATATCGCATCTCAAGGCCCAGGGTGAGCGAAACTGGTGGAAGGCGAAGGCCATTCTTCGGTCCATTGAGGATGCCCGGGCCGCTGGCCTCGATGTGCACTTCGATCGGTACCCCTACGTCGCCTACGCTACGGGGCTCTCCAATCTCTTTCCCGCGTGGGCGCGAGCGGGCGGGAGCGGCGCGTTCATCGGTCGTCTGCAGGATCCTGCCCAGCTTCCGGCGATCGAGCGCTTTGCACGGGCAAAAGTGGCACTCTTGGGCTCGTGGGATGCCGTACAGATCAGCTCCACTCGGACGGCCCGTAACGCATATGCGAGGGGCCGCCGTCTGGGTGAGCTAGCGCAGGAGAGAGGCGAGGATCCGTTCGCGCTCAGCGTCCGTTTGATCGTGGAGGAGCGGAACAGTGTGGGGATGATCGGGTTCGGGATGTCGGAGGAGAACACGGCTGAGATCCTGGCCCATCCGCTCGGGATGGTGTGCTCGGACGGGGGGTCGTACGCTCCGTATGGAGCCCTCTCCGGGGGCTCTCCCCACCCCCGGGGATACGGGACGTTTCCACGCTTGATGGGGCATTACGTACGGTCCGGAGCCCTGTCATTGGAGCTTGCTGTGCACAAGGTGACGGCGCTGCCGGCGCGCAAGGTCGGCTTGGCCGACCGAGGGGTGGTCAAGCCCGGTGCCTTCGCCGATCTCGTGGCTTTCGACCCCACCACCGTAGCCGATCAGGCCACCTTCGAGGATCCCCATCAGTATCCGGTCGGCATCCCCCTCGTGGTGGTGAATGGCCAGGTGACACTGAGAGACGGTGAGCAGACCGGCGCCCGTGCTGGACGGGCGATCCGGGGCCGGGGCCGCGGAGCTGCCGCGTAGCGGCAGCGAAGGCCGGAGATCGTGTCGGACGCCTTTGCCAGCCTGGCACACGCTTTAGGCACCGCCTTCCAGGAAAACTCCGGCGAGCCCTGGCCGGATGACGTATTCGATCGGTGGGCGCGACGGGTTTTCGCTCACCAGTTCGAGACCAATGCGGTTTATGCGGCCTACGTTCGCAAGCGGGGCGTCACGCCGTCCACGGTCGCCCATTGGAGCGAGATTCCATGGGTCCCCGCCTCCGCATTCAAAGCGGTTCCGTTGGTTTCCGGAGATTCCTCACAGGTGCAGCGCGTTTTTCGGACGAGTGGGACCACGGGGGCCGGACGCCGAGGAGAGCACCACGTCCTCGACCTCGATCTCTACAAGCACTCGCTGATTCCGAACATGAGGCGCCACCTGTATGGAGAGGGAGAGGCACCCTCGCGTCCGATCTTAGCCCTCACGCCCGCTCCGTCCCGCGTGCCCGAGTCTTCCTTGAGCTTCATGTTGGGCACCGCGCTCGATGTGCTCTCGGGGGGGGAGGGCGGGTTCTTCGTCACGGAGGATGGCGTGATCGACACGGTCGGGCTGAGTGAGGCGCTGCTGGAAGCGACCGCCCACGGGACTCCGATCCTTCTCGCCGGCACGGCCTTCGCCTTCGTCCACTGGCTCGAATGGTTGCAGGAGCGGAACGCTGGATTCGACTTGCCTCCGGGTTCGGTGATCATGGAAACTGGGGGTTTCAAGGGCCGCTCTCGAGTTCTCGAGCGTCCGGAGTTCTACGCGTCCCTGTCGGAGAGCCACGGCGTGCCCGTCGAGGGGATCGTGAACGAGTATGGAATGACCGAACTGCTCTCACAGTTTTACGATGGCACCGTCTACGATGGCCGGGGCGCGGCCACGCCCGAAGTGACCCTGGAGGCCCGCCGCCATGTGCCACCCCCTTGGGTCCGTACGCGCGTGCTGGATCCGACCACGCTCTCCGCACTTCCCGACGGGGAGCCGGGGTTGCTCTGCCACTACGACCTGGCCAACGCGGGGTCGGTGATGGCGGTTCTCACCGAGGATCTGGGGGTTGCCTTCGATGACGGTTTCCGAGTGCTCGGCAGGGCCCAGGGTGCCGAGCCGCGTGGCTGCTCCCTCGCGATGGACGACCTTCTGTCGGGTGTGCCGTCGTGAGGACGACTTTCGACGCCTGCCGGCTCCCATCTTTTTCGAGTGAGTCGCCGACTGCCCCTCCGACGCTAGTCTGGGAGACCATCGACGTCTCCGAGAGTGTCGCGATTCGGTATCCGGTGTGGGCGGACGGCGCCGCCGGGCGGCTCCTGGAGGCTCTCAGAGGGGCAGGTGCGCGACTCGCCGAGGTGCCGGTCCGCGACCTGGTGAAGTGGGTTGGACGGGTGGCGGATCGGTTCTTGGACTCCGGCGATCCGATTCGCCACAAGGCGGTCGACCTTATGGTCCCTACCGCGGGCCTCTCGAAGGAGATGGCCACGGAGATTCTGATCGGCATGGCCCGTGACTGGACCGCGGAGCGGCTCACCGAACTTCTGCGGAGGGAGTTCCAGGATCCGGCCGTGCTGGATGGATTCTGCCGACTGGATGAGGGCCGAAGCGTTCGCGCCAGGGGCCCGCTGCTGACGTTCCATGTGGGTGCGGGAACGGTTCCCGGGGTAAGCGTGACATCGATGATTCGCGCGCTACTCGTGAAGTCGGCTGTCCTCCTGAAGCCGGGTCTGGGCGATGTGGTCCTTCCCGTGCTCTTCGCCGAGGCCCTAGCCGAGGAGGCCCCGGAACTCTCGGACGCGATCTCGGTGACCTATTGGCCCGGCGGTTCTTCTGCCCTGGAGGACCTCGCGCTGCAGACGGCCGACGCGGTGGTGGCGTACGGCGGGAACGAGGCGATCGGGTCGCTCAGGACCCGTACGCCGGTAACGACGCGCTTCATCGCATACCACCACCGTCTGAGCGTCGGCCTGGTGGGGCGTGAGGCGCTCACCTCCGAGGTTGCGCCTCACGTGGCCCGAACGGCTGCGCGTGCGGTGTCGATGTTCGACCAGCGGGGTTGTGTCTCTCCGCATGTGATCTACGTGGAGGAGGGGGGAGCGGTCGACCCGGGAGAGTGGGCCGCCCTGTTGGCCTCGGCCATGGCCGACCTCGAGGCGGAGCTACCGGGTGGTACCCTCACGGCTGCCGATGCCTCGGCCGTCCATCAAATGAGGGGATCCGCTGAACTCCGTGAGGCCTCCTCTGGGAGCCGCGTCCGCGTATTCCGGGCAAACCAGAGCTTCTGGACGGTGATTCTCGAGGACGAAATGGGTTTCACGCCCTCCTGTCTCAACCGGGTCGTGTCCCTTTTCCCTACGCCCGACCTTTGCAGGGTCGCGGATGCGTTGAAAGAGGTTGGGGGCTATCTGCAGACGGTCGCGGTCGAAGGGGCGGGAGATCGACTGCCGATGTTGGCGGAGGCGCTCTGCCGGGCTGGCGCCACACGGGTTACATCGTTCGAAAACGCGCCGTGGCCACCACCTTGGTGGCATCACGATGGCGCTTCGGTTTTCGCGGGACTCCTACGCTGGATCGATTTAGAGGAGACCGGTTAGGGTGTTAATCCACGTCTTGCTCTTCCGAGCGCCAGATCACCATTTGGCGTCGGCCGTCCGCGGTCTCTTCGACGCGCACGGTGAGAGAATCTTTGGGAGAGAGTCGCAAGTCGTTTCGCAACCCCTGGGGAATCGTGATTCGCCCACCCACCCCGATGGACACATCCGTATAGTAGAGCGTGTGATAAATGGCCATCAATCCTCCTGGAATTTGCGCGATAGCACGCGAAATCTACAGCGATTGCCAAGGGCGGCAACCGGCCCCTTCACTCCGGATCAGGAAGAACCGAGCGGAGGAGGCTCTGGAGCTGGAAATCCTCGAAACCCCGGGCTTTGCTCACCACCGCCTCATGAGAAGACTCGATCAGGATGGTCGTGGTCCGCCAGGCCGAAGCCGCTCCAGTGCTGGCTGCGGGGGAGAAACAGAGAAGGCCCCGGTAGCTAGGGGGTATTCCGGGGTCATCCTCAAACTCGAGGTGGACCTCCCAAAAGCTTCCATCGTGGCTGATGGTTGCGAGGTGCTCGCGGCTCGGAAGGGGCGCCGCGTTGGAGGATTCGTTCGCTGCATTCATCGTAGCAACACAGTAGCATCGCGTTTGTGCTCTCGCTACAAGCGGGGCCTCGGCGCGTCTATCGGTGCGAGTGTTCGTCGTAACCTTCGCCGCACGGTGGTGAGGTCGTTTCTCATCTCCTGTCGTTGCCGGGGGTCCAACTTCTGGCCGCCGAAGCGGGCTCGGAGATAGTAGTCGACGAGCCTTCGCGCGCGCGAATGGGCGGGATGCCTGACGCTGGCGAGTTCGTCGAGCAGCACCAGCGGCGCCACTCCCGAGTCTGCCCTGAAGCCCGCGCGCCGGCAACTTTCGCGGAAACGGAGATAGAGCTCAACCTCGGGTGAGCGTCCGCGGGACCTTTTGAGCAGGGCAAGCGCGCCAAGCGCGGTCAGCATTGCCACGACCAAGATCCATCCCATTCCGACCTGTGTGGCCGGTGTTTGGCTCGAAGAACTTTGCCCGTCGGAGGTCCGTCTTCGCAACAGTTCGGAGAGTCGTTGGTAAAGTCCGGATTGCGCCTCCAGGTTGTAGTCGAGGACCCACTTATTCCATCGGTGCTGGAGTCCGTCGAACAAGAAACGACCCGGCCACAGCCAGGAGGTGGCCGCCGCGGACGTTCCGCCGCCACCGGGGGTGGGGTCGAATTCGACCCATCCGTACCCCGGGAACCACACCTCCACCCAGGAGTGGGCCTCGTTTTGTGTCACGGCGAGGTACTGTCCGAAGTTGTTCCATTGCCCACCCAGGAATCCGTTCACCTCCCGTGCGTGGATACCCAGGTTCCTCAAGAGGACCACCATGGCCGTCGAGAAATACTCGCAGTGGCCTTCTCCGCGCTGGAAGAGGAAGTATTCCAGCGTGGCCTCCCGGGCCGAGCGCGGGAGCTCGAGGGTGTATTCGAATTCGGTAAGAAAGAACTCGTTGATTACGGTCACCCTGTCGTAATTGTTTTCCAGTCCCTGTGTGAGCGAGTCCGCGAGGTTCTTCACCCGCTCGGAAAGACGGGGCAGCTGCGTGTAATACCTAAGTGCTGGAGAAAATCCGGAGCGTGCCTCCCGCAATGCCTCGGGTGCGGGGCGGTCCACCACGGACAAGACACTGTAAGACGGCGCGTCCGCGCCCCAGTAGATGTGGTCGCCGGAGTTGTCGAAGAGTGGTTGGATTCTCGGGTTGTCCGAGTGCGCCTCCACCAGGGGGTGGAGTGCGAAGAGCACACCCACGTCCAGCGGGGCACCGTAGATCTCCTGCCGGACTCTACCGGTTCCCCACGCCCGATACCATTGCGTCGGGCCTATGGATGGCGGAAGTCTGGCCGATCGGCTCCACCGCACGCCGTCGAAGCGGTCGTAGGAGCGGCCCCGCCAGTGAAGGTCGAAGAAGTTCTCGGGCGTTCCGTCGGGGAACTCCACGCGGAGCACGATCTGTGGGTTCGGATAAATTCTGGAGCCGTGTTCTCCGATCGAAACCTGGTCGGCGAATCCGGCGATGGATGTGGCGAGGACCTCGCCCCGCGCTGCCCACCCCCTCGACAACCTGGGGAAGGCGATGAAGACGACCCCGCTCATCAAAAGCACGACGCTGGAGAGGGCGGCCATGCCCGTCAGAAATCGCCGACCCACCATTCTTTCTCTAACACGGTGCCGCTCGGCGCTCCGCCGGAGGTGGCCAACGACAAGCGCGAGCGTAGCCAACACGACGTAGCTGGCAAAAGCCAGGGCAAACAGCACGCCGGGCCGGTAGGCGGTGGAAGCGAGAAGGAGCGCGAAGGTCAGGGAGTACAGACGGGCGTCGTTGTGGGCCTCGAGCGATCGGAGTGCTTCGGCGCACAGGAGGAGCAGTAGGAGATCCACGACCGGAATTACGACATCGTCTCCGACCAGGAAGACGTGATAAAGAGACCGTACCACGAGCACCCCCGCGACCGGCAGCCAGAAGCGTTCCAGCCGCAGGGAGAGGCCGGAATCGGGCTGCCACACAAAGGCGACGGTCAGTGCGAGGGCGGCGAGGAGAGTGCTGACCGGCTCAAAACCGGCACCTCCAGCAAACCCGGCGAGTGCCACAAACCCCATGCCCACGACCAGGCGCCGGTGTAGGAGATCGAGGCTCATCCTGCCCTCCGATCCACTGCACTCCCGTCCACGGTACTCCCATCGACCACACGCCCACCCGCTTCACTCAGGCCCGCGTGTACGTACGAAGGCGCCCCCGCTCCCAGGCTGGCGGCAGGGTCGATGTATGCTCCGTACGATCCCCTCTGTGCACCGGAGAGAGACACGAGGACGCAACGGAGGGGGTCGGTCGGCGGTTCCAAGGGCGGAGCGGATGGATCGAAATCCACTCGCGCCAGGAGGTCGAGCACTCGTTCCATCTGACCGGACCCACCTCCGGGGGAAAGGTCCGAGGTACACGTGGTCATTCCGAACGGGCGTCCGACTCGGTACGCCTGGGCGGCCAACGCTGCCGCCACCTCGATGGCGGCCTCCGCCGCCTCTCCGGGCTCCCCTCGCGTATCGAGGCAAATCCGTACGGTCTCGGTGGCGTCCTGCTCGTATTCCCTTGTCACCAGCCTCCCGATCTTGGCCGTCGTTCTCCAATGGATGTCCCTCGGGTCGTCTCCGACACGGTACTCACGCAGTCCCCGGTACTCGCCGCGAGCACCGGGAGTGCCTACTGAGGAGTCGGAAAACTGTGGCCTACCACGTGCGCCAGGGGGTGCCGAGGGGCGCACTCGTCGGTCCGATCTCGGCCAAACGACGAGCTCGCCGGGCAGCGGCACGTCGCGCTCCTTGGTAAACAACCCAAAGGGAAAGGACGTTGAAAGCGTCAGTGTCTCGAGCGGATAGACCCCGCGCTGGACGAAGGTGTTCTCCGAGCCCACAACCACCGATTCCCCCGCACCCACCCGACTGATGAACGCGGGTTCGGGGAGCCCTTCTTCGAAAAGGTAAACGGCGAGCGTGGGGAACAGACGCTTCCGATTCGTCACGTAGTACGTAATCCGAATCGGCTTTTCCACGGTGACGCCCCGAGGGGTATGCCTCCGGATCTCCAGGTGGAGCAGGATGCGCTCAGAGAGCCACCCGGACAACGCGATGAAGCCGAGCATGGCTCCGAGGAGAAGGAAAAGCAGGTTGTTTCCCGTGTTGACCGCGGCAGACCCGATAGCGAGCGATCCCGCGCTGAACAGCGCGCCGCCGGTCGTAAAGCGGATCCGCCGCCAGCCGCGGAGCCTTTTCCAGGCCTTTCGTAGAGTGGTCAGCATCGAGCTCGCCGGTGTGATCCTTGAACAGCCTTCTTGGGTGCGGATCCCTTCTAGACCGGCACCGGGATATCCTCGAGAATGTCTGTCACGATCGCACCGGCTTCTTCATGCGCTTCGTGGCTGGCCGCGCTCGCCCCCACCGGAAGGATGCGATGGGCCAGGCACGGCACGGCGAGCCTCTGCACATCGCTCGGCACGAGAAAATTTCGGCCGCTGAGAAGAGCAAAGGCCCGAGACGCGCCCAACAAGCCGATCGCGCCCCGGGGGCTCACGCCCATCTGAAGTCGCGGCTCCGCGCGAGTTTTTTGCACGATGGCCATCACGTAACCGACGAGCGAATCGTCCGCCTCGACTCGCGAAACTTCCCGCTGCAAATCGAGAACCTGGGTCGGCTCGAGGACGGGTTTGATGCGCTGCTCCCACGAGTCCTCGTTGTTGGATTCCAAAAGAATCCTCCGCTCGGCCCCTGCACTCGGGTATCCGATCGTGAGCCGCATGAGAAAACGGTCGACCTGGCTCTCGGGCAGCGGATACGTGCCGTGATGTTCGAGGGGATTCTGGGTCGCCATCACCATGAAGGGCTTTGGTAGCTCGAAGGTCTCGTCGTCCAGGCTCACTTGCCCCTCCTCCATGGCTTGGAGAAGGCCACTCTGGGTACGTGGAGGCGCTCGGTTGATCTCGTCCGCGAGAACGAGATTGGTGAAGATCGGCCCGAGCCGGGTTTCGAACTCCGAGGTGCGAGGGTTGAAGATCGAAACACCCAGCACGTCGGACGGGAGAAGGTCGCTCGTGAATTGGATGCGCCGGAAAGAGAGCCCCAAGGCGGTCGCGAGGGCATGAGCAAGCGTGGTCTTTCCTACTCCAGGGACGTCCTCGAAGAGGATATGGCCACGGGCGAGTAGCGCCGCTACGGCAAGCCGGACGACCTCTTCCTTCCCGTGGAAAACCTCCTCGACTTCGGCGATCAGCCTCTCGACCAGCTCGAGCGTCGGTGGGGTTTTGGAGATGGCTGCGATTTCGGTCAAAATCCCTCTCAATCCAACGTTCGTTAGCCCCGTCGAGGACGGGGGAAATAAAACACGCGTGAGCAGAAAAGGTTCTTATATATACACTGTTTTTATAGACTGTATGTGCGTTTTATCGAGAGCGCGGCAGCGTTGACATGATTTGGAGGCTCAGATACCTTCCTCGCCGTTCAAGGCCAACAAAATCCTTCGCCCTCCCACCCCCTCCGTGCGGCAGTGCATATGACGAAGCGATGGATAGGTGCATCCGTCGTCGCTCTCACACTCCTGGCTTTACCGGCGTTCGTGCAAGCTCAGGACAGCGGTGCGGCAGAGACGATCACCGACGGGGAGGCCGCTCGGGTCCAGCCGATCGCGTTCCCCCATACCATTCACGCCGGCGTGGACCAGATCGACTGCCAATACTGCCATTTCTCGGCAGAGCGGTCCGTCGATGCCGGAATCCCACCTGTCGGGACATGCTTCGGTTGCCACCAGATCATCGGTGGCACGGACGAACGGCAGCAAGCGGAAATCCAGAAGGTCCGGGATTATTGGGCGAATCAGGAGCCCATTCCGTGGGTGCGGATCTACAAGGTCGCGGACCACGTCCATTTTCCGCACATGAGGCATATCGCCGCCCAAATCGACTGCGCGACCTGCCATGGGAATGTGGAGGAGATGACCGTGATCGAGGAGGTCAACCAGCCCCTTGCGATGGGGTGGTGCGTCAGTTGCCACGTTGAGCGCGGCGCGTCCCGGGACTGCGCCGTCTGCCACTACTGATCCCGAAAGCCAGCGAATATGACCGACGGACTTAAAAGACGAGACTTCTTGAAGGTCGTAGGCGCCACCGGTGCGGGTGCCGGTGTGTGGGGCTGTTCGACCGAGAACGTCGAGAGGCTCCTTCCCTATGTGGTCCCTCCGGAGGACATCACACCGGGTGTGGCTACATGGTACACGACGGTTTGTGGAGAGTGCGAGGCCGGATGCGGCATGTGGGTACGCACGCGGGAAGGGCGTGTGGTAAAGGTCGAGGGTAACCCTGAACACCCCGTGTCGAGAGGATCGCTTTGCTCACGTGGCCACTCGAGTCTCCAGGCGCTCTATAACCCCGACCGCTTTACGGGCCCGATGCTTCGGCAGGGTGGGGAGCTCCAGCCGATTTCATGGGAAGACGCGGAGCAGATGGTGGCGGATCGCTTGGGGTCTGCGGGCGAGTACTACCTGTTTGGAGGAATCGCTGGTCCTTCCCTGGCCGCACTCATGTCCACGTTCGCCGGCGCGACCGGCGGGCAGGTGGTCCGCTATCACCCCCTGGCGGAGGCGCCACTCCGGGAAGCGAGTCGCATCGTCTTCGGACGAGATGTCGTTCCCTGGTACGATCTGGAAGAGGCTCGCGTCCTGGTCTCGTTCGGTGCGGATTTCCTGGAGAGTTGGCTTTCACCGGTTCGAGATGGACGGGGCTTCGCGCGCATGAGCGGCGTGGACGACGCAGGCAGCAAGGGCCACTTCACGTTCGTGGGGTCCCGCCTCTCCCTGACGGGCCAGAATGCCGACGAGTGGCTACCGATCCAGCCCGGCAGCGAGGCTCTGGTGGCGTTGGCGATGGCTAACGTCGTGGCCGACGGCGGAGCCAGCGCGGGGCCTTATCGCAACATCGTAGCCGCCTATACTCCCGAGAACGTCGCGAGCGCCACGGGAGTGGAGGCCGATAGCATTCGTGAACTCGCTGAGCGGTTCGCGGAGGGCCCGAGCCTAGCGTTGGGTCCGGGCATCGGCGGGCTGCATCGCGGTGCCACGGCGGCCAACGTCGCTGTGGCGATCTTGAATGCAGTTGCAGGTAACGTCGGGCGCACCCTCCATTACGACTCTCCTCAACTGGACGCACCGTCCGAGGGGTTCGCTCCGATGGAGCGGGCCATAGAGGCAATGCGCGGAGGTCAGGTGGGCGCAGTGCTCGTGCATGCGAGTAATCCTGTCTATGCTCTTCCCGCCTCGTCCGGCTTCCGTGAGGCATTCGCCAGCGTTCCCTTCAAGGTTTCGTTTGCTTCGGCGATGGACGAAACGGCTGCGGAGGCGGATCTGATCCTTCCGGATCGGCACTTCCTCGAGTCCTGGGGCGATGCGTCCTCCCGCCCCGGTCAGTGGACGGTACGGCAGCCGGCCATGCGCCCGGTTCCCCACTTCGATTCCAAGCAGACCGGAGACGTCCTTCTCTCGGTGGCCACGCGAATGGGACAGGACCTCGGGTCGGAGACCTTCTTCGATCACTTGCGCGGACGCTGGGCCGACCTTGCGACGTCGGCTGGGGTGGCCGACGCGGATGCCTTCTGGCACGAGTCGCTCAGAACCGGAGTCGTGCAGGTCGGAACCACTCCGTCCGGTGCGTCAGAGACACTTCGTCAGCCCGATCGCGGTCTCGTGTTCGATCCGCCGGCCTTCGACGGTCCGGGGGATCTGCACCTGATGGTCTATCCCTCCGCTCGGTATGGCGACGGCGCCCTGAATGCCAATCGGCCCTGGCTGCAGGAGTTACCGGATCCGGTGAGCAAGATCACCTGGCACTCGTGGGTCGAGATGCATCCGAACCGCGCGGAGGCCCTCGGCCTTCGGAACGGAGATGTGGTCGAATTGTCCACGGAGCACGGCTCGGTCGAGGTGCCTGTGTGGACCTATCCTGGGATCCGTGAGGACGTGATCGCGGTGCCGATGGGCGGTGGACACACGAGTGCAGGACGCTTCGCCGATGGAAATGGCGTCAATGCTCTGGACCTGCTCCCGAGTGAAGCGGAATCCCTCTCGGGCGGTTTGGTGCAGTTCGTGACCAAGGTGGTGGTCACCCCGACCGGCCGCCGCCGTCACCTGGCGTCGATCGCCGGGTCGGACGTGCAGAGCAATCGGCCCATTACGCCGGCCGTCGCGCTCGCGGGTCTCGGTGCCGAGGCTGCCGGCGCGGAGGATGAGGACCACGGTCCGCTGAAGGAACTCCAGGGGGTCGGAGGCTTCGTGCCGGTCGAGACTGGGGGTCGTCCCGAGGACTTCCCGCTCGAGGGTGCCCGCCACGGCGAGTACGGCGATGAGGAGGAGCCCCGATGGGCGATGACCATCGACCTGGACAAGTGCACCGGTTGCAGCGCTTGCGTGACGGCGTGTCAGGCCGAGAACAATGTGCCCTGGGTCGGCGAGGGCCAGGTCACGATGGGCCGCGATATGATGTGGATTCGGTTGGAGCGCTACTACGAGGCCGTGGACGCGAGCCATGCCGGGCCGTTGGACGTGCGTTTCCTACCGATGATTTGCCAGCACTGCGGCAACGCCCCGTGCGAGCCTGTATGTCCGGTTTTCGCCACGTATCACACGCCCGATGGAATCAACACCCAGATCTACAACCGCTGTGTAGGGACGCGGTATTGCGCGAACAACTGCCCGTACAAGGTTCGTGTTTTCAACTGGTATACCTTCACGGACGAGGAGCCGGTGCGCGAGGGTCTGGGGCACATTCCCGAGCCCCTCAACTGGCAGCTGAATCCGGACGTGACCGTGCGAGAGAACGGGGTCATGGAGAAGTGCTCCTTCTGCATCCATCGGATTCGGGCGCGCCAAGACCGGGCGGCGGTGGAGGGCAGCACCATCGCGGATGGCGAGATCATTCCGGCGTGTCAGCAAAGTTGCCCGGCCGAAGCGATCGTGTTCGGTAACATCCGGGACTCCGGGTCGCGGGTGGCGCAGAGCTCACGCCATGAGCGTGCGTACCGCGTTCTGGACGAACTCGTGAATACGCAGCCGGCGGTGACCTACTTGAAGAAGGTGACCTTTCACGAAGTGGATTCCGGGGAGCATTGATGAGTACGGTCACCGAAGTGCCGAGGGGAGCGCTCCCGCACCCGGACGTCCAGTCGCTCGACGAGGTCAACCGCGATATTCTGAGGCCCCTCGGCCGTCCCGGCCGGGGTTGGTGGGCGCTCCTAGCGCTGTCGATCGCCGGGATCGGGCTCTTGGCGGTCTCGTGGGGCATTCAGATCGTGCTGGGCATCGGCGTCACCGGGCTCAACAGCCCCGTGGGCTGGGGCGTCTACATCACGACCTTCGTCTTCTGGGTCGGTATCGCACACTCGGGGACGTTGATTTCCGCGATCCTCTTTCTGTTCCGCGCACCCTGGCGTCAGTCGATCTACCGTGCGGCGGAGGCCATGACGGTGTTCGCCGTCATGACCGCTGGGCTCTTCCCGCTCATCCACATGGGACGCGTCTGGCATGGATATTGGCTGATGCCGTATCCGAATAGCCGATTTCTGTGGCCTAACTTCCGCTCGCCCTTGGTTTGGGACGTCTTCGCCGTGACCACCTACTTCACCGTCTCGGCGATCTTCTTCTATCTGGGCACCATTCCGGATCTGGCGGCTGCGCGGGACGCGGCGAGGGGACTGCGGAAAAAGCTCTACAACGTCATCTCGCTCGGTTGGCGCGGCACGGACCGTGAATGGCACCACTTCGGGAAGGCGTACATCTTCCTGGCCGCGTTGGCGACGCCGCTGGTGCTCTCGGTCCACTCCGTGGTGTCCTGGGACTTCGCGGTGACCATCGTGCCCGGCTGGCACGCCACTATTTTCGCTCCCTACTTCGTAGCGGGGGCCATATACTCCGGCATCGCGATGGTGATCACGCTGACGGTGCCGCTCCGGAAGGCTTTCGGGCTCGAGGCGTACCTCACCAACAAGCACTACGACGCCATGGCGAAGCTGTGCTTGATGACGTCGCTGATCGTCTTTTACGCCTATATCTCCGAGTTCTTCATGGCGTGGTACAGCGGTGAGGAGGTGGAGCGGGCGGCCTTCTGGGCGCGCCTCTTCGGCCAGTACTGGTGGGCCACTTGGATCATGCTCGTCTGCAACTGCATGGTTCCGGTCATGCTCTGGTTCAAGAGAGTGCGGTATTCGATCCCCGCGCTATTCACGATCTCCATCTTCGTCAACATCGGCATGTGGTTCGAGCGGTACGTGATCATAGTTACCTCGCTCCATCACGAGTACGAGCCGTTCGCTTGGGGCGTCTATCGGCCCTCCGTGGTCGAGATGGGCATCGTTGTGGGGAGCTTCTGCTGGTTCGGGTTCTGGTTCCTGCTCTTCACGCGGATCATTCCTCCGGTGGCCATCGCCGAGCTCAAGGAGGTGCTGCCGACGCCGATGCGACCCACGGCCATCGCGGGCCCAAGCGGGCACGGGGGTGACCAATGAGCGGCACCGTGGGCCGGAACGCTCGAATGGCGTGGATCGGCGCGTTGCTGCTCGCAACGGGAGCGTGTACGCCCCTGGACGACTTGGCTGTGTTCGTCTTCGGCCGTTCCATGCGTGATTCGAGGTCGTTCGATCCGTACGAGAATACGATCGCGCCACCCGAAAACAGCGTGCCCTTCGCCTCCGGTAACAACACTCCGGGACCGGGTCGCTTGAACACAGGCCAGCCCGAACCGGGTCTCATGCCGGCTCCGTTCGCCCAGGCCGACCTGTTCAGCCCCGTGGTGCAGAACCTCCCCAACCCGGTCCCGCCCGACCCGGCGTCGCTCGAACGCGGCGAGGTGCTTTTCAACCGGTTTTGTGCGGTTTGCCACGGAGCGGCGGGTGTGGGCGCTCAGGCCAACATCATCGAAAAGTTCCCGCTGCTGATAGGCTACAATCTCTCTGGCCCGGTCGTAGCCGGATTCACCGACGGCTACATCTACGGGATCATGCGTATCGGCCGTGGCCTCATGCCTCCCTACGGGCACCAAATCAGTCACTTCGACCGCTGGAACATCGTGAACTATATCCGTGTGTTGCAGGGCCAAGCCGGCAATACTCCCCTGGGCGCGGGGGCAGAGTAGTCCGATGAGCACTATTCACGTCCCCTCCGAGATTCCCATTCGGTATCTCCCGCGTTCCAAGAGGGTGGAACGGGTGTTCCTCGGGATGTTCGTGGTCGGCCTCGCGGGTTTCCTATTTGCCTTGACCACCGATGCCGATCGAGCGTGGCAGTCGTACGTGTCGAATTGGCTGTTTTTCACGAACATCGCCATGGGAGCGATGCTGCTCGCAGTGGTGACGTGGATGACGAAGGCGAAGTGGAACTGGTCGATCCGTCGGGTGAGTTTAGCGTTCGTGGCATTCCTTCCAATCTCGTTCGTGATGTTTCTGCCGATGCTAGGGCTCGGCGAGTCATATTTTCCTTGGATCACGGAAGTGGCTCAGGATCCGATCCTCCAAAAGAAGGCGGCCTACCTCAACATGCCGTTCCTTTTGACCAGGAACGTGGTCGGGGTGCTCGTCCTTTTCGGAGTGTCACTCTACTTCGCGTACCTGGCGCTGAGGCCGGATATGGGCTTGACCAGGGGACACGCCGATTCCGACCCCGGCCGAGACGCGTGGCGCGACCGCCTCACCCGGGGGTGGCTCGGTCAGGAGGTGGAGGAGGTGGTTTCCTACCGGCGCATGACGCGTCTCGGTCCGCCGTTCGTGATCATATACGCGCTCATGATGAGCATACTCTCGTACGACTGGGTGATGTCGCTCGAACCGCACTGGTACTCCACGATGATGGGCCCCTGGTTCTTCATGGGCGCCTTCTGGAGCGGCATCGCGGCGACGGCGGTTGCGGTGACCTTCCTGAAGAGGGGGGACAACT
>JADFMD010000132.1 GCA_022564055.1 Gemmatimonadota bacterium
AAAGGCGTGGAGGCGTGGTATCAGGGGATGGGACGCGCGGGGCGCGATGGCCTGGACAGCGACTGTTTTCTTTTCTATTCGTGGGCCGACGTGAAGCAGCACGAGCGATTCCTGAGCGAAATCGACGACCCCGATCTGTTTTGGGCGAAAATCGAGGCAACCAAATCTCTATTTCGACTCGTGGACCACGGCGGGTGCCGGCACAAGAAAATCCTAGGCCATTTCGGCGAGGAGATCGACGCCTGCGGTTCGTCCTGTGATTGGTGCACGGGTGTGAAGGCCGAGGACCTGGCAGCGGAGGGGATGACGATGGCCTTGGTGGGAGCCCACCGACGACGATCATCGAAGTCATACGACCGGGTCGCCGAGCCCGGACCCGACCCCGGGCCACTGTCTGACGAAGGGGAGGCCCTGTTTCAGAGCCTGCGAGTGCTTCGCAAGTCGATCGCGGACCAGCAAGGTGTGCCGGCCTACATCGTGTTCAGCGACAAGACGCTTCGGGCGATGGCCGAGGGACGTCCGTCCACACCGGAGGAGCTCCTGGCCGTCTCGGGCGTCGGACCGCTGAAGCTCGACCGGTATGGAGAGGCGTTCCTGGAAGCGGTGGGCGGGGCGCCCACGATTCAGGGGACCACAGGGGCAGAGGCAATCGGAGGTTAGTGCCCGCGTATGTGGCGGTGGGCTGTAATTGACGATACCGTAGGCCGATGCTCACTAGACGCACCTTCGTTCTGGCTTCTTTGGCGGCTCCGCTGGCGCGTGTGGTTCACGCGCAGACCACCCCTCCTGGCAGGCAAACCGCCGCTCCCGGAAAGATGCTGCTCAGCATCCATCAGAATACCTCCCGGGCAGCAGGATTCCGGGGATCGCTCGAGGGTTGGGCGAGAGCCGGCATCCAGTACGTCGAACTGAACGACCGCATGCTGGACGGGTTCCTCGAGAACGACACGCTGGCTGGTGCGAGAAACCTCCTGAACGATCTGGGACTGACACCGGTGTCCGCCGCCGCGGTCATGCAGGATATCTGGATTCCGGGTCCGGCACGGGCGGCCTCGCTCGAGACGTGGAGGCGGCGTTGTGAGCAGTTCGCCAGCCTCGGACTGGAGAGGATCTACTCCCCGTCGATCACCAACCGCGACGTCACGCCTGAGGATTTCGCGGCGACGCCGGACTGCATCCGTGAGGCCGGCGAGATCGCAAGGGAATACAACCTCACGGCGATGATTGAATTCCTTCGCACGTCGACGCATCTGGCGACGCTGGCTTCATCGCTCCAGGTGATCCGGGAGGCGGCGCATCCCAACGTCAGACCGATGCTCGATTTCTTCCACTTCTGGTCGGGACTGAGCAAATTCGAAGACCTCGACCTGCTGGAGCCGGGGGAACTCGCCCATGCACACTTCCAGGATCTGCTCGCCGGGCCCCGCGAGTTGATCAATAACGATTCAAGGCTGATTCCGGGCGACGGGATCGCACCGCTGGAGCGCATTCTCCGGAAGCTGGCCGAAAAGGAGTACCAAGGAGCCCTTTCGGTGGAGTTGTTCCGGGCTGAGCTGGTGAGGGGGGATCCCTTCCAGGTCGCCACCGAAATTCGCCGGAAGTGCGAAGCCGTCATGCTCCAAGCAGAGGTTCTGTAGAAAGGCGGGGGCCTCGCCTGGCGCGACCGCCGCGGCCGAGCCGATGATGGAGCCCTATTCGCCGACGTAGAGGTGACGATCAACGTCCGTCCATTGCTGAACTGACCCTCCGACTCGGGTGCTGCCCGCCCGCGCCCAGACCCTGCTTGCCCCGTTGGCTTCTCTCTTCTACCCTGCGCCCACCGACCTCCCTTCCAACGAGGAGTCAAATCAGGTGACCATGCTTTTTCGAGCTCCCATGCGCCGACGCACGACTCGAACCGTCGCCTCCTGTTTTCTCGCGCCCCTCATCGGGGTCTTCAGCGTGAGTGCCCTCATGGCGTTCTTCAGTGCGAGCCCCCTCACGGGCGCTCAGTCACTCGTGGAAAACTATTCGCCCGTGACGGAGGACATGCTGCTCAACCCGCCGGACGGCGAGTGGCTGATGTGGCGGGGAAATTATGGCCACTGGGGCTACAGCCCCCTCGATCAAATAAATACGGCCAACGTGAGCAGCCTCCGCTTGGCGTGGGCATGGACCATGGAGCCGGGCCTGCAAGAGACGACCCCCCTGGTGCACGATGGTGTGATGTTCCTGCCGCAGGCCTGCGACTTCATCGAGGCGGTGGATGCACGGGACGGAACTCCGCTCTGGGAGTATCGCCGTGAACGGGTCGAACACGCGGCCAATCTCGCGTGTGCCAACCGCAATGCGGCACTACACGGAAACCATCTCATCATTGCCACGCACGACGCCTTCCTGGTCGCCCTCGATGCTCGCACGGGAGAGGTGATATGGGAGCATCAGGTCGGTGATTGGACGATCGGCCAGCACTACTCCGGCGGGCCGATGATCATCAAGGGTCAGATCGTCGCGGGCATGTCCGGCTGTTACTACATCAACACGGCTTGTTGGATCTCGGCCCACGACTTGGAGACGGGCGAGGAGTTGTGGCGCACCCGCACCATCCCCCAGCCAGGAGAGCCCGGAAGCGAGACCTGGGGGGCCCTTCCGGACGAGCAGCGCCGGGGAGGCTCCGCCTGGATTGCCCCGAGTTACGATCCGGAGTTGAACCTGATCTATGTCGGCGTGGCGGTGCCCGTCCCGTGGGGATCGCTTCAGCGAGACACAGGCGGAGGCGATGTTCTCTACACCAACTCCACGCTGGCCCTCAACGCCGATTCCGGCGAGATCGAGTGGTACTTCCAACACCTTCCACGAGACGATTGGGACCAGGATCACCCCTTCGAGCGCATCCTGGTAGAGACCGAGGTGACGCCGGACCCCGACGCTGTCACGTGGCTGAATCCCAACATCAGACCGGGTGGCCGACGCAAGGTGGTCACCGGCATCCCAGGCAAACCGGGCATCGTCTGGACCCTGGACGCGGCCACCGGAGATTTCCTCTGGGCGAGAGAGACGAGCTACCAGAACGTGATCGTGGGTGTCGACGTGGAGGGGCGAAAAGGAATTGCGAACGAGGCCATCAGGCTTTCGGCGATCGAGGAGGAGACCCTCGTCTGTCCGGCGCTCAACGGGGGCGGCATCAATTGGCAAGCGGTCGCCTACAGTCCGCAGACGAACGCTCTCTATGCCCCGACCAACAACACCTGTATGACATATGCGCTCAATCCGGTGGACCACCAGGTCGGTGATTACCACGCCTCAGCGACTTACCGGCGGGTACCGGTGCCGAATTCCGACGAGCAGGTGGGCCAGTTCACGGCCGTGAACGTGGCGACGGGCGAGACGCTTTGGGCGCATCGCCAGAGGGCCGGGATCGGGGGTTCGGTGCTGACCACGGGCGGCGGGCTGGTTTTCGTGACCGACGACGCCCGGCGGTTCCGGGCCTTCGACGCGGACACGGGGGAGATCCTTTGGGAGCAGATCCTCAACTCGACCGCTGGCGGGTTCCCGGTGAGCTACATGGTGGATGGCGTTCAGTACATCGCGATCGCGGCCGGTGGAGGCGTGAACTATCGGAGCATCACACGGGAGATTCGGCAGCGCGGTGGGGGGAACACGCTCTTCGTATTTCGGCTGCCGTAAGGACCCACGCACCGTCTGAAGCCCGCCGATGGTGAGCTGCACGGACACCCCACCTTGCCCGCTGCCCGCCCCCGGCGAAGCGTTCGCCCAAGGAAGGTCCGACGACGTCGAGGTCGTGGCGCACCACGTCGCGGGAGGCGTCTACTACCTGGCGGGCCAGGGTGGCAACATAGGCGTTTCGGTGGGCGAGGTTCACGCCGCTCCCCTTCCCCCCGGCCATACGGACGGCGACAGCTACATCCACTTCCGCGATGAGGAGGTGATCCATGTCGGAGACGTTTTCCGGACCGTGGCCTTCCCCGTCATCGATCGGAACAGAGGACCCGCAGCACCTCCGCCGCGGGGCCTCAGACTCAGTCTGACCCGGCGCTCCGCTCCTCCAAGTCCGGCTGCGATACGATCCTCAAATACGGCTTGGGCGAACTCCACCCCTGAGGGTACTTTTCCTCGGCTTCCTCGTTGGAAACGGAGGGCACGATGATCACGTCCTCACCCTGCTTCCAATCGGCCGGCGTCGCCACCTTGTGTTTGGCCGTCAACTGTATCGAGTCCAGGACACGAAGCACCTCTTGGAAGTTGCGCCCCGTGGTCATGGGATAGGTGAGGGTGAGTTTGACCTTCTTGTCGGGGCCGATCACGAAGAGTTTACGCACGGTGGCGTTGTCGGCTGCCGTCCGCTCCCCGGCGCTGCCCGTCGCGCTGGATTGTAGCATGCCAAAGAGCTTGGCGACGGCCAGGTCGGTGTCACCGATGAGCGGAAAGCCCACCGCGTTACCCGTGGTCTCCTCGATATCTTTGGACCACTCGGTATGATCGCTGACCGAATCGACACTCAGACCGACGATCTTGCAGTTGCGCTTTTCGAACTCTGTCTGAAGGCCCGCCACGGAACCGAGCTCGGTCGTGCAGACCGGAGTAAAATCCTTGGGATGGGAAAACAACACGGCCCAGCCGTCCCCAATCCAATCGTGGAAGTGCATTGTCCCTTGCGTGGTCTCCGCCGTGAAATCCGGTACCTCATCATTGATCTGTATGGACATTGGGTGTCTCCTGTATTCAGGCGCCTGGGATCGAAGTACGAGCCTACGACCGGATTGAGGGTCTTGTCCAGCCTTGGAGGGTCCGCTCTACCGGTGTGGGGGCCAGTCGAGCTGTGGAGGGTTTCTTGTTCGGCCTGGATTCTTCAACGTACGCGCGCGCGATAGACACTCTGAAAACGGCCCGCCTCCACCCCCCTACACAGGTTCGCTTCCACCGCCTCGACCAAGCACTCGGCGAGAACGTCGAGCTGAATCCTGCCGTTGGAGCGAAAGTCGAGTCGCATATATCCCGGCAGCCCCGCCGAAAAACGGCTACCGTCGATGGGCCGGGTACCGGTGACCTTGCTCCCGCTACCGGAGACGAGGTGTAGGACGGAGGTCCCGTCCAAGGACTCCTCGATGACCTGGAGCGAATGTTCGTGCCCGGCCACGTATATGATCGGCCGCGAGGCACGGCGAAAAACCCCCGACAGGCGCTCGATGAAAACCCGGTAATGAGAGGCGTTCAGGTCCTCACGCAGCAAACCCACTCGATTGGCCAACCACCTCGGAAAGCCCGTATTCCCTCCGTGTGGTCCCCCCGTCTTCACCGGATGGTGGGCCGCGACGATTACCGGAATGTCCGACGCTTCAGAGAGTAGGCGCTCCACCCCCCGCATCACATCCTCCTTCGTGGATTGGCGGCATCGTGGCGCGGTCGGCGGCTCCAGCATCCACCAGGGCGTGTCCAGCAAAACGAGGGCGGCCAAGATATTCCCCCGGGAATCCACCAGATTCTCCCGCACGGGACCGGGACACCCGGCCTGAGGCCTGAGCCCGACGTCGGCACCGTTTTCACTGAAGACCCCGAGCGCCCTTTCCTGGTTGATCAGACGCTCGAGTCCCTCGGCGTTTCCCGAGTTGGCCCAATCGTGGTTTCCAGCCAGGAAGATCGCCCGACCCGACGTCCCCGCGACTACCTCGACCTGTGCCCCCAGGAGCCTGAGATCCTCAGCGTCCCCCTCTCGCACCCCCTCGTCGTAGACGTTGTCCCCTAGAAACACCACCGTGGTCGGAACACCGCGCTCGTCGAGCGCGGTCACGGCCGTCTTCATGTGCTGAAGAACGGGGTTGCGGTCGAACTCCTGGTTTCCAGCGTCGCCCACCAGGAACAGAACCGCTTCCTGATCCTCCAACACCTGTTCGGGGCATGGCGATGAAGGTGCGACGCAGTCGCTATAAAGCCGATAGGTCGCGCACGTCGTCGTGACAGCCAACACGACGGCCAGCAAGAGCGTTCCCCGAGCTACACGCAGCCCCACGCGACCCGGATCCCGGGTAGTACGACCCCCTCGGGGGGACCTGAGCGAACGGGACATAATGAACACTGCCTGAGGTCGAAGAGTCGGAGTGAGGCGCGAATGTAGCCCCCCATCCGGAGAGCGGGTATTCTTGGCCGGGAGGGTCACGGTCTTCGGCCTTCCCATGAAGGCCAATCCAGCAGCGGGGGCGCGTCCTGATGATGTTCTACGATCGACCTTCCCCTGTACAAACGTTTCCGCGTTCCGCTTTTCCTGGCTCGGTGGCCAAATGGGCGGCCGCGTTGGCCCTGACTCTTTCCAGTCCCGCCGCCCTGACCGGGCTGGTCCAAGGCTCCATTTCCCCTTTCCCGCTGGCTTGTGACCTAACGAGCTACGCACCGACCGGCGCGATCACAGCGGGCGTGTCAGGCGACGTTCTGCTTGTCCAATGGCCAGGTGCCGGCGATGAACAACTCCGCCTTGCGCTCACCATCGTCGACGGGACGCCGACCATTTCGGAGCTGGCCCTCCGAGGCGAAAGCGAAACCTGGACGACCCTCGCGACCGATGCGAGGATCGAATTCAAGATCACGGAGGGGCTACGACGGATCAGTAACCAGCAACTGACTCCGCTTCGGAATCTGGGCGTTGAGCTCACCCAGGACGTCGTCGATAGGTACAAATGGGACGTGTTCTGGGACGCCCCGCTCGACCTGCGACCCGAGGTGGGCGGCGGCAATCCTCCGCCCGCGGCCGGCGTGGCGGAACAACCAGGCCTCCCTCGCTCCCCCGCCGAGGTCCGTCGTGCTGACGCGGTCTATGCCGCAGAGGGTTGCGTGGTCACGACTGACGGCGCCCGCCTCGAGGTATCGTTCCCTGGAATGCAGCTCGGCTCCTTCTCCGGAGAGTTGGTGCTGACGGTGTACGAAGGGACCAATCTCATTCGGGTCGAGGCCATCGCCTCCACGGATCGGCCCTCGGTCGCATACAAGTATGATCTCGGGCTCACGGGGCTCGATCTCGAGGGAAGCAGCATCGCCTGGCGAGATATCGCCAATGAGGGGCACTCCTATTCGCTTCGCGGCCCGACCAACTCGGATCATGTGGTGCTCAGAGCAGCGAATCGCATCGTGGTCGCCGAGACCAACGGAGGTGCGATCGCCGCTTT
>JADFMD010000133.1 GCA_022564055.1 Gemmatimonadota bacterium
CATCCTACTGGTGGGCTGTGTCGTGGCCCTCGTATACGCCGTCTTGGCGGCGAGACCACGCGTGAGCAACGTTCCACTGACCCTGGAGGACATTGCCCGAAACGACGCCAATATCCTGTTCTTCGGCAATTTCGTGAATCTTTCCGAGGCGGAGTTCGTTGAGGGTATGCGCGACCTGATGATGACCCCGGACCACCTCTACGTAAACATGGTGCGAGATCTCTACGGACTCGGACAGGTGCTGAAGACGAAGTTCCGGCTCCTGCGGATATCCTACAACGTCTTCATGGTCGCTCTGGTGCTGGGCGTCGGAATGTTCGTGGTGGTGTTTGCGCTGGATGCCACCATCGCCCGGGACCTACTCGACCCGGGGGGTTCCCTACCGCTTCTCCCATAGTCACATGGGCAGGATCGGCGGCCAGTATTTCTTGCGTGGATTCTCCGGTGCCCGCAGGTTAACCCTGGATCAGAACTCGGCGGTCATTCCCGTCGTAGTGGAGGGGCGTATGTGTCGATTCATGTCGGTGGTCCTGGCTTTTTTAATGCTCTCCCCACAGCTCAGCGCCCAGGCAGGGGGTCCTCCCCCGCCCACGAGCGACTCCGTTATGGTCATCCCCGGGCAACAGTACGATGCCGGCGGCCTGTACATGACCTTCATGGGACGGGGGTACCGCAACCTCTGGACCACGCCCATCCGCGTGCCCGTGGCCGACCTGTCCCGGTGGGGTGGAGGCGGGCTGACGCCGTTCGATGTGGGTGGCGGCATGACCACACAAACCCTCCACCTCAGGGGAGTCGACGGTCGGCGTTACGTGTTGCGATCGG
Source organism: Gemmatimonadota bacterium (assembly GCA_022564055.1). GTDB lineage: Bacteria > Gemmatimonadota > Gemmatimonadetes > Longimicrobiales > Gaopeijiaceae > UBA822. The sequence goes on from JADFMD010000133.1 coordinate 826, forward strand.
TAGACAAGTCCCCGGGGGCGTTGACCGAGGAGCTGCAGGGAACCCCGGTCGAGGCGATCATGCAGGACCAGCTGTCCTCCTTTCACCCCTCGGGAGCCGTGATCACGGCAAGACTGCTCGAGGCGGTCGGTGTGCTCCATCCGCAACCACTACTCGTTCTCGTCCCCGATAGCCCTCTGCTCGGTGAATACCGAGAGCAGTTCGCCGGTATGCTGGCGCTCTTCGAGGAGCGGCCGGACGATGGCCCGGAGGGAACGGCCGGTTTTGCCGGCTCTCGGCGGATCATTCAGACCCCCGCCCTGTTCGACGAGCTCGAGGAGGACCCCGGTGATCGCGTAGACCAATACGAGCTCCTGAAGGCTCGCTTGATCGACATTCTCGTGGGTGACCGTGACCGTAGTGAGAACAACTACCTATGGGCTCGATTCGACGATGTGGGCGGTGGATACGTCTGGCGTCCCGTTCCCCGCGACCGGGATCAGGCCTTCGTACAGTTCGACGGCTTCCTGAAGGGGCTCGCCCGCCGGTACGACCGCCGCCTGGTTCGTTTCGGAGAAGAATATCCCGACATAAAGGCGCTCACGCGCAACGCTTGGGACATCGATCGCAATCTCCTGGTGGGACTCGATCGAGCGACCTGGGATGCCACGGTGGAGGAAGTAAAGACCGAGATCACCGACGAAGTAATCTCGGAGGCCGTCCTGCGCATGCCTAGGGAACACTACGCAATTCTCGGTCCCGACCTCGACGCGGCTCTGAGAAATCGTCGCGACAACCTGGCGGAGGCGGCTGGAGATCTCTACAAGATCGTCTTCGAGTGGTCCGATATACATGGCACCGACGAAGACGAGGTCGCTACGATAGACCGTCTCGACGATGGCGCCGTTCATGTCGTTCTGCAGGAACGAGGGTCGAACGGAGACCCGCAGGGCTCGCCCCACTTTGATCGCGTATTCGTTCCGGACGAGACCCGAGAAGTCCGGATCTACCTTCACGGCGGAGACGATCTCGCGCAGATCCGCGGCGGCGGTGATTCATCCATCCGTATCCTCCTTATCGGTGGCGGCGGTAGGGACGAGTTCGTCAATTCGTCCTCCGGAGGGGGTATTCGAGTCTTCGACGGCGGCTCCAGAACCACTATCGAGGGTTCGGGAATCCGGTTCGAGAATCGCACGGCCCCGCGGCCTTGGTCGTGGGCGGGTGAGACCCGGGATTTGGACTGGGGCTCGCAGACCGGCCCCGAGTTCCGCATGGGCTACGATGGAGACCGTGGACTCTTGGTGACAGCCGGCGTCAAGAAAACGCGCTTTGGCTTCCTAGGAGACCCCTACACTTCACGCACCCAGGCAAGATTCGGATGGGCTTTCGGTCGAGCGAAGCCGTTCGTGGACTTGCGGCAATACTTCCGGGGGCTGTTCACGGGTGGGGCCGATCTGAGCCTCCGGGGACGTTACTCGGGAGTGGAAATCGTCAATTTTTATGGCCTCGGCAACGAAACCGTGGAGGATGAGCCGAGGAGCTTCTACAAGGCCGATCAGGGTCAGACCCTGGTGACTGCAGAGCTGAGCTTCGGCGACGGTGAGCACACGAAATTTGCCATCGGGCCTGTCTTCAAGCGGACCGTATCCGATACGACCGTCACGGGCAACTTCATCGCTGAGACGGCGCCGTACGGGTCCGGAACGGTCATGCAGCTCGGCGTTCAGGCTTCGCTCGATCTGGACGGGCGAGACGACCTCGTATGGCCTACGAGAGGCTACCACGTGACGGCAGGTACCACATATTACCCCGGGACACTCGATTTGGCCGACGGTATCGTGGAGGCGAGGGGAGAGCTTGCGGCCTTCCTGTCTCCAAGTGGCGGGAACCCCACGCTAGCCACTCGCGTAGGGGGGAAACACCTGTGGGGAACGTTCCCTTATTATGAGGCCGCCTTCCTCGGAGGGGCCGAGAATGTGCGGGGACTCCGCGAACAACGCTACGCCGGGCGCTCATCGCTTTACGGAAGCGCCGAATTGAGACTGTCCCTCGGGCGTTTTTTCCTCCTCTTCCCTGCCCACTTCGGCGTGTTCGGGTTCGGAGATCTGGGACGCGTGTTTTACGACGACCTCTCATCGGACCTATGGCACAAGTCCTACGGTGGCGGTATCTGGATCGCTCCGATCACGCGGGCGACGACGTTCCAGATCTCGCTGGCCCGGAGTGAGCAGCGAACGGCCTTGTACTTCGGACTCGGGTTCGCCTTTTAGTCTGGTGATCCGGTTTTGGGCCTTCATATTTTTCTCGGTCGGTCTCTCAGCCGGGATTCCAGCGATGGCCTTGTTGGCGCAGGAGTGGACGCTCGAGACGGACATCGAGCTGGCGAGCAAGTACGAATGGCGGGGATTGCAGTTGGACCCGGGGCTCACCACCCAGTATGCCGCATACGGGTCCGTCGCCTGGGATGATCTCATGTTGACCGCCGGCGTCTGGTCGCTCACGGATCTGTCGTCGGGGGCGGAGGGCCTTCCGGAGCGCTGGGCCTTCGAGACGAGCCCCTGGATCGAAGCGTCCGTCGGTGGGGCCCGGGGTCAAGTGCTAGCGGGCCTGACCGGCTACCTCCTGCAAGATCCAGAGCCGGGGACGGATTTCAGGAGAGGGAACACCTGGGAAGTGTACGCCGGGGCGCGAGGCGCCATGCCGGGGGCTCCCCTGCTGGGCGAAGCCCTCGTCTTCTGGGACGTCGACCGCGTCGGCGGAGTCTATGCCGAACTAGCCGCCACGTTGCAGATCCCGGTTTGGGTCGGACTGGTCGTCCCCATCGGATCGATGTTTCTGGAGGGCCGAAGTGGGATCGCCCTCGGGCAAGAACGCAGCGTCGATGACACCGAGGCCTCCGACTACAACTTTGCGGAACGGGGCTTCACACACCTCGACATTTCGCTTCGCACGACGCTCCTGCCGGTTGCCGCCGGTCCGGTCACCGCTTCGCTCACGATCGATGCGCACTGGGTCCGGGGCCTGGATCCGGAAACCAAACTGCTTGGGGTGCGGGTCGGCGGGCCGCGCGACCGGACTCGGTGGTGGTGGGGCCTCGGGCTACGCTTCACCTTTCCTCGTTGCCGTCCGGAGAGGGAGCTATGCCAAGATCTATAGGTGGGAAAGAACTCCGCGGCACCGGTGCCGGGACTCCGCGGGTGAGGCCTGTGCCAAGCCTCATCGGATGGCTGTGCCTCATCGGATCGCTGGGTCTCAGCGGGTGCGCCTCGATCCACGAAACGGAGCTCCCCCGACCCGTGTCGCCGGCCCCCACTGCTCCACCTCCCGCCCCCGTGCCGGGCGGCCTCCTCGCCGGGTTCGGCACTCGAGACATCACACCGCCGCCGGGCGTGGGCATGAGTGCCTTTTCTGCGGACAGCCGGCAGGCGGTGGGCTTTCGGCAGCGACTGTACGCACGAGCGATCGTCCTGGAGGATGACTCGGGCGAGCGCGTCGCGCTGGTGGTCGTCGATCTCGGCATGGTCTCGCTCATCCTTCATCGCAGAGTCGCCGATCGAACCCTTCGGTCCGGCACTGGGATCGGGGCCGACCGCCTGCTGCTTTCGGCCACCCATACGCATTCGGGTCCTGGAAACTTCTTCGCCGCCGATGGATACAATCAGAACGCGGGACGCTTCCTGGGCTTCGATCCGGTGGTCACGGACTTCTTGATCGACGGGATTGCCGGAGCGGTCGAGGACGCCGCATCGGATCTGCAACCCGCCATAGCCGGTTGGCGCTTCGAGGCGGTCTGGGACTTCACGTTCAACCGGAGCTACGAAGCGTACGAGCGGAATACATCTCCGCGCGTCACGGTCGATCCTGCTGCGGCGCGCCGGTTGGATCAGCAAGCGGTCGACTCCACCTTCGCGCTCCTCCGCGTCGATCGCTGCGATCGGCGGTGGGAGAACTGCGCGCCTCGCGGCGCCTACGGCGTGTTCCCCATCCATAGCAGCAACATCCCTGCGTCCAACAACCTGTTCGACAGCGATATTCACGGAGTGATCGCTCGGGTGGTCGAAGAGCATATCCGTGGTGCCCGGGGCGATGCCGGGAGTTCGGCCGCGGGTGGCGTGGGCGCAGCAGGCGCGACCCCCGACGGCGAAGCCTATTTCCTTCTCGCTCAGGGCGCGCACGGCGACGTGGGTGCGAACTTGCGGGACCCGGTGCCGTGCCGGTTATACCGCTTCCTCCCCGAACGCCGGCCGGGCGGTCCGAGAACCCTCCCGGCGCCGGAAGCGTGGCGGGCACCCATGTCCGAGGTCGAATCGTGCCTCGACGAGACGCGGCTCGAGGTGGACTCGTTCGCAACGGCCCTCGGGGCTCGCGCCACCGAGATCTTCGACCGCGCCGCCGCCGAGCTTTCGTCGGACCTTTCTATCGGGCGAGCGTTCGCCTCCGTAGACCTTCGGAACTACACGGGTCCGTACCAGATCTGTTGGCCCCCCCGCATGGGCGCTTCCGGGGTTGGGGGTGCAGAAAAAGGCTACGTCCGTACCTGGAAACACCGTGTGTTCTTCATCGACATGAACTTCGACGAGGGCGGATCGGCGGCACGGGATACGCCCGACGGGTGCTTCGGGCATAAGAAGGTCCAGCTCGGCATGCTGATCAAAGAACACACATTACCTCAAGTTTTTCAGTTCGGCGTGTACCGGCTGGGTGATGTCCTGATGGGATCAGTTCCTGTTGAGCCAACGACCGAGGTGGGCGCTCTGATCCGGGAAACCCTCCTCATGAGCGCGCCCGACGGCGTCGAACGCGCGATCGCGGTCAGCCTGGCCAATGGCTATGCAAGCTACGTGGCCAGTGCCGAGGAATACGAGGCACAGCACTACGAAGGGGGCTCGACGCTCTACGGGCCCGACACCGCCGAAATGCTCGCGTTCGAGTTGGGTCGATTGGCCACCAGCCTCCGTAGCGGGAATCCGACCGTAGCCGTGGGCGCCGTTGTGGCATTTCATATGGAGACCCCCAGTCACTTCTGGGCACCTCGTCCGATTTCGGCCGACTTCCGCAGGGAGATACTCGAGGGGGTTTGCGGTCGCCAGGGAGTGCGAATCCGATGGACCGATCTCAGACCGGGCACCTTGGTCCCGGCGGACGGTCCGATGGTTCAGATCGAGCGGGAGCGGGGTGGCCAGTGGGATCTTCTGGCCGACGATGCGAATCCCGAGGTGCAGATACGGGCCATCCGGGAGAAGGGTGATGGCTATCTGTGGGAGGCGCGGTGGGCACCGAGCGCTGTCCCCGCTGGGAATTACCGACTCCGCCTGCTTGCCCGTGAGGGGCTAGTTGAAGCGGTGGGCTCTGGATGCAGGGTGTCATAGCCGCATCTTTCTGAGCACCGTCTTCCCTAGCGGGCACTTTCCCCCAGCGGCAGCTTCCCCAGCGGCAGCTTCCCCCGCGGCAACTTCCCCTAGCGGAAGCTTCCAGCAATTGCGTCCGGATGACGGGTCAAACGCGATCCACCGCGAAAAGCGGGAGCGCCTCTTTCCGCCCCCTGAGTTCCACCTCACCCACCGATCGCGCCTTGAGATGCGGGGGCAGCTCGATCGCCTCGTAGACGAGCTCCGACACGAGGCACTGCTCGTCCAGGTCCTTACACACACCCTCCACACGAGCCGCCGTATTCATCGTATCGCCGTGGAAGGCTAGATCTTTCCTCGCCTCCCCGACCCAGGTCGTGACCACCTCACCACCGTGGATCCCCGCACGGAGGCGAGGGAAGGTATCGTACTGACGCAAATAGTCGTCTCGCCGGCGCTCCAGCAGTTGGACCATGTCGAAAAAGCACTGCACGCAGGCGGCGTCGCGCGTGCCCTTATGCATCCGCCAGGTCACGAGCACGGAATCTCCCGCGTGCTGATACACCTCCCCCTTCCAGGCGAGAATCGGCTCGGAGATGTCGGAGAAACAGTCCCGCAGGAAGCTGCTGTATGCCATATGGCCCAGGCGCTCGGCAATTCCCGTCGAACCGACGATGTCCGCGAACAAGAAGATCCGGGTTTCCTCCACCGGGTAGTGGTACCGCCCCGTGAGAAGACGACGGATCTCCCCTGGGTTGTGGAGCTTTCGTACTTGAAGGAAACCGGTCACCAGAAACGCTGCGACGACGGCGAATATGAGATCCCTCCACAGGCCGCCTTCAATAGCGTAATAAGTGATGCCGTCGAAAAGCCCCACCTCGAGAACGATCGAACGATCGACCGCGTTCACGGCGGTCAACGCTGTACTTATAAGCAACGCATAGCCCCCGATGCG